>JANMXI010000234.1:0-42930 GCA_031394735.1 Pseudomonadota bacterium | reverse complement strand
GCGAGCGCGTCGGATTTTGCACGCGCTTCTTTACTACGTGCGGCGGCAAGGTCATTTTGCAACGCGGCGAGCGTCACAGCGTTCGCCGACTCGCTGCGAGCCTCCGCGAGCCAGCGATCGGCTTCCGTGAAGCGACGCTGGTCGATGGCGGTGCGCGCCGAGTCGAGGACCTTCTGTTGCAGGTTGCGAGTCTCCACGGCGATTGCAGGGGCGCTGACGCCGGCGCGACGCGCGCGATCCAGATAAAAGGAGGCGCTGTCGCCAGGCGGATCGATGAGCCGGTCCTGCTGCAGGCGGGCCTGGGCCAGTTTCACGAAGCGCGCGCTTTCGAAATCGCTGCGCTGACTCTTCAATGCGTCACGCAATTGCACGGCCTGCGCAGCGCTCAACGTCTTCGCGCGCACGGCTTCATCGATCAATGCTGCGGCGCGCTCAAAATTCTGTGCATTCATTGCGGCCTGAATCTGCGTGGCGCCCAGTTCCGATCGCATGCTGGAAAGCCGTTGATCCAACGCGGCCGTACGCGGATCGTTGGGTTTTAGACTGCGGGCGATCTCCAGGGACTGCAATGCTGGCTCGAACTGGCGCTGATCCACGGCGCTTTGCGCGCGGCTGAGAAGCAGCTCCGCCAATCGCTCCAAACCTTGTTTGGCCTCACCGTTGGTGGCATCGAATGTCAGCACACGACGGTAGAAATACAACGCGTTGTTATCGATGGGCGCGACATAGCGGCGGTCAAGCATCGCCTGACCGGCGTTTTCCAGAAGGGTCTCGACCTGAGCCGATGCGCTGCTGTCGGCGGCCACGGCGGCCGGCTGCTCCGCTGCCTGCGTCGCGGGCTCCTGTGCCGCAATAGTTGCCGGCGGCGCAGAGGGAGAGCGCAAATAAAACGCACCGACACCCAGCACCGCACAGGCGGCGAGCGCTGCGCCAACGAACCATGACAGTCGGGAACGCCCGGGCGGCACGGCACTCGGCGGTTCGCCGTCGCGTTTGGGCTCGCCGAGCAAAGCGGCCCGCGCCTGCACTTCCTCACCGGCCTGATTCAACGACTTGACGAAGGCACCTTCGGCGATGGGCAGATCGAGACGCGCGATCAACTGATTCTGGCGGATCAACGGTTCCCAAGTCGCCTCCTGCTCAGGCAAATCGAACACCAGCACGCTGAATCGCGGCGAATGCTGTTGCAGACATGACAGGCGGGCAATGATGTCCGATTCCTGTCGCACGTCCCACAGCAGCACGGCAGCGGATCCCATGTCGGTCGTTTCGAGCAATTGCTCGATCGAGTCGACCTGCTTGAGGGTGAAGCGGCTCGGAACGAACTTGCCGATCTGCGGCCAGATCGTGTCATCCCCGGAAATCAGAATTGCAGCGATCTTCGTCTTCGGCGCACGCGCAGCGAATGGCGCTTTGGGATCCATCTGCGGGCGCGCGCCTGCCGCTGCTGTGAGTGTATTTGCCATGCGAAAGATCTCCGGCGCAGCAGTGCTGCATACGCCTTTAGTTCTTTTGCAAGGGTAGGGAATCGGCGCATCGCGCAAGGCGGCGTGGATCACAGTTCGCGCAGGAAAAGTCAAATGGAACAACGAGATGCCTGCCGGAGCGCAGTCATTCTGTGAGCCATGTCGCAAAACTTGCGGACCCTGAGCGCCCCACCCGTGCCGCGAGTCGCGAAGCGCCTCTCGTTACGGGCTTTGGATACGCACCTTGGCAATGGCGCGCTTGCCCACCGACAGGATCAGGCTCTGGCCGGCCTTCAATTCGCATTGCCGGTCGCTGATCTTCTGTTGATCGACCCGCACCGCGCCTTCCTCGATCTTGCGCATCGCCTCCGAGGTGCTGGACACCAGCCCCAGGGATTTCAACGCAGTACTCAGACGAATCGTAGTGCCCTCAATCGTGAGCACCTGCTCGACCAGATCCTCGGGCACCACGCCTTGCGCAAAGCGCGCAACGAAGTTGCGCTGGGCCTGCTCCGCGGCTGGCTGCGAATGAAAACGCGCCACGAGCTCCACCGCCAATTCGAATTTCACGTCGCGCGGATTGCGGCCCTGTGACACCGCCGTACGCAATCCGGTGATCTGCGCCGCGCTGCGAAAGCTGAGCAGTTCAAAGTAGCGCCACATCAGGTCGTCCGATATCGACATCAGTTTGCCGAACATTTCATCGCCGGATTCGTGAATGCCCACGTAATTGCCCAGCGACTTGGACATTTTCTGCACGCCGTCCAAACCCTCCAGCAACGGCATGGTCAGCACGATCTGCGGTTCCTGGCCGTAGGCCTCCTGCAGCTGCCGGCCCACCAGCAGATTGAATTTCTGATCGGTGCCGCCCAGCTCGACGTCCGCCTTCAAGGCCACCGAGTCGTAACCTTGAACCAAGGGGTACAGAAATTCGTGGATCGAGATAGCTTGCCCGGATTTGTAGCGCTTGTCGAAATCATCGCGCTCCAGCATGCGCGCGACGGTGTGCTTGGCGGCCAGTTCGATCAGACCGGCGGCGCTCATCGGTCCCATCCATCGGGAATTGAAATCCACCACCGTGCGCTCGGGGTCGAGGATCTTGAAGATCTGCTCGCGATAGGTGCGCGCATTGGCTTCAATTTCCGGCGGAGTCAGTCGCGGGCGGGTGGCGTTCTTGCCGGTCGGGTCGCCGATCATACCGGTGAAATCGCCGATGAGAAAGATGACCTCATGCCCCAACTGCTGGAACTGGCGCAGTTTGTTGATCAACACCGTATGGCCCAGATGCAAATCGGGCGCCGTCGGGTCGAACCCGGCCTTGACCCGCAGCGGCTTGCCGCGCCGTATCTTCCGGGCAAGGTCCGCCTCTTGAATCAAATCCACGGCGCCGCGCCGCAATTCGCTCATCTGCTCATCTACATCGATCATGTACCGCATCGCTTTGTCTTGGGCAACGGCGGGCACTGTACGGGGGATGGGCGTCGCGGCGCAATTCCAAGGCGGCGCGGGGCTGCAGCGCTGTCAATTCCGTGGCCGTCATCTCATTCCTGGGCGGTTGTCGTCATTGACCGATGCCGAGCGATCCCGCTAGCCTAAGGGTCTGTCCTGCAATGGCATTTCGACCCATGAGCGAGCCCCAACCCGACCTGCGAAGCAGCGCTTCGCACGATCGCCCGGTTCTGCCGCAAATCGCGCTGGCGGCTGCGGTGCTCGGCGTGGGGTTGCTGCTGTGGCGAGCCCAACAATCATCTCCCGCGCCGTCCCCGCCGGTGCCGGTGGCATCAGCCTCGCTACCACCACCGGCGGTCGTGGCGCCACCCCAGGTTCAGCCGATCCAGGCCAGCCTCGCCGCACCCATCGAGGTCATCGTCGGCCGCAACGACACGCTCGACCGGATTTTTCGCCGCATGGCCCTGGACACGGCGGATCTGGCGCGGATCCGCAATCTGCCCGGCATTCGCCAGAGCCTGGACTTCCTTCGTCCCGGGGATGCCATCGAAGTGACGCACGCGGACGGCGAAATCTGGACGCTGACCCGCAAGGTCAGCGAAACACAGACCCTGAAAGTGGTGCGTGAGAGTTCCGGATTTGCGGTGCAGATGATCGACCACCCGGTCGAGCTGCGACCGCGCACCGCGACCGCCCGCATCGATTCATCGCTGTTCGAATCGGCGGCCAGTGCAGGCCTCTCGGAACAGCTGGCATTGGAACTGGCGAACATTTTCGCCTGGGACATCGACTTCGTGCTGGATATCCGTGACGGCGACGGCTTCACCGTGGTGTACAACCAGGTGTTTCAGGAAGGCCGCTACCTGCACGACGGCGACATCCTCGCCGCCGAATTCGTCAATGACGGGAAGGTTTACCGGGCGGCGCGCTACGTATCGCCTGCCGGATTCTCCGGCTACTACACGCCGCAAGGGCTGCCGATGCGCAAGGCGTTTTTGCGCACGCCGGTGGAATTCACCCGCATCAGTTCGCGATTCAATCCGCGCCGGCATCACCCCATCTTGAATTTGATCCGTGGACACATGGGCACGGACTATGCGGCACCTGTCGGTACGCCGGTGCGCGCTGCCAGCGATGGCCGGGTCAGCTTCAAGGGCCGCAAAGGCGGCTATGGCAACGCGCTGATGCTGGCACACACCCGCGGCGTGTCGACGCTCTACGGGCACCTGTCGCGATACGCCCGGAACTTGCGCAATGGAGACCGGGTGCACCAAGGGCAGGTGATTGCCTATGTGGGCATGACCGGCCTTGCGACCGGACCGCATCTGCATTACGAGTACCTGATGAACGGCGTGCACAAGGATCCAGAAAAAGTGCAGCTACCGGCAGCCGAACCGCTTGACGCCGAAGCGCTGCAGAGTTTCCAGGCGCAGTGCGCACCCTTGCTTGAGCGCTTGAGCCAGCCGGTCAGCGTCGCAAAATCCGGCAACTGACCACCCCTGACATGCAGGCGTTGCAATTGCATGTCATGAAACTGTCACACTCCGATTGCAACACTTGCGCATGAACGACATCGAGCTCCAGAACATCGGCCTTTACGTCAATCGGGAACTGTCGTTTCTCGAATTCAACCAGCGCGTGCTCGAACAGGCCAAGGACCGCTCCATTCCGCTGCTCGAGCGCGTGCGATTCCTGTGTATTTCATGCACCAATCTGGATGAGTTTTTCGAAATCCGGGTCGCCGGCCTCAAGGAATTGCTGGAGGCAGGCGCTGCGCAACCCGGACCGGACGGACTGTCCGTGCCCGACCAGCTCGCCGCCATCCGCACCCGCACCGAACGCCTTGTGGAGGAACAGTACTCGCTGCTGAACGAAGTGTTGATGCCGGAGTTGGGCGCCGCGGGTGTGGTGTTCCTGGAAGTGGAGACCTGGACACCGACGCAGGCAACCTGGCTGGAAAACTATTTCATCAACGAGGTGGTGCCGGTCTTGAGTCCGCTGGCACTGGATCCGGCGCGGCCCTTCCCCAAGACGCTGAACAAAAGTCTGAATTTTGCAGTGACTGTCGACGGCGAGGACGGCTTTGGCCGCAACACGGGTCTGGCAGTCGTGCAGGCGCCGCGCTCATTGCCGCGCGTCATCCGGCTGCCCGATGAACTCGGTGGGCGCAAATTCATTTTTCTCGCCACCCTGGTGGAGGCCTTCGTCTCCAAGCTGTTCGCCGGCATGCAGGTTCGCGGCTGCTACCAATTCCGGGTCACCCGCAACAGCGATCTGTTCGTCGAGCAGGAAGAAGTCGATGACCTGCTGCGCGCGGTGGAGGGCGAACTGGCCTCGCGCCGTTACGGTGATGCCGTGCGTCTGGAAACCGCGCATGACACCCCGCCGGAAATTCTCACCAGTCTGCTGGAGCAATTCGGACTGACCGATCGGGATTTGTACCAGGTTCCCGGGCCGGTGAATCTGAACCGGCTCATGGCGGTATATGACCTGGTGGATCGGCCGGAGCTCAAGTACCCGCCCTTCAATCCCAGCATTCCCGAGCGCTTCGGGGTGGGGATGGATATTTTCACCACGATCCGCGCAGGCGACGTGCTGCTGCATCACCCGTTTCAAGGTTTCGGGCCGGTGGCGGATTTCATCAAACAGGCGGCCAGCGACCCCTCCGTGCTCGCCATCAAACAAACCCTGTATCGCGCCGGCACTGATTCAATGATTGTTCAAGCGCTGTCCGAAGCGGCGCAGATGGGCAAGGACGTCACCGTCATCATCGAACTGCGCGCGCGATTCGACGAGGCCGCCAACATCGAGCTGGCCAACAAACTGCAGGAAGCCGGCGCACACGTGATGTACGGCGTGTTCGGCTTCAAGACACACGCCAAGCTCGTCATGGTGGTGCGACGCGAAGAATCCGGCCTGAAACGCTACTGCCATCTGGGCACCGGCAACTATCACGCGAAGACCGCGCGCCTGTACACCGACTACGGCCTGTTGACGGCCGATGAGGCGATCGGCGCCGACATCCATGAAATTTTTCTGCAGCTCACCGGTCTTACGCGCGTACCGCAATTGCGCAAGCTGTTGCACGCCCCGTTCAGCCTGCACCAGGCGTTGGTCGCAAAGATCGACCGCGAAATAGAACATGCGCATGCAGGCAGACCGGCGCGCATCATCGCCAAACTCAATGCCTTGACCGAGCCGACCATCATTCAAGCGCTGTATCGCGCTTCGCGCGCCGGCGTGCAAGTCGATCTGATCGTGCGCGGCATCTGCTGTCTGCGTCCGGGCGTCAAGGGCGTCTCAGAGAACATCCGTGTACGTTCCATCGTGGGCCGGTTTTTGGAACACTCACGCGTCTATGCGTTCGAAAACGCCGGTGCCCGAGAGGTGTATTGCGGCAGCGCGGACTGGATGGATCGCAATCTGTTCCGGCGCATCGAGGTAGCCTTCCCGGTGGAAGCGCGCGATCCGCAGGAGCGGGTGTGGCAGGACCTGACCTACTATCTTGCCGACAACGTGCAGGCCTGGAACATGAACGCCTCGGGCGAGTATCAACGAGTGAAAAGCGCGGGTCCTGACGGCGAGGCCTTCTGTGCGCAGTCGCGCCTGCTCAGCCATTTCAATGAACGGGTGGCGCTAACTGAAGCTTAAGCGAAAGCCTGCGTCCTTTAGATAGTGCTTTTCCTGCTCGAGATCCTCGAGGGTGAGCGGATGTTCCTTCATCCACCGCGCCGGCAATTCCAGCGTCACCACACGACCCTTCACGCGCAGCCGCGCCTCGGGCAGCGGCTGCGGACTGCGGCCGCGATGCAGCAGCACCGCCAGACGCAGGATTACGATGAGGAATTCGCAGCGTCGGTCCCACGGCGGCAACAGATCCTCGACGCTTTCCAGGGATAGTTGCCGCCGGTGGGCGCCCACCAGTACGGATAACAACAGTTGTTCTTCGCGCGGGAAACCCGGCATGTCGGCGTTCTGGAGCAGATAGGCGCTGTGGCGCTGGTATTTAGAATGCGCAATGTCGAGACCCGTCTCGTGCAGACGCGCGGCCCAGCCGAGCGCCATCTCGGCCAGCGGCTCATCCAGTTTCCACGCGTCGGTCACCTGCTCCAGCAAGGCCAGCGCGGTTTGCTCGACGCGATCGGCCTGCGCGCTGTCCACGTGATAGCGCTTTTCCATGGCGCGCACACTGCGCACGCGCGCATCCTCGTCGGTGAATCGCCCCATGAGATCGTAAAGCAGGCCTTCGCGCATCGCACCCTCGGCAATGCGCATGCGCTCGATCTGCAGGCTTTCCGCAACTTCGAGCAAAATCGCCAGACCGCTGGGAAACACCGGCGCCCGCTCAGCGTCAACGTCGGGCAGGCCCAGCTCCTGCACGTGCCCCGCCGCGATGACACGATCGGCGAGCTTGCGCAGATTCCCCAGGGTGATCATCGGTTCGTCCGGATACAGGCGCCGCAGTACATCACCGATTACGCGCACCGTCCCGGAACTGCCGCAGGCCTGCTGCCAGCCCAATTTGCGGTAGGACTCGAGCACCGGCTCGAGTTCCAGGCGCACCGCCGTACGCGCGCGTTCGAAGCGTTTCTCTGAAATCTTGCCGTCATCGAAATAGCTTGCCGCGAGACCCACACAGCCCACCGACAGGCTCTCCAGCAGCAATGGATTGAAGCCCTCGCCGATCACGATTTCAGTGGAGCCGCCGCCAATATCCATGACGAGGCGCTTGTCGGTGCTCATGGGACTGGTGTGCGCCACGCCCGAGTAGATCAGACGTGCTTCTTCGAGACCGGAGATGATTTCGATCGGGTGCCCGAGCGCCGCCCTGGCGCGCTCCAGGAACCAGCGCTTGCGCTTCGCGCGGCGCAAGGCATTGGTGCCGACGACACGAACGCTGTCCGCGTGCATGGCCCGCAACCGCTGGCCGAAGCGCTCCAGACACCGCAGCGCACGCGCACTGGCCTCGTCGTCGAGACGATCACTGTCGCTGAGGCCGGCGGCGAGCCGCACCATTTCACGCAGACGATCGAGGATGACGAGTTGCCCGTGCGAATGTCGGGCGACGACCATGTGAAAGCTGTTGGAACCTAGATCGACGGCGGCGAGCACGTCGGGAACGGCACGTCGCTTGGACACCAACGCGCCGTCAGGCGGAGAAGGAAGACCCGCAGCCGCAGGTGGTCTTGGCGTTGGGGTTGCGGATCACGAACTGCGCGCCTTGCAGATCTTCTTTGTAGTCGATCTGTGCGCCGGCGAGATATTGGATGCTCATCGGATCGATCAGCAGCGTCACGCCCGAATTTTGAACCGCGGTATCGCCCTCTTCGATGTTTTCATCGAAGGTAAACCCATATTGAAAGCCCGAGCAACCGCCGCCGGACACGAACACCCGGAGTTTGAGGTTCGGATTGGCCTCTTCAGCGATCAGCGATCCCACCTTGGATGCTGCCGCATCCGTGAAGATGAGCGTGGGAGCAAGACCAACGGTTTCAGCGACTGCATTCATAAAGCTAGTGTACTCGCGAACTCGAACCGATCAACCTCAGTCCTTGGACTTGGGAGGAGCCTGCCGCACAGGGGCGGCCCGGTGGATCAATTTACCGTTTATCTGGGCGCCAATCGCCGTTTCAATGACCGCATAATGAACATTACCGTGGACCTTGGCTTTGGGGCCCAATTCCACCCGGTCATCCGCCTCAATATCGCCTTTGACCACGCCGTTCAAAATGATGCTCGGCACCGACACGGAACCCTCGACACAGCCCTGCTCGCTCACCGACAACACCGCATGGGCTCCCGCTTCGGCTTTGACGTTGCCGTTGATGTAGCCGTCGAGATGAAAGCCGCCGGCGAAAATGACATCGCCGTTGATGCGCGTTTTCGGCCCGATCAGCGTATCGATCTTGGATTGCTTACTCGGATTCCGCTTGAACATTCGACTTATCCTTCGCTTCAGTTTCAACCGATACGCCTTGTGTCTTCCAAACGAATGCCTGCCGGAAACTGCGGCTCGCATCGCGCCCGGAGCGGATCTCGACGTTCACCCTCGTCGCCTCGAAGGCCGGCGGAAGCTGCAACAGCTCATCGAAGTCCTGAAAATATCGAAACGTGTATGCCAGGCTGACGCGACCCTTCGGCGAGATGCGCGCGAAGCTTAAGTTAAGCGGTTTACGGTCCGTTAATCCATCGACGCTGATCACAGTATTGCCGTTTACCGCCTTGTCGGGCTTGCCGACCTGCATGAGAATGAATTTCAGGCGAAATTGCCCCGCCGGGCCTTCCGGCACGATCTGCAACCGTTGAACTTTGACGCCGATCGCAGAATCCGGCTGCACCAGCCCTCGGTAGAAGGACAGATCCTGGTTCAGGCGGGCGATCTGACTCTGCATGTCCCCCAGGCTGCGCTCGACCTGCTTGTAGCCCTCGCGGTCGACCCGCCGGGCCACATCAGCCGCCTCCAACAGCGATTTGAGGCGCGTATTCTCCGATTCCAGATCGCGCAGACGCTCGCTCGAGGTCAGGGCGCCGCGCACGGCATCGACGACACGATAACCGGCATCGTAGCGGCCGAGCTCGAACATGCCGTAGAAAAACGCCACGCCCAGCAATGCCAGCCCGCCGAACAACCAGGCTCGCTTGCGCGGCGAATGCGAGCGGACTACCAGCTTGTCGAACGGATCCGCCACGCAAGGACCCCTATGCAAACCGCGAGGTGAGCCCGATCAAAGCCCAAACGACTATCATGGGGGCTCGAACCGTCATCGAAGGGTTGTTCATGCTGTGGGTAAAGGCATTGCACGTAGTCGCCATGGTCACCTGGTTCGCCGGTCTATTTTACTTGCCGCGCTTGTTCGTTTATCACGCCGACACGATCGATGAGATCGGGGCCGCACGATTCAGGATCATGGAACGCAGACTGTTCATTTTGATGAGCATTGGCGCAACGGCCACCATCGTCCTGGGCTTGTTGATGATCATTCTTCTTCCCGGCTATCTGCACATGCACTGGCTGCAGCTGAAGCTCGTCCTGGTCGCGATACTGATCGGCTACCACCTATATTGCTACAAGTTGCTGTCCGACTTCCGTGCCAATGCAAACCGACGCAGCGCGAAGTGGCTTCGGGCGTTCAACGAGGCGCCCAGCCTGCTGCTGCTCGGCATCGTGCTGCTGGCCGTCGCCAAACCTTTCTAGCGTGGCCGGTCACGACGGCGATTGCGCGCCGGCACGGCTGCCGCGAACTGGTCCCACCAATCCGGATAGGCAGGCAATGCTTGCGGCACGATGAACATACCCAGCTCATGCAAGGCCTTGATATACACGCGCCGCTTGAAGTACACGACCTCGCGAACGGGCGTCCAGTAGTCCACCCAGCGCCAGGCATCGAATTCGGGCGTGCCGCTCGTATCGAAGCGCAATGCCGACTCATCGGCATCGAATCCCAGCAGAAACCACCGCTGTTTCTGGCCGATGCAGCGGTCGCGGATGTTTTGTTTGGGGAGCCGGTAGCGCATCCAGCCGCGGGTGCTGCCGAGCAGTCGCACATGGCCCTGCTCCAACCCGACTTCCTCGTAAAGCTCGCGGTACAGGGCGTCCTCGACGCGTTCGCCGTGGCGCACGCCACCCTGCGGGAATTGCCAACCGCGTCCGCCGATGCGTCCTCCCAGGAACAGCTCATGCGGGGCACGCATGAGAACGATGCCTACATTGGCTCGAAATCCGTCGGGATCGATGTAATCAACTACCGGCTCTGGCGACATGCCGGGGATTGTTCCATATTGCTTTCATGAAAGCGCGCTGGCTGTTGCCCTTATTGACCCTCATCGCCGCCGCCAGTGTCCTGCTGGGCGTCACCGTGGGCAGCACCGACATCGGCGCGCGCGCAGCCCTGCGCGCCATCGTCGGCGCCCAGGATCCGCTGGTGCGGCAAATCATCCTGGAATTGCGGCTGCCGCGCGCCATCAACGCATTTAGCACCGGCGGCTTGCTGGCACTCGCCGGCGTGCTGATGCAGGTTCTGCTGCGCAATCCGCTGGCGGACCCCTTCGTGCTGGGCATTTCCGGCGGCGCGGCGGTCGCCGCGCTCGGGGCGATGCTGTTGGGCTTGGGCGGCTGGATGATCGACGGCGCCGCGGCGGTGGGCGCACTGGGTGCAACGCTGTTGGTATTTGGCCTCGCGCATGGACACGGCGGTTGGACGCCGCAACGGCTGTTGCTCACCGGCGTGGTCGTGGCGGCCGGCTGCGGTGCCATCGTCAGCCTCATGCTCGCACTGGGCGAAGACACCCGTCTGCGCGGCATGTTGTTCTGGCTCATGGGCGATCTGTCCTTCGCCTCCTTTTCACGCGTCGCGCTCGTCCTGCTGATCGGCGTCGGCGCGCTGGCGATCGCCGGTGCCCGCAATCTCAACGTCCTGGCACGCGGCGAATTGGAAGCGCAGTCCCTCGGCGTTGCGCTCAAACCCGCCCGCATCGCCTTGTTCTGCGCCACCAGCGCGATGACTGCGGCGGCGGTGACGACAGCCGGCGGCATCGGCTTCATCGGCCTGTTGACGCCCCATCTGGTGCGCTTGATGGCGGGGAGCGATCATCGGGTGGTGGTGCCGGCATCGATACTGTTGGGCGGCTCGATGCTCACGCTTGCCGACATCCTGGCGCGCGTCGCTGCGGCTCCCCGGCAGCTCCCCGTCGGCGCATTGACCGCGTTGATCGGCGTGCCACTGTTCCTGTTCCTGATGCGGCGCGCGCGGCACATCAGCTAGCGTTGCCGCAGAACGCGCCGTGATGGCGCGCTCACCCGGCGCCGATCTGCACCCGGTTGCGCCCCAGCGCCTTGGCGCGATACAGCGCCGCATCGGCATCGGCCAGCAATCGATCGGCGAGTGATTTCAGATCGGTTTCATGCCGCGACGGCGCAATCGCCGCCACACCCACGGACAAGGTGAGCACCCGTTGCACTTGCGGCGTGAGCGTGACCGGCGTTGCCGCGACAGCATCGCGAATCCGTTCGGCCAACTTCGCCGCATCGGCCGCATTGGCATCGGGCAAGACGATGGCCAGCTCATCGCCGCCGAAGCGCGCCGCAGTGTCCATGCTGCGAATCTGGGCTTCGACCCGCACCGCGACTTCCTTCAGGGCATTGTCGCCGGCGAGATGCCCGTAGCCGTCGTTGATGTTCTTGAAGCGATCGATGTCCATCATCAGGCAGGCGACGCTCGAATGCTGACGCTGCGCACGCGATATCTCCTCCTTCAAGCGCTGCTGCAGATAGCGGCGGTTGTGCCAGCCGGTGAGAAAGTCGGTGATGCCGGCGCGCATCAATCGCGCGCGGTTGGTGGCATTTTCCACGCAGACGGCGCCCAGTGCGCCGAGGTGGGAGAGAAAATCGGTGGCGTGATGGCGCGTGAATCGCGTCGCATCGCGGCTGCCGAAACACAGCGCACCCGTCACGCGGTCTTTGCGCGGCAGGGGCAGCAACGCGACGCTCTGCAGATCATGCGCATGCGAGAACAGCAGATGATGATCCGCGCCGAGGAACGGGCCGAGCCAGGGCTTGTGCAGGGCGTTGAGTTGCGGCGCCAGCCCGATCAGCGAATCCACGAACAGCACCTGATTGAACTCCTCCGGCCGGTCGCCGCCGGCGACCAGCAAATGGCGTATTTCGTGCTGCGGATCCAGCAGCACCACGCTCACCGCGTCCAGACCGTACGAATCCTTGAGTCCCTCGACCATTGCGCGCAGCAGCTGCGCCAGGCTGTCGGCGCGCAGCAGGGACAGTTCCCGGTCCTGGGTGCGCTTCAGCAAAATCGCATTGTGCGCCGCCTCGCTGGTGAGCGAACGCAGCCGCGATTTCAACTCCTCATTTTCGCGCGACAGCGCATCGGCCCCAACGCTGGCTGCGTTCGTAGGGCTCATGGAGTCGCGCCGCGGCACACAGGTTAGCCGCGCGCTGCCGCGCGCCCATCCAGGTAGCTGCGGCCCCTTTCCATCAGATGCTTGAAGCCCGCTGCGTCCTTCGTTTTGATTGAACTGACCAGCTCCTCGACCGAGCGGCGCAAGGCTTCCAGCGATTCCCCGCCGTATTCGTTCAGGCTCTGGATCTCAAAATACAATTCCGGGCTCTCGGCCGCGACCCGCGCTGCCACATCCAGTTGCGAGTCGAAAGTGGTGCTCGACATGCGCGCCAGCCGCGGCGCCGCTTCGCCGCTTCCCGCAAGGGCGGTGAAAAAGGCGATGTTCAATGCATGCGACAGTCCCAGGACATAGGCGATGAGCCGATCGTGCTCATCCAGGCCCATGACCACGCGCTCGGCCATGGTGGGCGCAAACAGTTCCTGCGCTTCGCGCAGCGCCTGTGCGTTGCCCAGATCGATGAAGATCACGTGGCGCCCGGAGAGTAACGTGGTGTCGGGACCGAACATGGGGTGCAGCGAGGTGACCCGGCAACCGGCCGCGCTCAGTGCCTGCAGACCGCTGCGCAACGGCGTTTTCAGCGAGCCCAGATCGAATATCAAGCCGTGCGGCGCCCGCGTCGCCAGTCCCTGCAGCACCTGCGCGGTGATACCTAATGGCGTGGCCAGCACGATCAGATCCTGATCCAGCGCATCGTCTTCCCAGCGCGCGATCTGTGCGTGGCCATGCGTGGAGGGGACCGGATCGGCGATGGTGACATCGAAGCCTTGCGAGGCCAGAAATTCGGCGAACCAGCCGCCCATCTTGCCGCTGCCGCCAATGACCAGAGCACGTTTGCCGGTGCCGCGAGCCTGCGCCGCAACGCCGGCCTGCTCCTGCGTGGCGAGCGAGGAATCGATGAGTTGTCGCAGGATGGTCTCGGCGAGCGCGGGGGACACTTTGAGCCGCTCGGCGGTGGTGCGGGCGCGCAGGATGACCTCGCGTTCACGGACGAAATCGCGCGTGGCGCGCCCCGTCGCGCGCTTGACGGCGGCGACCTCCTGGCTCAGGCGCTGTCGTTGCGCCACCAGTTCCAGCAGGTGGGTATCCAGCGCCGTCAGTTCGGCGCGCAATTCATCCAATGTCATCGGGAGGAGCGTCCCCTCAATCTGCAGGCCGACGCTCCTCCTTACCGATCATTGAACCTGGAACTTACGTTAGTGCAGGTCAAACTGAATCACGACACCCAGGTCGTCGAACCAGCCGCCCCAGCCTTCAGGAGCGTAATAGCCGGGAGCGTAATAGCTGGGCGCATAATAGCGCGGCGCATAGCCATAGTCCGGTCGATAACTGTACCGCGGCGCCGGTCGGGAATAATAATGATGCCGGTAATCGCGGTTCCACCCGGAGTCGCGATAGCCCTCATGGCGACCGTAGCCGCGATGATCGTCGTTCCAGGAGCGGTTGTAACCCTGGTTGCGGTTCCAACGCCCACTGTCACCGCGCTCGCCGCGATCCCAACCACCATCATGACCGCCGGATCCTCGCCGGTCGTGGTCCCAATGGCTGTGAGAGTCGCCGCCCCGCGATCCACCGCGCCAGCCGTGATCATCGGCGCTGGCAGAAGTGGCAACGAGTGCACCGACGAGAACGGACGCCGCTGCCAAGATCTTGATGTTCATGGGAACTCCTGGTTATCCAACTCTACGGCGAGGAGTTTGGACTGAAGCGGCTGAACCGTAGCTGAATCGGCTAAAATGGCGCATGGACCTGCCGACACAATCCCTGCCTTCGCCGCTGCCCACCAATCCCTTCGTGCTCGCCGCCCACTGGCTGGCGGAAGCGAAGTGTGATGCGGCGCAACCCAATCCGAACAGCATGGTGCTGGCCACCGTCGACGCGGCGGGCCTGCCTTCCGCTCGCGTGGTGCTGTGCAAGGAGATTCGGGTCGATCGCGGCGAGGTGCTCTTTTACACCAACTACGAGTCGCGCAAGGGTCGTGAGCTGGCGGCGACCGGGCGGGCTGCCGTGGTCTTCCATTGGGACCACCGTCATCGCCAGATCCGCATCGAAGGCCAGGTCGAGCGGCTCACCGAAGCCCAGAGCGATGAGTATTTTGCCGGCCGGCCCTGGCAAAGCAAACTCGGCGCCTGGTCGAGCCGGCAGAGCCAGCCCATCGCCTCCCTAGCTGCCATGCGCGAGCAAGTACGCAATGCCGCGCGGCATTTCGACATCGACTACGACGGCCCCGGTACGCCCGAACCGCCCACCGTCAGCGTGGATATTCCGCGGCCGCTGCATTGGGGCGGGTTCAGCCTCAAGGCCGAAGCCATCGAGCTGTGGATCGAGGGTCAGTTTCGCATCCACGAGCGGGTACGCTGGACGCGCACGCCACCAGACAGTGAGTGGAGCGCGGAACGGCTGCAGCCGTAGCGACGATGAACCTGCTGCAGCCGCACGAGGTCACTTGTCCGCATTGTTGGGAGCGGATCACCGTCACCTTGGATCTGTCGGCAAGCGCGCAGTCCTACATCGAAGACTGTCCGGTGTGCTGCAAAGCCATCGCTGTGTCCTATGCCTCGCACGACGGTGAGGTCGATGAACTCTCCGCCGAAGCCGCCGATTGAACCTCACCCCGGCCAATGGCACCGCGTCGCGCAGCAACTTGCGCAGCTTGCGCATATTGGCCCTGCTGCTGGTGCTGTTGTTGGTCGCGGTCGGCGCCTGGCGCGATCGCGTCCGCAGTACGCAATGGCGTGTGCCGCTGTTCGTGGCGGTGTATCCGATCGCCGCGGATGACAGTCCTGTGACCCAGGCCTATGTCGCGGCGTTGAACCGCGCAAGCTTCAGCGCCATCGACGATTTTTTCAAAGCCCAGGCCGCGCGCTATGGCCTTGCCCTGGAGACGCCACTGCAAACCCGGCTTCGAGCCGCATTGCAGGAGATCCCACCGGAACGTCGCGCCGGCGCCGGCGCGACGGGCACGATGCTGTGGAGCCTGAAACTGCGCTACTGGGCGTGGCGGCACAGCGCAGGCGGACGCGAGCCGGCCGATATTCGCATCTTCGTTCTCTACCATGATCCGGCGCGGACCCAGACGGTGCCGCATTCGCTGGGACTGCAAAAAGGATTGATCGGCGTGGTGTATGCGTTTGCGCGCGCGGATATGGACGGAAGCAACAACGTGGTCATCGCGCACGAAATCCTGCACACCCTCGGCGCCACCGACAAATACGACTACGCCAGCGATGCACCGCGCTTTCCGGATGGCTATGGCGATCCGGCGAAAGTGCCGCTGTTTCCGCAGGCTCACGCCGAGGTGATGGGCGGACGCCGGATGATTTCACAGATGCAGTGGGAAACGCCGGCAACTCTGGGTGAGGTGGTGATCGGCGCCGCGACCGCGCTCGAAATACGGTGGCTTGCGCATGCTTCTTGAATGCCGGTCACTGGATGTCAGCGTCGGCGCCCGCCAATTGATCCGCGGCCTGGATTTAAGTGTGGGCGCCGGTCATCTGCTCGCAGTGCTGGGCCCCAATGGCGCAGGCAAGACCTTGCTGATGCATACCCTCGCCGGGATGCGCACACCCGCAGGCGGCGAGATCCTGATTCGCGGCCGCAATCTCTTGCTCTGGACCAAACGCGACCTGGCGCGGGAGATGGCGCTGCTGCCGCAGAATGTCGAGGATCCGTTTCCCGCCACCGTGCTGGAAACAGTGCTGCTCGGGCGGCATCCGCATATTTCGCGCTGGCGTTGGGAGAATGCCGAAGACGTGGCACTGGCGCGCGCCGCCATCGGCTCGGTGGGATTGCAGGGCTACGAAGAGCGCGATGTGTTCACATTGAGCGGCGGCGAGCGACGACGGGCGGCCATCGCCGCCGTGTTCGCGCAGGCGCCGACGATTTTTCTGATGGACGAGCCAACCAATCACCTGGACCCGAGCCATCAATTGGAGGCATTGAAGTTACTGCGCCAGCGCGCGGATGCCGGCGCTGCAGTGATCGTGACCATCCACGATGCCAATCTCGCCGCGCGCTTCGCCGATCAGGCGCTGCTCATCGAACCGCGCGGCGACTGGACCTGGGGCGACTCCGCTCAAACCATCAACGATGACAACCTGTCGCGGCTGTACAGCACGCGCTTTGAAAGCGTCGAACGGAACGGGCGCCGGATCTTTTTCCAGGCTTGAGAGCCGCACTGCGCGAAGGTCAGGTCAATGCCGCCAGAATCTGCGGGTGCAACGCCCGGTTCGCCGCCAACACCGTGGTGCTGTCGAGCGAAACGGCAGCGCCGTCGAGCTGCGTGAACACGCCGCCCGCTTCGGTGACGATGGCCACCAGCGCCGCGATGTCGAGAATATTCACATCGGACTCGATCACCGCATCGATCTTCCCGGCGGCGAGCAGATGATAGTGAAGAAAATCGCCGTAGCCGCGAATCCGGCTGACCTGCGCCACCAGCGCTCCATAGCGGGACCATTGCGGGCCGGACGCCAGTGTCTTGAGATTGCCGGCGGACAGGGCGGCGGTAGATATCGTATCGATGCCACTGACCCGCAAGGGCTGACCGTTCAGAAATGCGCCGTGCCCAACCTCGGCATAGGCGATCTCACCGTATACCGGCGCACTGGACACGCCCAGCACGATCCTTCCTGCGCGCATCAACGCGATCTGGGTGGAGAACATCGGATATTCGCGTACGAACGCCTTGGTGCCATCGATGGGATCCACCAGCCACAGATTGCTTGACTCCAATGCATGGGTGCCGGTTTCCTCGCCGTAAAATCCATGGTCTGGAAAACGCGACTGAAGAATGTCGCGAATGGCGATTTCGCATTGCACGTCCGCTTCGGTGACCGGCGATTTGTCAGCCTTGATCCGCACCGCGAGGTTGCGCTGATACAGCGACCGGGCGATGTCCGCGGCCGCGTGCGCCGCGTCGAGAGCGGTCTGAAGTTCCGGAGAATGTGTCATTGCGGGTCAATGGTAGCAGTCAGCGCTGCGGGTCCAACTCTTAATGAATGACATAAGATCCCGTCGCGCAACGTCCAGCCCCCTGCGGGCCCCGACCATCAACATTATGTCTGCCCGAATCGCCCGATGATCATCTGGCGAACAGAAGTATTGTGACAAATCTGCCCCCTCGACTCGCGCAGGTGGCGTATTTCTATAGCTGCGGGAAACCGCGATGCGAGAGGTAGACGATGCGCAGCCGAGCACAGTTCGCGCCGACATCCCGAAAAATCCCGGCAACCCTGCCGCGGGTGCTGCGGGCGGTGGCAGCGCTCCTGCCGCTGATCGTCTCGGCCGCGCGCGCCGAACCGCCGGCGGCAACCGCGATACGCGTTGCGCCAAAACTCGATCTGCGCTGGCAAACCGCAGCCGGCCATACGCCCGGGGCCGAATTGCACGTGCGCTACCCGGCAACATTCTCACAGCTGCCGGACTTGAGTTCACGCGACTATCTGCATCTGCTCGCCTTGCCCACCATGGGCGGCGACGGCCACGGCGTTCGCGATCAATCGCCCACCGAACAGCTGGCACGCCAGGTTCACAGGGAAGGGTTGCCGCTGGCCCGGTTGTGGCAAAACGAGCAGGCGCTGGTATCGCTGGGTTTGAACCGCAAGGGCAAACCCGGCTTGTGGATCATCCAGAAAACGCGTTAGATCTGCGAGATATGAACCCGACCGCGCGTCCGACGCTTGCGGACCGGCATTATAATCTGTGCATCGTGCGCAATTTCCATGACATGCCGGTGAGCGTGTGTCACCTGCGCTGGGACGACAGCGCAACGATCGCGAGCATGCCGATCACTCCGTCTTGAGGAACCTTGACAGTCACCCGAGCCAACGCCTACCGTCCTGACCGATGGGAAACCGACTCAGCAAGATATACACGCGCACCGGCGATGAAGGCAGTACCGGCCTGGGCGACGGCTCGCGCGTACCGAAGGAAGATGCCCGCGTCGAGGCGTACGGAACCGTGGATGAGGCAAACAGCTGCATCGGCGTGATTCTCGCCGTACCGGGCCTTCCCGCTGCAGTCCATCGCACCCTGACCGAAGTTCAGCACGACCTGTTCGATCTGGGCGGCGAACTGTGCATCCCCACGCATCGCGCCATCGCGCAGTCCTACATCGACCGCCTGGAATCGCAGCTCGATGCCTTCAACGATGCGCTGCCGCCGCTCAAAGATTTCATCCTGCCAGGCGGAGGACCCGCTGCGGCCGCCTGCCATGTGGCCCGAACCGTGTGCCGTCGCGCCGAACGCCGCACCTGGACTCTGGCGCGCATCGAGGCCGTGTCGCCCGAAACCCTGAAGTATTTGAATCGTCTGTCGGATCTGTTGTTCGTGATTGCGCGCGTGCTGGCGCGCCATGAAAACGGCGCTGAAACCATCTGGGACCGCAAGCGAATCTAGGAGCCTGAGTTCTTCAGGCGACGCCGATCAGGTGCTGAGGCCGCTCTTGATTACGATTCGCGTGCCATTCCAGCAAGGCGTCGACGGGCAAAGGACGGCTGAACAAAAAGCCCTGCACCTGGGTGGCACCGCGTGACCGCAGATACTGCCATTGCAGCTCCGTCTCCACCCCTTCGGCGACCGTGGCAAGCCCTAGGCTTCCCGCCATGGCCATGATGGCGTCCACCAGCGGCGCCTGAGCGCCGTTCTGCGCGGTGATATCGCGCACGAACATGCGGTCGATCTTCAGCGTGTCGATGGGAAAGCGGCGCAGGTACGACAAAGAAGAATAGCCGGTGCCAAAGTCATCGAGCGCAATACTGACGCCGAGATCCTTGAGCTGCATTACTGCCTGTTTGACGCTGAAGGAGTTCTCGATCAGCGCGCCTTCCGTGAATTCCAATTCGATGCAGTGCGGATCCACGCCCGCCGCTGCAATGGCGCGCGCCACGCGCGCCGCCAACGTGCCGTCGCGAAACTGCACGCCCGACACGTTGACGGCGATGTTCCAATCCGGGCCGGCATTGTCGCGCCAGCGGCGCCATTGCGCGCAGGCCTCCTGCAACACCCATTCGCCGATTTCCACGATCAGACCGCTCTGCTCGGCCAACGGAATGAATTCGTCCGGCGCCACCATGCCGCGTTGCGGATGCCGCCAACGCAGCAGCGCCTCGACGGTGTCGACACGCAGATCCGTGGTCATCAGTCTGGGCTGGTAGTACAGCGTGAATTCATTGCGATCCAGCGCTTTGCGCAGATCCGCCTCGAGCGACAAGTGTTGTGCGGCTCGCGCGCTGATGGATTCCATGAACAGCTGACAGCCGCCGCCGCCGGACTTGCGGCCATGATGCATGGCCGCGTGCGCGTTCTTGAGCAACACCTGTGCATCGAGACCGTCGTCCGGAAACAGGCTGATGCCGATGCTCGCCGATACCGGCAATTCGGTCTCGCCAACCAGAAAGGGCCGCGCCAAGGCGGACTGGAAGCGCCGCGCCACCAGCGTAGCCGCTTCGGCAGTAGGCACACCGGGCAGCGCCAGCGCAAATTCATTGCCACCGATCCGCGCCAGCCAGTCGGAGGGTTCGTTGATGTCGATTTGCGCAGCGGCCTGGTCCAGCGCGCGATCCGGATCGCGCAGGCAATGCTGCAAGCGCGCGGCCGTTTCGGCGATCAGGGTGTCCCCGTTGACCTGCCCGAGTGTGTCGTTGATGCGCGAGAAGTTGTCGATGTCCAAGGCCAGCACGGCGATCCGGCGGCCGCGCGGACTCGCCCAAGCCGCGAGCTGGGTGATGATCTCCAACAGGCGCTGCCGGTTCGGCAACCGCGTCATCGGATCGTAGTAGGCGAGATAGCGCACATGCGCTTCACTGGCGCGCAGCTGATCCTGCGTATGCTTGGTCCGCACCAGAAACTTCACGCGCTGCGCGAGCAACATCGGATTGACGCCCTTGGAGGCGAAATCGGTCGCGCCCGCCGTATAGGCACGTGACACAGATTCCATGTCATCCAGACTGGTCATCATCAGCACCGGCACGTGTTGACCGCCGGGCAGCGCGCGCACCTTCTCGCACATTTGAAAACCGTTCATGCCCGGCATGATGACATCGAGCACGATGCAATCAGGCGCATGCGCCTTGAACGCCGCCAGACCGGCATTGCCGTCCGCGGCGCAGCGCACGCGAAAGCCTGCCAGCTCCAGCGCACTCTGCGCCAGCAACTGCGCACCGGGATCGTCGTCGACGACGAGCACCGTGGACACCTCGGCGATTCCCGCCTCCTTCATGCCGCGGCACTCCCCCGCTCACGCGCCAAACTTGCGCAGAACTGCGCATACTCCTTGCGGATGCGCGGCAGCAGTTGCAGGGCCTTAAGGGTCTGCCCCTGCCGCGCGAGCGCTTCGCAATCGCGCGCAATGCCCGCGAGGCGCGTGCCGCCGAGATTCGCCGTGCTGGATTTCAAGGCATGCACGGCCTGATACAACTCATCGGAATTGGCGCGCGCCGCCGCGGCTTCAATGGCGCTCAACAGCGCCGGCGAATGCGTCATGTACAGATCGATCATGGTCGCGAGCAGGTTGGCGCGCGGCAAGGCGGAGATGTTGCGCAGCACGCCCATGTCGATGACGGGTGACTGTTGCGTGGCGTCTTCCGGGTCTGCAATCGCGGCGCGCTGGGCAATACGCTCAGGTCGCAGCCAGCGGCTCAAGTGCGACAGCAGTTGCCGCTGGCTGAACGGCTTGCTGAGAAAATCGTCCATGCCGGCACGCAGGCAACGCTCGCGGTCGCCCTCCATCGCATTGGCGGTGAGTGCGAGGATGGGAATTCGCGGCGCGCCAGCGTCGGCTTCCCGCCGGCGGATCTCGCCGGTCGCGGTGAAACCGTCCATCACCGGCATCTGGCAATCCATGAGAATGGCATCGAAGTCCGGCTCGTTCATGGCTTCAATGGCGAGCCAGCCGTTCTCCGCCACAACCACCGTGCAGCCCAGGTTCTCCAACATGCCCAGCGCCACCTCCCGGTTTACCGGGTTGTCCTCGACGAGCAAAATCCGCGCACCGCCGCCGGGCAGTTGCGGCGACGGCGCGCCACTGGACTGCGACACCGCGGCGCCGGTCGCGTCCGGCGTGACGGCGCGACCGACGGCGGCCAGCAACTGCGTCTGGCGTACCGGCTTGGTCAGCATTTCCTCAAACAGATCGGCCGCCCCCGGCAGGTCTTGAGGGTCCTTGGAACTCAGGAGAATGAGTCGCAGAGCGTTGTGGCTCGAGTCTTCACGAATGCGCGATGCCAGTTCCAGTCCGGACATGCCGGGCATCTCATGATCGAGCAACGCGAGACGATAGAAATCGGCCGAATGGGATTGCAGAAGTTCCAGCGCGGACTGTGCATTCTCGGCCGAATCGACACGCACACCCCACGCGATCAGCTGATGCTGAACAATCTCGCGATTGGTGGCGTTGTCATCGACCAGCAGGATCTGCAGCCCGGCCAACGGCGCTCGCGGCAGCGTGAGCTGCTGTGCCGACGATTCGGCCACGGCAGGCAACTCGATGTCGAAGCCGAATCGCGAGCCCTGCTGCGGGACGCTGTGGACACGGACTTCGCCACCCATCAACCCAACGAGTTGCTTGACGATGGCCAGCCCCAATCCGGTGCCGCCATATTTGCGGGTGGTGAACGAGTCGGCCTGACTGAAGGCGCTGAAAATTCTCTGCTGTGCCTCGTCGGACAATCCGATGCCCGTGTCGCTGACCTCAAAGCCGACGCGTCCGTCGTCCCGCACCTCGAGTTTCACCAACACTTCGCCGCGCTCGGTGAACTTGACGGCATTGCCGACCAGGTTGATCAGCACCTGGCGTAAGCGTACCGGGTCGCCGCGCACCAGGGCGGGCACGTCGGGCTGGACGCTGCAGGCCAGCTCCAGACCCTTGGCGTAAGCCCGCGCCGCCAGCAGTTCGATGGTTTCCTCGACCACTTCCCTCAAGTTGAAGTCGATGGATTCCAGCTCGAGTTTGCCGGCTTCGATTTTTGAAAAATCCAGAATGTCGTTGAGAATCTGCAGCAGCGATTCAGCCGAGCGCGAAATCGTCTCGGACAACCGGCGTTGGCGCGGCGTCAGGTCAGTTCCCTGCAGCAACTCGGACATTCCCATCACGCCGTTCATGGGCGTGCGGATTTCATGGCTCATGCGAGCGAGGAATTCGCTTTTGGAGCGACTGGCATGCTCGGCCGATTCCTTGGCGCGGGTCGCCTCGGAGATCGCACCCTGCAGCTCATCGTTGGCCGCCGCCAGGTTCTCGGTCCGTTCGGCGACCTGTTGTTCGAGGTAATGGCGGTATTTTTCCAGGCGTGCATCGCGTTCGCGCATGCGACCGAGCATCTGATTGAAGCCCTCGATGAGCGAGCCGATCTCATCGCGCGAGTAGCTTTCCACCCGCAACGTGTAGTCCTCTTCGAGGGACACGCGCTTCATGGTCTTGGCCAGATTGACGATGGGACCTGAGATTTGCTGTTGCAGGCGGGCAGCTATGAAATACGCCGCCAGCACCGCGCCGATGATCACGCCCAGCGTAGTCCAGGCATAGGCGCGTAAATTTGAATACAGCGCGGTCAGCGAGGTTTGAATCTTGATGAAGCCGGCCAGCTTGCCGTCGGCGCGGATCGGCACCTTCAAGGTATAGATTTCCGAGTCGAACGCTTCCTGGGGATTGTTCGCATCGAAACTGGCGGCGGCGTCCGCGGCCGGCGCGCTCAGATCCTGCGTTGGAATTTCGCGTCGATAGCGGGCCAGCAAACGTCCGCCCGGCGTATAGACGTCGGCGGAACTGACAAAGGGCTCGGCGCGCAGCGCCATCAGCACGTCGTAGGCCTGTTTCTCGTCGGCGTGTTTCATCGCGTTGACGGTGTTGGCGCCGATGAACCGCGCCAGCGCGGCGGAGCGTTCGCGCACGTCTTTGTGAAACTGCACGACCTCGCCGGCCGTATGAACGCCCATCGCGATCAAGAAGGCGATGGCCGCCGGGATGACAATGGCCACCCGTAATTTTCGCTCGATCGGGAGATCTGCGAACCAACGCATCGCAGCTCCTTTCTATGGGTTTTCGTGATACGCCAAACGATCTGATCTATCGGCAAGAATGGGCGTTTCTTGCGGCGGGAGACGTGAAACAGGTCACGCTGCACGACACTTCGGACCAGGGGGCTTTCGCTTGCGGTGTATCCCCTACCGCGCCGCCCAAAGGGCGGCCGCCACGGCGCGCGTCAGGCGATCAGCGTGCGAGCCCTGGGCCAGTCAAAGCTCTGCCCGGGGTCGGTCTTACGGCCCGGAGAGACGTCGCTGTGACCCACGACCCGCTGTCGCGAGAGCGTCGGGTAGGCCCTGCACAACGCGCGGACGAGGCCCGCCAAGTTGACATATTGAGCATCCGCATAGGGCTCCTCGTCACTGCCTTCCAGCTCGATGCCGATGGAGAAGTCGTTGCAGGCTTCGCGGCCCTGATAGGCGGACTTGCCGGCATGCCAGGCCCGGTCGTTGAAGCTCACGTACTGCACGACCGCACCGTCACGGCGGACCAACAAATGCGAGGAGACGCGCAATGCGGCGACCTGCGCGAAATACGGATGATGATCGCGGGGCAGTTGATTGCAGAACAGCTTGTCGATCCACGGTCCGCCATAGTCGCCGGGTGGCAGGCTGATGCCGTGAACGATGATGAGATCCGCTGTAATGCCGGCAGGGCGCGGATCGAAATTCGGCGAGGGCACCTGACGCGCCTGTTTCAAAATGCCGGCCGATCCGTTCACGTCATAGCGGGGCAATGCTGCTCGTCTCACACGCACGCGTACCTTTGTCGAGGGATGGAAGGCCGATAGCATATGCGACAATGGCGCCGATGAATGTGAATTCGACCACCGCAACCTCCGCCGCCATGGCCGCACGCGATCTCGCCGTCGTCTGGCACCCCTGCACGCAGATGAAGGACCACGAAACGGTCCCGATGATTCCGGTGCGCCGCGCCCGTGGCGTCTGGCTCGAGGACTACGACGGCAAGCGCTATCTGGATGCCATCAGCTCGTGGTGGGTCAATCTGTTCGGCCATGCGAATCCTGGCATCAATGCAGCGGTACGGGCGCAGGTGGAAGATCTGGAACACGTCATCCTCGCTGGCTTCACGCACGCGCCCATCATCGAACTGTCGGAAGCATTGGTCAGGCTGGTGCCGCCGAATCTGAACCGCTGCTTCTACGCTGACAACGGCTCGGCGGCGATCGAAGTGGCGATCAAAATGAGTTTTCACTATTGGCGCAATCGAGGCCGCAGCGACAAGCGTCGTTTCGTCACCCTTTCAAACAGCTATCACGGCGAAACTCTCGGCGCGCTGGCCGTGGGCGATGTGGAACTCTACAAATCCATCTACAAGCCGCTGCTGATGGACGTGCTGACCGTCGCTACGCCGGATTGTTATGCGCGCGCGCCGGGAGAATCCTGGGAAAGCCATTCGCGTCAGCAGTTCGTTCACATGGAGCGGATGCTCGCGGAGCACGCCCACGAAATCGCCGCGGTGATCGTCGAGCCACTGGTGCAGTGCGCCGGCTCGATGCGCATGTATCACCCCATCTACCTGAGCCTGCTGCGGGAAGCGTGCACCCGCCACCGTGTGCACCTGATCGCCGATGAGATTGCGGTCGGTTTCGGTAGGACGGGCACCTTGTTCGCCTGCGAACAGGCCGGCATCAGCCCGGACTTTCTGTGCCTGTCCAAAGGTCTGACGGGCGGCTACCTGCCGCTGTCGGTGGTGCTGACCTCGGATGAGATCTACGGCGCTTTTTACGACGACTACGGCAAGCTCACCGCGTTCCTGCATTCGCACAGCTATACAGGCAATCCGCTGGCCTGCGCGGCGGCGCTCGCCACCTTGAAAATTTTTCGCGACGAGGACGTGATCGCGCGCAATCGCACCTTGAGCGCCTACATGGGCCGGCGCGCGGAAAACTTGCGCAATCATCCGCACGTCAGCGATGTACGGCAATGCGGCATGATCCTGGCCGTGGAATTCGAACTCGACCCCGCGACCCACACACCCTACCCCTGGCAGGAACGCCGCGGCCTGCGGCTGTATCGGCATGCGCTGGAACGCGGCGTGCTGCTGCGACCCATCGGCAACGTCGTGTATTTCATGCCACCCTATGTGATCGAAGAGCCGGAAATCGACCTGATGATCGACACGGCCGCCAGCGGCATCGAGGCAGCCACATGCGACTGACACGGCTGTTCGTGCAACTCGCGCTGGCGCCCGACAGCACGCTGGAGCTTCCTGCTGACACCGCAGCGCACATGGTACGCGTGCGGCGCGCGCGCAGTGGCGATGAACTGATCCTGTTCAACGGCGATGGCAACGAGTACCAGGGCAGCATCGAAACCATTCGCGGCACGCGCGTCAACGTCAGTCTCACGCAAGGGCATGCGGTTGATCGCGAATCGCCGCTGCGCGTGACCTTGGTGCAGGCCATTCCGCGCGGCGATCGCATGGATTTCGTGATCCAAAAAGCCACCGAACTGGGCGTCGCGCGCATCGTGCCGGTGCTCAGCTCGCGCAGCGTGGTGCGACTGAACGAGCGCCAGTACGAATCCAAGCTCGAGCATTGGCGCGGCGTTGCCGTCAGTGCCTGCGAACAATGCGGTCGCAACCGCCTTCCGCACATCGACCCGCCGTTGGAATTGCTGGACCATCTGGGCGCAGCCAGCGACGTCGGTTTGCGCTGGGTACTGGATCCGGAATCCACGGCGTCGCCGGTCATCGACCCGACTCCTGCGCAAATCGAGGTCACCATCGGACCGGAAGGCGGATTCTCGCCGCAGGAACTCGATGCCATGCACATTGCCGGCCTGCGGGGCATCCGTCTCGGACCGCGCGTGCTGCGTACCGAGACCGCCGCGCTGGCGGCACTCACCTTCCTGCAAATCCGCTTCGGCGACATGAACCCGACGCCGGCGTGATCACGCGCCTGAAATTGATCTGTGTCGCCTTGTTTTGGGGCGGCACCTTTGTCGCGGGCCGCATCGTCGGGCCGCTGCTGCCGCCGCCGGTGAGCGCCATGGCGCGCTTCGTCATCGCCACGGTGCTGATGGTGGCGACCGCCTACGTGGTCGAAGGCGGTCTGCCGCGACTGGACCGACGCCTGTTCGCGGTGACCGCGCTGCTCGGATTCTTGGGAATTTTCGCCTACAACAATTTCTTCTTCGCTGCCGTGCAACTGCTGCCCGCCAGCCGCACCGCGCTGCTGGTCGCACTGAATCCGGTGGCCACGGCGCTGCTCAACGCGATGCTGTTCCGGCAGGCGCTGGCGCCGCTGCGCTGGCTCGGCATCCTGATTTCCTTCCTCGGCGCCTCGATCGTCATCACCCACGGCGATCCGGCAGCGCTGATGCAGGGCGCCATCGGACGCGGCGAATGGATCATGTTGGCCGGTGTACTGTGCTGGGCGCTGTACACCATCCTGTCGCAGTTGATCCTCAAAACCGGACTTTCGCCGATCGCTGCGACCACCTACGCCTCGCTGTGGGGAAGCCTGCTCCTGGCGCTGTATGCCATCCCCTCTCTGGGACAGGTTCACTGGAGCGGTCTGGGACTCGATGCGGCCTTGAGTGTTTTATATCTGGGCATACCCGGCACTGCGATCGCCTACATCTGGTACTTCGATGGCGTGAAGGAACTGGGCGCGCCGCGCACGGCGGTGTTCAACAATTTTGTTCCCGTCTTCGGCGTGCTGCTGTCCGCCCTGCTGCTGCACGAACGCGTGCCGCTGTCGACGCTGCTGGGCGGCGCCATCGTGTTATGTGGCGTGGCATTGACCAGCCGCGGCCGATAGCGGGTGCTCGGTGCAGGGATGCACCGCCAAAATCAACGACGTCAGACGTCGTTGATTTTGTGAGGCGAGTGAAAACCACGCTTTTCACTCGCCGTCGTTAAAAAAGGTCAGGAGGAACTTTTTTAACGAGTTAACTAAGAACCGAGGTTTCCTCGGCGATCATTTCTTCGAGGCGGTCCAGATCCGGGATCAGCGGCGTCTCGTTGACCATGCGAATTTGGC
Source organism: Pseudomonadota bacterium (assembly GCA_031394735.1). Classification (GTDB taxonomy): domain Bacteria; phylum Pseudomonadota; class Gammaproteobacteria; order Steroidobacterales; family Steroidobacteraceae; genus TMP-86. The sequence goes on along the minus strand of JANMXI010000234.1, from coordinate 15,074 downwards.
AGATCACCGGTGAGCGTTCGGGAAAACTGCGCGACGGATCGGCGCGGACCACGTCGGCATTGACGCGCACCAACTGCGGAAAGCCCTGCGTGAGCAGCCCGAAGTAACCGGATTGCAGTTTGCCGCTGGACGCATGGAACACGACGATGCGCGTGCGGCCGGTTGGCGTCGGCATGGTCTGGCCGAAGGCGCCTTCGAAGGACACCACCGGCACGCTGCGGCCGCTCCAACTCACGAGGCCGGCATACCAGGGAGGCGCATTGGTCATCTCCGCCAGAGGCTGGTAGCCGATCACCTCGGCGACGCACGCGCGCGGCACGATCAACCGCTCGCCGACCAGCGGCACCAGCAGGCTGTAAAGTTCCTCGCGCAGTTCGGACACGGAAGGCCTACCCTTGTTGTTGAATCATGGCGCGCCGCCGGTTTACCAGCGGCTCGATGGCATCGAGCAGTTGATTCTCCTGATAGGGCTTGCCCAAATAGTCGTTGACGCCGAGTTCGATGGCGCGTGCGCGATGCTTCTCGCTGACGCGCGAGGTGATCATGACGATGGGGATGTCCTTCAGGCGCGCATCGTTGCGGACATGGGCGGCAACTTCATAGCCATCCATGCGCGGCATCTCGATGTCCAGCAGGATGATGTCGGGCAAATGCTCCTGCAGCACGGAGACGGCGTCCACGCCGTCCTTGGCGGTGATCACGCGCATGCCGTTGCGCTCCAGCAGTCGTTGGGTCACCCGCCGCACGGTGATGGAATCGTCCACCACCAGTGCGAAGGTGCGCCGATCGCGCTGATCCAGCACCACCGTGTCGGCGGGACGCGCGCGCCATTCCGAGCGTACCAGCGCGCCCATGTCCAGAATCGCCACCACCCGGCCATCGCCCAGAATCGTCGCGCCGGCGATACCGCGGATCGCGGAAATCTGCGGCCCCACCGACTTCACCACGATTTCGCGACTGCCCACCAGTTCATCGGTAACCAGCGCGGTGGAATGCTCGCCCGCGCGGATCAGCACCACCGACAGCGAGGCATCGGTGTCCGGCAGCCGTGATACACCGAGTCCCACGAAAGTGCCGAGCTGTTGAAAGCGGTATTTCTGTGCGCCGTACTCAAACAGCGGCGCATCCTTGGACAGATGTCGCGCGACGATGTTCTTCGGCAGGCGAACCACACCTTCCACGGTGGCCAGCGGCAGTGCATAGACCTCATCGCCGGCGCGCACGATCAGCGCCTGGCTGATCGCCAGCGTAAACGGCAGCCGGATGGTGAAGCGCGTGCCCTTGCCCAGATTGGATTCGATGAACAGACCGCCGCCGAGCTTCTTGACCTCGGTGGCGACCACGTCCATGCCCACGCCGCGGCCCGCCGCCTGGGTGATGTGGCCCGCAGTGCTGAAGCCGGGCTCCAGAATCAACTGCATGGCCTCTTCGTCGGTCAGCTTGTGCGCAGGATCGGCCATCCCCAACGCCACCGCTTTTTCACGGATCAGCTTGATGTCGATGCCGCCGCCGTCATCGGCGACCACGATGACGACTTCGGCGCCGTCGCGCTCCAGACTCACCGAAATGCGGCCGGTTTCAGGCTTGCCGGCGGCAGTTCGCTTGGCGGTTGTCTCGATGCCATGTACCACGGCATTACGCAGCATATGTTCCAGCGGCGGGACCATGCGCTCCAGCACCTGCCGGTCCAGTTCGGCGGCGGCGCCTTCGACGCTGAGCTCGGCGCGCTTGCCGGTGTCGTTGGCAGCCTGGCGGACCAGCCGCGTCAGCCGCTGCACATGCCGCTGGAAAGGCACCATGCGGGTGCGCATCAGCCCGTTCTGCAATTCGGTGATGACGCGCGACTGCTGCGTCAACAGATTCTGCGCCTCGCGAGTCAGCGCCTCGAGCAGGCTCTGAATGCTGGCAACGTCGCTGGAGGTCTCGGCCAGCGCGCGCGAAAATTGCTGCAGAGCCGAGTACCGGTCCAACTCCAGCGGATCGAAATCCGAGTGGCGCGGTTCGACATCCTGATGACGATGCAGCACCTGCGCTTCGGTTTCGATTTCCAATCCGCGTAGCTGTTCCTTCAAACGGGTGACCGTGCGCGCCAGTTCCGCCAGATTGAAATCGATGGAACTGACCTGCTGATCCAACCGCGCGCGGAAGATGCTGACCTCGCCGGCATTGTTGAGCATCGTGTCGAGCAGGTCTGCATCGACACGCGCCATTTCGGCACGCTCCACCGGCGCCGCCTCGCGGCCGGGGAGTATGGGCGCCGAACTCAATTCGAGCGACGCTTCGATCTGTTCAAGCGTCGGCGCCGGCGGCCGGGATTCCGCAACGGACTCGGGTACCGGCGTTTCCACCGGGTGCATGAGGACGACGTTCGAGTCGCTCAGCGGTGGCAGGCTGGACGCGGAATCCGGCACTGCCAGCGCGACCGGCGAGGGGATGGGTTCGGCGCGGCCTTGTGCCAACGCCTGAATGCGTTCGATCAAATGCGTCGCGGGCACCACGCGCGATGCGCGATTGACGGCCTCGCGCATGCTGGCGAGTTCGTCGATGCTGGCCTGGAGCAGCGCGGCGGCGCGATCATCGGCCGCTACTGCGCCTCCCTCGATCTGCACGACCAGCGTTTCCAGTTCATGGCTCAGATCGCCCATGGCGCTGATGCCGGCCATGCGCGCCCCGCCCTTCAATGTGTGCAGGTGGCGTTGCAGGGACGCAAACGGACTCTTGTCGGCCCGGTCCAGATTCCAGTCCGCCAGCGCATTTTCGGCAGCCTCGAGCAACTCGGTGGCCTCTTCGCAATAGATCGAGGCGATCTCGCTGTCGAACTCTTCCCCCGCCAGCGACGGCTCGGATTCATCAGGCGGCGGCGCGGCCGGTGCGGTGTGAACGCCAGGTTCGGAGTGCGCTTGAACAGGCGGTGCCGGCGGTTCCTCTGCCGCAACCTGCGCTACAGGAGCGTCTGTCGGGGGTTGCTGGTCCGGGGGCATCGTCAACGCAGGCATGAGTGCCGAGGAATTGTTTTGCGCAGCCTCCTGCGCGAGTTGCGCATCGAGCTGCGCTTCGAGTTCGCGCAGCCGCTGCACCAGCGAGGGTTGCTCGCCGAAGTACGAGGTCGCCTCGTTGATGTGCTCGACCACCTTGTCGATGGCGGCCACCGAATCGGACAACGCAGCCAGACCGGATTCGCTCAAGCCATGCCCGCTGTCGAACACCTTGCGCATGTACAAATGCAGTGGCTCGGTGATGCGGATGCCGTGACGGGCCTCGGCCATCTTGGAACTGCCGCTGAGGGTATGGATGGCGCGATAGACATTCTCTGGAAGGTCATGCGGCGCGGGCTGGCCGGTTCGCTTGCGCAGGTAGTCGCGAATGACGCTCAGATGCCCGTCGGTTTCCTTGCTGTAGATATCGTGCAGCACCGGATCCATCTGCGGCGGCGCGACCGGCGATGTGGCAACGGATGAATCGGGCACGGGATGATCCAACTCCGCGACCAGCGCACTTTTATCATCCGCCGGCACGTCCGCCGCGGTCTGATCCGGATCGCGGCCTTCCGCGTACGCGAAGGCGCGCGCCATCAGCGCGTCGACCGGGTTCGCCAGCGGGCGCCCGGTTTCCAATTGCTCGATGACGTGCGGCAATTCGAGGATGGCGTTGCGGATCATCGCCATCATCCCCGGTGATCGCGACAGGGTTTTGTCGAGCAGACGGTTGAGCAGATTTTCAATGGCCCAGCCGAACTCGCCGATGAGCCTCGCACCGACCATGCGGCCGCTGCCTTTGAGCGTATGAAAGCTGCGGCGCAGCGTCACCAGCGCCTCGGTATCCATGGGATTTTGATCCCACATCGGGAACACTTTCTTGATCGAGGCGATTTCTTCCTTCGCCTCCTCGATGAACAATTCCAGCAATTCTGGATCGATGTCCGCTGTATTCACCGCGGCCGGCGGCGGCGCCACACGAACCGGCGGTGGCTCGGGTGCCGTCGATGCCTGCGGCACCTCGGGCGACAGCAACAGAGTCTGCGCCTGCTCCACGTCCAGCTTGACGGTCTTGGCCGCATCGAATTTTACGGTCTTGTCGGCATCGAGCTTGACCGTCTTCACGCCATCGATGCTCGGCACGGTGATGGTCGGCACCCGTGGTGCCGCATCGGCGGCCAAAGCCTTGATGCACATCTCCGCGTTGTCGAGCATGTACCAGGGATCGTTGCGACCGCTTTGCAACGTTTCCATGTAGTACTCGATGCTGACGATGGCATCGGCAACGCGCTCCAGCCGCGCAGGCTCCAGCGGCGCAGCGCCTGGCTCGACCAGGTGGCGCACATGCGTGCCAATCGCGTCCATCAATTCGACTGCGCGGCCTTTGCCGAGCATCAGCAGACCCGCTGTGATGCCGCGCAATAGCTGCGGCACATTGTCCAACCCTTGTGGCGCGAATTCCCCGGGCTTGTGCACCGCGACCGAGATGGCCTCTTTCACTCGCGCCAGATTGACGATGCATTCGCGCAGGACCGCTTCGGTGACGGCTCGAAAATCCACATCCTCGCTGCCCGGCGCCAGCAGGTCGGTCGCGCCGCTGGGCAGAATCAGCCGCACCAGCTGATCATCGAGGCTGTCCTCCACCGACAACAGCGCGGCAGCCATTTTCAGCAGAGCTTCCTCGGGTGGCGTCTTGCCCTGGGCGACAAGAGCGCTCAATGCACCGGTTTCGGTTTGCACGCGTTCACGCAACTCGCCCAAACCCAGCACGCCCAGCGTATCGCTGATCTTCTTCAGCAATTCCATCTGCGAGGCGAGTTCTTCGACGTGCCCGCCGCCGCGGCGCACGAAGATATCCAGCACGTCCTTGACCTTCGACAGGTCTTCCTTGATGGCCGCAGCCACCGTGTGCATCAATTTGACGCTGGGCGCGGACAGACTCTCGCGCTCGTGCTCGACTTCGTCATCGACGGGGAGCAGATCGGCCAGCTTGAAGGAAGCGCGCACCGCGCCGATGCGGCCGCCCGTATTCGACGCCCGCGCCACGTAATACAACATGTTGTTGAGCAGGTCGATCGGCGGGTTCTCGCAATAGCGGGCTTCGCCGATCTCATACAGATTCTTGATCTGGCGGTCCGCCTGGCCCAGCAGCCGCTTGAGCGTGGCGCTGGTCTCAAGCCCGTTGCTGCGCAGGGCTTCGAGAATGGCACCGGTCACCCACCATAGCTGGAACACCGGTTGCGTCGTGGCCACCTGCTCGAGTTTCTCGGCGATCTTGGCGAGAATCTCCAGATTCTGCTCGACACGCTCACCGCGAATGAAGCCCAGCAGACCGAGTTGAAAACGGGACCGCAGTCGCCGCCCCCATTGAGTGACGGTCAGCGGCGGCTCGCCCGGCCGGGTCGGCTGCGGTTGCGCCGGCTGGTCGGACTTCAAATTCAACAGCAACAACGTGCCTTCCGACAGCAGCGGACTGCCGCGCACGGCGCGCAAATCGTTCAGCAACGGCAGCAGCACCAACGCCAGATCGCGGCCACCGGACATGACGCGCTCCAGATACGTGGGCAGCTGCACCATGGCGCGCATCAGCGCATCGAGCCCGTCGACCTGGGGTTTCTTTTCGTGATCGACTTCGAGCAGGTGACGCGTCACATGCTCCATTTCCTCTGCCAGCAGCGCCGCGCCGTACACTTCCACCAGGCGCAGTACGCCGCGCGCTTGATGCAGGCTTTCAGCACATTTCTCCAGCAGGTCGATCTGATCCGGCCGTTCCGAATAGGCTTCGAGCGCGGCACGCGCATCGTTCAACGTCGAGCCGAGTTCCTTCGCGACGACGTGCAATGTCTGAGAACTGATGTCCGTCATGAGCTCAGGCGCCGAAGCCGCTCACCTTGCGCATTTTGCCGGTGTTGCTCGTGTTGCCAGAGCCGGTCGCCGCATTGCTGTCGCGCTCCGGCGGCAGTTCTTGCAAGACGGGGAGACGAACCGAGGAGCTGTCGGCAGCCGTGGTGGCCGTGGCCGACCCAAAGTCCGGCAGGCGGAATCCGCTGACGGACTTGCGCAATTGCGCGGCCAACGCCGCCAGCTTGCCGATGGAATTGGACGTGGTGGCCGAGCTTTCCGCCGTCTGCGTGGAAATCTCGCGCACCACCTGCATGTTCTTGGAAATGTTGCCGGACACATGCGCCTGCTGACGGGCGCTCGCCGAGATGTTCTGCACCAGACTCGCGATCTGTTTGGAAACCTGTTCGATTTCCTCCAAAGCGGCGCCGGCGTTCTCGGCCAACAAGGCCCCGCCGACCACATCCGTGGTCGAGCGCTCCATCGACACCACGGCTTCGTTGGTATCGCTTTGAATGGTGCGCACCAGCACTTCGATCTGCTTGGTGGCATTCGCCGCGCGCTCCGCGAGCCGCTGCACCTCATCCGCGACCACCGCAAAGCCGCGGCCCGCTTCGCCGGCCATCGAGGCCTGGATCGAGGCGTTCAACGCCAGAATGTTGGTCTGCTCGGCGATGTCGTTGATCAGCTCGACGATGTTGCCGATCTCCTGCGAGCTCTCTCCCAGCCGCTTGATGCGCTTGCTGGTTTCCTGAATCGTTTCGCGGATGGCATTCATGCCGTCGATGGTGCGCCGCACGGCATCGCCGCCTTTGTGCGCGATATCCACCGAGTGTCGCGCCACGTCGGAACAGCGCTCCGAGTTGCCCGACACCTCTTCGATCGAGGCGGCCATGTCCGCCATGGATTCGCTCGCCGCCGAGATCTGCCGCGATTGCGCGCTGCTGGCCTTGGCCATGTGGCTGGCGGCAGCCTGCGTCTGCTTGGTCGCACCGTCGAGTTGGATGACGGTGTCATTGATGGTGGTCACGAGGTCACGCAATGCCTCGATCGCATAATTGATGGAATCGGCGATGGCGCCGGTGATGTCCTCGGTGACGGTCGCCTGCACGGTCAGATCGCCGTCGGCGAGACTCGACAGTTCATCCAGCAGCCGCATGATGGCTTCCTGATTGCGCTCATTCTCGCGCACGCGCAACTCGACGGCGCGATTCACATTGGCGGTTTTCAGGTACAGCCAGACCAATGCGCCCAGCGACAGCAGCGCGGCGACCAGTGCAATCAGCACCCACGGCGTGAGGCTGCGCGCGGGCTGCGTGGCCCGCGGATTCGGGTTGGAATTCAATTTCACGCTCAAGCTCCCGGCAATCACCGGCAACTCGCGCGCTGCGGACTGCGCCTTGGAGAGCGGCTCGGCGGCACCGATGGCCTTGCGCACGCTGGCGGCGAATTGCTGATTGCGCTGCGCCACCACCTTGAGCCGCTGCTCGCCCTCTGCGCCAGTCACGCGAGCCAATTGCAGACCGGCATCCTCACCGCCGAGGCCGCGCACGACCTGGTTGAGGAATTCCAGGCTGTCGGCCAGCCGCTGCGCCGCCGGCGCGGCATTCGTCACGCCGGTGGCAAGACCGGTGAGATCCTGCTGAATGCGCTGCACTGTCAACTCGAAACGTTCCAGATACCGGCTCATGCCCTCCAGTTTCTGAGCGCCCACGCCGCTTGCCAGGTCGCCCATCTCGGACAACAGCTTGGGTGCAAGCTCGCGTACGCTTTGGCTTGCCTGCTCGATGTTTTGTACCGCGACGCGTGCATCGCTGATGGTGCTCACCCGGGTCTGCACCTTCGCCCAATCCTCGTCCATCACCATCGCGGCATCGCCGATTTCGCTGCGCAGCGTCTTCATGCGGGCGACGCTCTTGCTCATTGCTTCGAAGGCACTGGGTTCGCCGCGCAGGGCATTCTGTGCCTCGAAGGGAATCTGTTGCGTCACCAGCACCAGCTGTTCCACGGTGCTGCCCGATCCGCTCTTGTCGTGATTCAACGAGGCGAGGACGGCGGCGATCAGGAGACACAGCACGGCGAACCCGAACACCCAGGGAAGCGCCGGTACGGCTGCCGCCGCGCCGTTGTCATTTTTCGTTTTTGTTGCGTTCATTGCAAAGGGTCTCAAAAAGTATCTAGTGTGCCGCCTGCAAAAAATTCGGACTCTCGACCAGCGTCTTCAGACTCAGCACCGGCCATATCTCACCACCGCGACGGAAGGCCCCCGCCAGGTAGCTGTCGCAGCGGATCACGGTGGGCGGCGGCTCGGCATCGAACTCCCGTTCCGCAAAGCGCCGGAACCCCAACACTTCATCGACCAACAGACCTGCGGGAATGTCACGGTGATTGACCACGATCACGCGCGTATTGCGCCCGGCCGTGGTGACGCCGCTGCCCAGAAACTGACGCAGATCGATCATCGACAGCAGCTGGCCGCGCACGTTGGCGAGACCCTTCACCCAGGCCTTGGCACCGGGCACGCGGGTGATCGCCGCCGGGAACCCCAGCACTTCGCGGGTCTCCTCGCGCGCCACCAGGAAGGTCTCACCGCCCATTCGAAACGCCACCCCCACCCATTCGTTTCCCGCAACGACTTCACGCTCGGCATTGGTCACCAATGCGCGACTGCGCTTCTCTAGCGCCTTGAGCAGCTCGAACGGCCGGTCGCGCAAAGAGCGCACGTTGTCTACCAGCGTGACGTCGGCGCCGCTCACGGTCATAGAGCCAGGGCGGCCTGCGCTTTTTCCACCAATGCCTGCGCGGTCACCGGCTTGACGAGGTAGTCCACCGCACCCTGGCGTAAACCCCAGACGCGATCGGTTTCCTGTCCTTTGGTGGTGACCATGATGATGGGAATGGCGCGCGTTTCCGGATCGTTGATCAAGGCGCGCGTCGCCTGATAACCGTTCACGCCCGGCATGACGATGTCCATGAAGATCAGGTCCGGCTTCATTTCCTTGGCCTTGCGAATCCCTTCCGCGCCATTCTGTGCAGCGGCCGTCTGGAAGCCATGCTTCTCCAGCGCCTTCTGCATGACATGCACCTCGGTCGGCGAATCATCAACTATCAGGATCAACGCCATACGCGAAACCTTTGTGTGAAATGCTATTTGCTCACGTGCGCTTCGATCGCGCCCAGCAGCTCGTCCTTCGTGAACGGCTTGGTCAAATAATGTTCGGAGCCGACGATGCGGCCGCGCGCGCGGTCGAACAGGCCGTCCTTGCTCGACAACATGATCACCGGAATCTGCTTGAACACCTTGTTGTGCTTGATCAGGGAGCAGGTCTGATAGCCATCGAGCCGCGGCATCATGATGTCGACGAACACGATATCGGGCTGATGATCGGCAATCTTCGACAGCGCATCGAACCCATCGATGGCCGTAAACACTTCACAACCCTCCTTGGTCAGAAGCGTCTCGGCCGTGCGCCGGATTGTCTTGCTGTCGTCTATCACCAGGACCTTGAGTCCGGTGAGTTTTGGTTTGCCGTTGGTGACCATGCTCTCCATGAATTCTTCCTTAATCGGCATCGCCTTCACCCGCGAGCCAGCCCACGCTCACGGTTTCATGCGTATGTGCCGGAAACTTGTGGCTTTTTAACATATCCGGCATCTTCAAGCCACGGCCTCAGTCGTACATTTGGAGCCAAGTCACGACATTCCACTCGGGAGTGGTTCACAGTTTGCTCTTCGTGGGGCATCGACGGGCGAGTGACGGCTTGCGATAGACTCCAACCTGCATCGTCAACACCGCCCGCAAAGGACTTAAACCCTCAGCATGTCCAGACCCATCCGCCTCACCGTCGTCATGGATCCGATCGAGAACATCAAGCCCGCCAAGGACAGCACGCTGGCCATGCTGCTGGCGGCCCAATCCAAGGGCTGGCAGGTGCTGTATGCCGAACTCGGCTCTTTGTATCTGCGCGACGGCGTAGCTTGGGGTCGCCTCGCGCCGTTGCGCGTTTTCGACGATGCGGCGCACTGGTTCGAGCGTTTGGACGCGCAGACGATGCCATTGGGCGACTGCGACGTCATCCTCATGCGCAAAGACCCGCCTTTCGACACCGAATACATTTATTCGACCTACATTCTGGAGCGGGCGCAGCTGCAGGGTGCGCTGGTGGTGAACCGTCCCGACGGTCTTCGGGACATGAATGAAAAAGTTTACACGGCGTGGTTTCCGGAGTGCTGCGCACCCACCTTGATCACCCGGGACATGGCCGACATGGCGCAATTCCTGCGCGAGCACGGCAAAGCGGTGTGCAAGCCGCTGGAAGGCATGGGCGGCAAGTCCATTTTCGTCCTGGAGCAAGGCGACAAGAATCGCAACGTCGTGTTCGAAACCCTGACCGACTATGGGCGCCGCTATGCCATCGTGCAGCGCTATCTGCCCGAAATCGTCACGCAAGGCGACTGCCGCGTGATTCTGGTGGATGGCGAACCCGTGCCCTTCGCCTTGCAGCGCATGCCGGATGCGGCCGACAACCGCGGCAATCTGGCCGCCGGCGCCACCGCCCATTCGCGCGCCCTCAATGACCGCGACCGCTGGCTGTGCGCGCAGATTGGCCCTCGCCTTGCGGAACTGGGAATGCTGTTCGTGGGTCTGGATGTCATCGGCGATTACGTCACCGAGATCAATGTGACCAGCCCGACCGGCATCCGCGAATTGAACAAGAAGCACGCGCTGGACATCGGCTCGATGTTCATGGACGCCATCGAGCAGCGTCTGTGACGGCGGAAGCCATTCCCGATACCTTCAACCGGCAGCTGCCGCCGGTCAACGATCGCATGCTGACCACGTGTTTCCTGGCCGCGCTGCTGCACGGCATTATCATTCTGGGCGTGTCGTTCAGTCTGCCCGAACGCGATCCGGCCAAGGATTCCGCGCCCAGTTTCGAAGTGCTACTGAGCACCGAACAAGCGCCGAAACTCAAGGAAAATCCCCGCGCCAAATACCTGGCGCAGCGCAATCAGCGCGGTTCGGGCAATTCTCGTACCCGCGAACGCGCCGCCATTCCTAAATCCTCGCCGGTGCCCCAAAACCTGCCGGGAATGCCCGACGGAACCGGCGTCGCAGCGCAGCTCGCCGGCGCCGACGGCGGCACCCACCGTGTCCTCGCCAGCGTCAGCATGTCGGCGCAAATCGTGTATTTCGCCAAACCCAAACAGCCCAATGTCCAGGCTGAAATGCCTGAATTGCTGCAGAACAAGCCCGATCTGGGCATCGCCGCCAATGAGGAAGACCCGAACCTGCGCTTGCGCGGCGAGCCCGGCCGCGAACTGTGGATCACCGCCGACACGCGCGAATCGGGGCTGGCCGTGTACCTGGATTCCTGGCGCCGCAAGGTCGAACATGTCGGCACGCTGAATTTTCCCAATGCCGCGCGTCGGCAGGGCCTGTCCGGCACCCCCATCGTCGAAGTGGCCATCGCCTCCAGTGGCAAGCTCACCACGGCCACCATCCGGCGCTCCAGCGGACATTCGGAAATCGATCAGGCCGCGCTGGACATCCTGCGTCTGGCCTCGCCCTTCGATCCTTTTCCCAAGGAACTGGGCGCCGCGCATGATCAAATCCGGTTTGCCTATGAATGGCAGTTCTTGAAAGGCACCATGCAGGGCACCAGCGTAACGGTGGGGGGTTCGACGCAGTAGCCAAGCCAATGAACGAATCATTCTATTTGACCAATCAACTCCTGATCGCCATGCCCACCCTGGGCGATCCGAATTTTGCGCAAAGCGTCGCCTTCGTCTGCGAACACAGTGCACGCGGGGCGCTGGCGCTGGTGCTGAACAAACCTCTGCCGATGCGCATGGGAGAAGTGTTCGATCAATTGGGCATTGAAGTGGCTCCCGGACCTCTGTGCCAGGGGGCGGTGCTGCGCGGCGGCCCCATGCAGACCGATCGCGGTTTCGTCGTGCACAAGGCCACCGGCGAGTGGGATTCCACCCTCAAAGTGTCCGACAGCATTCACGTCACCACCTCGCGCGACATCCTCAACGCCATCGCGGTGGGCTCGGGCCCCTCGCCGGCCTTTGTGGCATTGGGCTACGCGGGGTGGACTGGCGGTCAATTGGAAGAGGAAATCAAGGCCAACGCGTGGCTGAACGCACCGGCCGATGCACGGATCATTTTCGATCTGCCCTTCGAGGAGCGTTGGACGGCCGCCGCCCGGTTGTTGGGGGTGGACCTGGCACGACTTGCCTCCATCAGCGGCAATGCCTGAGGGCGGCGCAGGTCCCCCGCGACGCCTCGACGCGCAAATCGTCTTGGGATTCGACTTCGGGCGGCGCCGCATTGGCGTCGCCCGAGGCGATACGCTGACCCGCAGCGCACACGCGCTTGCCACCGTCGCATCCAATGCCGCCGGCCCCGACTGGACGCAGATCCAGCGGCTGATCTCACAATGGAGCCCCGCCCTCAACGTGGTCGGGCTGCCGTATAATGCCGACGGCTCTGAAAGCGACATCGCAATCCACGTCCGACAGTTTGCGAATGATCTGCAGAGCCGCTGTGCGATTCCGGTGCAATTCATCGACGAGCGCTACTCCTCGCTCGACGCGCACGCGCGCTTGAAGGATGCGCGCGCGGCCGGGACGCGCAAACGCCGCGTGAGCAAGGCCGACGTAGACGCCTCCGCCGCATGCGTGATTCTGGAGCGATGGTTTTTGCAGGCCACAGATTAAGGCGTATATGCGTTCGCAACTTGACGATTACGGCGGTTTGCGCCACCTCATCAGCCTCGACGGATTGTCGCGCGAAGCACTCACCGCCATCCTCGATCGCGCCGAGAACTATCGACGCTTCCCGGGCCAAAGCGCCTACGAAGGTCGCGAATTGGCCGGCATGACCATCGCCAACCTGTTTTTCGAGCCCAGCACGCGCACGCGTGCCTCCTTCGATCTGGCGGGGCGCCGGTTGGGCGCGCATGTCATCAACCTGGACATGCAGTCCTCCTCGCGGGTCAAGGGCGAGACCATGCTCGACACGATCTACACGCTCGAGGCCATGAACACGGACGTATTCGTGATCCGCGACTCCCAACCCGGGATGCCTGAATTTCTGGTCGATCACGTCGCCGATCACGTCTCCGTGATCGGCGCCGGCGAAGCGCATCTGTCGCATCCGACGCAAGGGTTGCTCGACGTACTCACGATTCGCTCGCACAAGCGGCGCTTTGCCGGACTCGCGGTGGCGATCGTCGGCGATATCAAGCATTCACGGGTGGCGCGCTCGACCGCGCGGGCCCTGCAGACACTGGGCACCACCGATCTGCGGCTGGTGGCCCCCGAGCCGCTGCTGCCCGACGAGGGCGAATTTTCCGGCGCCCAGCGTTTCATCCACATCGACGATGGCATCGCCGGCGTCGACGTGGTCATGATGCTGCGCATTCAGAAGGAGCGCATGGCCGAGGCGGCCAATCTGGACGATGCGCAATACTTCAAGCACTTCGGCCTTGACGCGCGTCGAGTGCAGCGGGCCGCAGCCGACGTCCTGGTGATGCACCCGGGCCCGATGAATCGTGGTGTGGAGATCGCCTCGGAGGTCGCCGACGGGCCGCGTTCGGTCATCCGCGAGCAGGTCAACAACGGCGTCGCGGTGCGCATGGCTGTGCTGGCCGCGATCGCCACCACCTTGACCCGCAAGCGCAAGCCGCTATGACCGGCACCGACGCCAAAGCCCACCGCGGCACAATCTTCCTGGATGACGAGGCGGAGATTCTTGCTCAGACGGCTTATGCCGGCGGTCAATACATCATCCGATTGCAAGCGCCGCGCTGCGCCGCTGTCGCAGTCCCTGGAAGTTTCGCGCACATCAGTTGCGCCGACCTGATGCCGATGCGGCGACCGCTGTCGATCATGCGGGCCAACGCCGCTCAAGGCTGGGTCGAGATCCTGTACAAGACGCATGGCGCAGGGCTCAACCAGCTTGCGGCACGACCGCCCGGCGACCGGTTGAGCGTGCTGGGCCCGATCGGCAATGGCTTCACACTGCACCCGCAACGACCCAAGGCGGTGTTGATTGGCGGCGGCGTCGGCATTCCGCCGCTGGTGTTTCTGGCGGAACGTCTCAGCACGCAGGCGCCCTCTACCCATCAGGCCACCGCCTTCTTCGGCTCCGAACTGCCGTTCCCGTTTCGCACCCGCCCCTCGACCCTGCTGGTCGCGGGCATGCCCGACGGGGTGATGGCCTGCGATCCGCTGCTCGAGGACTGGGGCGTGGCCTGCCGGCTGGCAAGCTTTGGCGGGTTTCCCGGCTGTTTCGAAGGCTACGTGACCGACCTGGCGGCCTTATATCTGCAGACACTGGATGACTCCGCGCGTGCGCAGGTGGAAATCTTCGCCTGCGGTCCAACGGTGATGCTGCATGCCGTGGCCCGACTGGCACGGCGCTTTGCCTTACCTGCGCAGGTTTCCTTGGAGGAGTTCATGGCCTGTGCGGTGGGTGGATGCGCGGGGTGTGCGGTGGCGGTGCAAACCCCTGCGGGACCGGCGATGAAGCGCGTCTGCGTCGATGGACCCGTATTCGAGGCGAGTACGGTGTTCGAGGTCGGTTGAAGCCGGCGTTGCGTTGAGCGCAACGCTCAACCGAAATTGATCTTCGCTTCCAGATTGGTGCGCGAATCGGCGCTGGTCAGCGCATCTTCGAGTTCGATCTTGCCCTCGCGCACCAGGTTGTACAGGGAGGAGTCGAAGCTCAACATGCCGCGCTCGGTGCCAGTACGGATCGCTTCCTTGATCCCAATGACATCGCCCTTCTTGATCAGCTCGGAGATGTGCGGCGTGTTCACCATGACTTCGGTTGCCGCCACGCGTTTGCCTGTCTTGGACTGCACCAGGCGCTGCGACAGGATGGCGCGCAGATACTGCGACAGATCGAGGAAGATCTGGTTGTGCTGATCGCGCGGAAACATGTTGATGATGCGATCCAGCGTTTCGGCGCAATTGTTGGCATGCAGCGTCGCGATGCACAAATGGCCGGTACCGGCCAGGGCGATCGCAGCTTCCATCGTTTCGCGATCGCGGATTTCGCCCACCAGGATCACATCGGGCGCCGCGCGTACCGCACTGCGTAGCGCGCGCGCAAACGACTTGGTGTCCAGGCCGACTTCGCGCTGATTGATGATGGATTTCTTGTTGGAGTGCAGAAACTCGATCGGGTCTTCGATGGTGAGGATGTGGTCGGAACTGGTTTCATTGCGATGATCGATCATCGCC
>JANMXI010000233.1:0-2676 GCA_031394735.1 Pseudomonadota bacterium | reverse complement strand
GCGACGCTTGACAGCAGAGCAGTTCGAGGCCGTGCGACCGCACCTTAATCGCCTTAGCGCGGAGCGCATAGAGGCTGCGCGTATGGCACTGGTCGACGACATTCCCTTGCAGGCTATCGCCGATTATTTTGGTTGGTCTTCGCGCCAGACTGTGAGCGATGCGGTCACCAGCATCTTCGCCGCCTTGGCGCGCTATGAGGAGGCCCGACTCGTTGCCGACGGCGCGACTGGTCTTCTGGCCCCGCCAGGGTGGGAGGCAGTGACGCTGCTTGCGCCACCAGAACTAATTACGAGATGGCGGAAAGAACTTGCGCATGCTTTCGGCAAGATTTTGGCGATGAAGCACAACACCCAAGTGCAGGCGCAGAAACCACGCAAACGTCAATCAACGCTTGCGGCTGCCGCCGTGGTCATGGGAGAAACTTTGCCGATAGCGGAGACCGCGAAGAAGAGCCCGCAACGCGAACTTTCCCGGCGCGGCAGAGCGGCGGCTCCCCTTGGCAAGACATCGAAACGACTTCGATGAGTTGATCGCTGCGGAGGGTCGTCTTCACCAAGCACAGCCGCGACGTTTCGCTCTGCGCCTGCAAGCCGAGTTCGACCTCGATACGCGGCAAAGCGTGTGCGATGCAGGGAGCGAACGATCGGGCGCGCGGTTAATCGAGCGCGAGCAATTTGACATCGTCGACGCCTGCGATAAGGCTTTCGGACGCCGGCACGATCAGCGAAAACGCCGTACGCGTCTGGCCGCCTCAAAGCGCCTTTCGGCGCTTACGGCCATCCAATTTTTTACAGGGGCGCCACGACCGCCGCCGTACCGACGGCGTGTGCGCATTGGTGCAAATGACGCGGCTCGCAAAGCGGCCTCTTTTGAGAAACTGGTGTTCTCGTCGAGAGCCACTATGCGAGCCAGAGCCCGATTGGAGTCAACCCTGTCAATAAGCGACCAGGGATGCAAGCGCGGAACCGCAGCTTATCTGAGTCGCCCCATCAACCCCAACCGCCGTTGGGGATGCCGAAAATGATTTCAAGGATGTAGGACATTTGGAACTCCGTGGCGACGAGCCGGAGTGGCTCGATGTCAGGAATTGAAACATCGTTACTTCCTTCCGCGAACTATCCGCGCAGCTACTTGCCACCGAGATCGGAAGTGTGTTAGGCGAGCTAGAGCAGGCCCAGACTCCTCGCTTTTGCCGCCGCCTGATGCTTGGAACCAACGTCCAGCTTCACCAGAATTTTGCCGACGTGGTACTTAACGTTGTGCTCGCTGATGTTGAGGATCTGACCTACAGCCCAGCCGCTCTTTCCAGCGGCGGTCCATTTCAGAATTTCAAGCTCCCGGTCCGTCAGGTGGGGTACCTGTTCCGCTATCAGCGTTTGTGGCGCGAGTAACCTGACGGCAGTCTCTTGAGCGTGCACTGCGAGCAGCTGGAGGTCAGCCATCATTCGCGTGACTGCTACGTCGTCGGAGGGAAGCGGTTGGTCTCGATCAACCCCCATGATGAAATGCTTGCCCCCGGGCAAGTGCAGTGCCATCGCGATGCCAGTCTTGTATCCGAACGGCGCTTGAGCGTCCCATAAATCCACCGCACCCTCTTGCGCGTACATGGATTGGTCGTAGACAAATGGCGCCGAGAGTCGCTTCAAACGCCGCATCACTGGATCGCGCTTACCGATGCTGGTGCTTGTGAACGACGACGAGTAAGCCTCTGGGGTGTTGCCTACGTGAAAGCTACTCACACGGCCAGCCGCATGCTCAATGAACAGTGCGCCAGAAATGATCCCGAAATCGAGTTCATTGGCGAACCTCACAAGTCGCGTTTCCAGCGCCTGCATGTCCGGCGCGTCACTGATGTCTAGGTAGTCTTGTAATCTCACACGTCCGCCTTGGCAACTCCCTAACCCGGTAGCTTGTGTCGAACGCTACGTTGGTGTGAAACTGTTCGCGCCCCCACCAACATGGACAACGTATGCAACTCCAACCTTGGATCATCTCTTCCTGGCCGATTATCGAACGTTCCAGCGAGCTATCGCCGCACATTGCTTCCGACTTAGAGCACCTCGGCACGGTTGTGTCAGGCGATTGCGACGAATACGGCCGCCTTTTGGGGCACACGTTGTGGGGTGCCGTCGACCTGAAGATTGGCGTAGCGTGGGATTGGACGGAGACGCTTGACGGCGTATTCGCTCTTTCGGACCCCATGGGTGTGGTCAGCAACATCGGCTTTGTTGACGGTACCGGCGCCCATATCCCGGAGACCATGACGGCGGTGCAGTTGAATCGGATCGCACATTCACTCCCGTGGCAAGCAGAGGTGTCCAAGGCGACACGGGGACGTCGAGCTGCTGCACCGTGGTCCAAGCGGATGAAGCCGCCCACCGATCTTCATTTCAGGGCTTCTGAGTTCGGTAGCTTTGCGATGAGCCGGTAAGGCGATGAGGTAGCAGTATTTCGGCTGGTGCGCGTCGTACGACGGGTGTGCGCGTCGCGCTTTACCACCGCGTCAGCGGTTAAGTTCAACGTATCGATGGGCGTGCGCCGCCTCTGCACCTAACCCATCGAGGGGACGCTTTCCGGCTTATAGCCTTCGAGCGCCGCTCATGTCCAACGTTATGTGCATCCCCCGGCCGAGGCCGGGACCGTGCTGTCGTGAATCGAGCCCTGCGGTCTCGCCC
>JANMXI010000232.1:0-5109 GCA_031394735.1 Pseudomonadota bacterium | reverse complement strand
TCGGCGATCCGCGGCACGACATGGTTATTCATGAACGCGTGAACGCGCGCCTGGAGGGCTGTCACCTTCGTGGAGTGGTTGAAGTCCAAGGTCAGTCGCTCGAACACTTCGGATGGAACGCAGCGGCTTCAAGAATTACGGCAGTCGGTCTCAGCAGCACGAACGAGAGGTCTCCAAGTCGCCCATCAGCATGGTCACCATCGGGCGCGGATTACGCGGAGACTCGTGGTCACCTGGTCAGGGCAGCTGGGTAGCTTTAACACTGCTTTCTTTTCAAGGCTGGCCGCATCGTAAAAGGCAACGTCGCACAGTGTGCCGCCGAGAAAAATCTCCCGCCCATCTGACGAGAGATTGACCGAGTAGAACGCATGATCGAGCGGAACACGCTTGTCGAGAACATGCTTCTCAACGTCGATTCGGCTCAGCGTATCGAAGACTCCGTAGGCAGTCTTTCGGTCCGGACTAAGAACCGTTGTGACGATGAGCCCGGACGTCTGTTCGAAGTCATGGTAGTTGAGGTCGCCCGAAGCGAGGTCGAGGGTCATCAGCGCCGTCTTTGGCACCCCGTTACCGTTGATCTCCTCCTGGGAATAGAGCGGGCTCGAGAACACGCCGGACGGCTCGGTCACCGGCCAGAATGAGAGCATGTCGGGCCGCGAATGATCCGCCAGCCCCCAATTCTGAATACCCCGCGTCCCAAGCAGCCTGCCAGTCTTGAGATCGTACTCGTACAGATCGAAGCCGAACGCATAGAAGCTTCGACCGTCAGGGCGCATCAGCAGCACGCCTATGCGGCGTGGGGCCGGGAACGTTCGCACGGCTTTGGCGTTGAGTCCGGCGTTGGTCCGGAACACCGCAAACCGTGGTTCCTGGACTTGGTACTCGTCGGGTAGCAGTCTCGTGGGCAACTCGCAAACGATGAGTTCCCTGCCATCCGGGCTCACGGCGAGTGTGAATAAATTCTTGACGCGCTCACCCGGCTGCGAGAGGTCGGCGCGAAACACTACCTTGCCGGTACGTAGGTCAACGCCGACGATGCTGCCCATTCGATTGACGAGAACGTACGCGACGCGCCCATCCGGCGAAGGCTGGATCGCCGAGACGCTGCCGTTCGCTCCTGCGATGTGGAACTCCGACAGAACGCGGCGGGCCACCGGATCGATGACGTATAGCCCGTCGGGCTTTGCGCCCGCGAGAATCAGATCGCGTGTGGGCGCCGCGCGCGCCGCGCACATTCCAACAGCGAGAGCGAGAGCTGCCATCGCCAGACCCTTCGATGTGTTCGTAGCCACTCTCATGATCACTTCTTCGGAAAAACGGCGTCGAGCTCGCGCCAATCGTTCTGCGCCGACGGTTTCCCAGCGTCCCAGTTGGGGTAGGTCATCATCGTATCGGGCACCTGCGCCGGCCACCAACACGGATCAGAACAGCCGTACAGATCCGCCTCCATCGGCTGGCACAGCGAGGCGACTCCGCCGAAGGGATCAACCTCCCAGCCTGGGTCGAAGGTGGTCGAACATCCGGCGACCGACTCCATGGCCAGCACCTCGGCAACATGGCCTTCGGCAACGGCGTCGAGCAGCAACTCGGCCTTGTGGTTGGTAGGTCTCAATTCGCTCATGCGGCACTCCTCGGCTCGAGGTGGCGGGTAAAAAAACTAGGGTTATGGCGCTGGATGTCGGTGTACACGCGTACGCCGAAGTCCACCCAGCTGCGCAGCAGATCGCAGTAGTGGTAGGTGCGATGATGTGCGTCGCCGAATCGCGAATAGGATTCGTGGTAGCAGCCGCCCGCACAGAGATTGCGGATCCGGCAGGTTTCACAATGGGTGCCCTCGCGCTGGATCGCCTTGTCAATGAAGGCGCTCAACCGCTCGCCATCGATTCCGGAAGCCACGTTGCCGAAGGTCGGCAGATCCGAACCCGTGAAGCGATGACAGAGGTTGAGATCGCCGTCACCGTCCACCGCCAGCAGTCCGACGCCGGCACCACAGGGCAGGGACTTGCGGCGTCCTTGGTGCAGATCGGTCATGAGCTGGTGCATGTTGGAAAAGCCGTTGTTATCGCCGCGCAGCGCCGCGCGCCGGTAGCCTTCCCCCAAACGCTCGAAGGCGCGATGCACCTCCGCGAGTTCCGCATCGGACAGCGCATGGCCCGCCTCGGCAGCGGCCGTCACCGGCGCGTAGCCCACCTCGTGGAAGCCGATCTCACCCCTCAAATGCGCGTGAATGGCCTCCACCTCCGTCGTGCCGCCGCCCAGCGTCACCCGCGCGCCCACGGGGCGCGAACGATAGCGCTCCAGCAGCACTCGCACCTTGCGGGCGACCACCTCGTAGGTACCCCGGCCGCCGACGCTCTTGCGGTGGCGGTCATGAATGTCCTTTGGACCGTCGATGGAGACCGAGATGCCGAAGCGGTGCGCGTCGAAGTAATCGATCAAAGCCGGCGTCAGCAGCGTCGCATTGGTTGTCATCGAAAAATCCATTTGCCGGCCGGCGCGCTCGGCAGCCACTTCGGCGTAGCCGACCACCTGCTTGATCAGCGCAACATTGCTGAGCGGCTCGCCGCCGAAGAACACGATATTCACGCGTTCGCGAGCGGCCGCAGCGGTCAGCAGCAGATCGACGCTGCGTGCCGCGGTCACGAAATCCATCTTGCGGCCATCGGCAGGTTTGGCGAGATCCTCCTTGTAGCAGTAGGTGCACGACAGATTGCAACCGGTATTCACATTCAGCACCAGCGTGCTGAGCGGATAGGAGTTCACTTTGACGCTGCTGGGATTGATGGGCTTCAAGCTGCCGGAGGGCTGCAGCATTTCCAGCTTGCGCAGCTCAGCCGCAAACGCCCGTACCCGCCCGGGGGGATAGCGGTCACCGAGAAGATTCACCAGCTCATCCACACTGCGACCACCGGCCTCTTTGCAGTGTTCGATGACCGAGAGACCCAGCGGCTCGACGCCAAAAACCGCCGTCGTCGGCACGTGCAGCAGAAATGCATCCGCACCCGCGCGCACTAGATGCCCGTTCCAGGAATTCCACTCCAGCCGTTCGCTTGTCGTGTGCATCCTGCCCTCAGTAAATCGGCGGAGTGTTCCAGCGTTGCACGGTCACCACGAGATGGCCACGACCCTCAACGGAACGGCTGCCGTCCTCTACACGCGCAAGCACCGTGAGGTTGCCCACATTGTTTCCCGAAAACTGGCGCGCCAGATTCGGGCCCGCGGAATTCGGCAGGAAGCGGCCGCGTGGATCGAAGTGGCCTGCGAATTTTTCATCCTCAGCTCGCTTCGCTTCGGCATTGAACGGGATGGAGGTCCATTCGGCCATCACGGGGCCGAGGCTGAGCATCTCGCCGCCCGGCAGCCGCGTAGCCGCCATGGCCTCAAACTGCGCCGTCACCGGCGCGACCCGGCCGCCGCCGACACGCGCGATGGCATAGGCCGGAACCACGTCGATGTGATCGATTTGGGTGTAGACGGCCAGCGTGGCGACTGCGCCGGCGTTAGCCACGGCGCCACCGATTGAAGCCTGCCGAAGCCCGGGCGCCTCACCACTCCCCACTGTCACCAGCGCGCGAATACGGTGCGGCTCACGCTGCACATTCGCAACCACGATGCCATCGCCGAATGACAGCGGAGGGGCCGCCTTGGCGTCAAGTCCATCGCCCACGATGGTTACTGTCGCCGTGGATCCGGCGCGCAGCGATTGCGGGAACACCGCCAGAACTTCGGCACGACCCTCCGCGCGGACAGCGGTCCATTCACCGCCGTCATCGGCGTGATCTGCGTCGAACCAGCGACCCGCGATGCGGTTCCCGTCTTCCGATACGGCAAACACCTCGCGCAATGAACGGTCGCCGACCTCGGCGCTGCCACGCCACTCGTAACCCGTGTAAACGATGGCCTTGGAGTTGCCGTTGAATGCGAAGCCGCCGACATCAGTCAATTGGTAACCTGCAGTGTAATCGCCCCCAGGCCTGCGATCGATGCGCGCCGTCCCATAGAAATTCTTTCCGCCCGGCACACGGCCGACCACTACCCAGCTGCCGCTCAAGTCGCGAGCAGGACGCGCTTTCCAGTCATTCCAAGCCGCTGTAGACAATGGAAAAAGCGCTGCCAGTTTGCGCGGCAGCGGACCGCTGGCGATATGCCACCAGGGCCGATCACGGGCGGACTCCTGGAATTCGAGGGAAGGCCATTGCCCAAGGTGAGTATGGCTGAGCTTCCGCCATTCGCCTTCGTCACGGCGCTGCAGAGAGACGCGCGCCAACGAATGACAGCGCCCACACATCGCGCCCATCTCCGGTCCGAGATCGAGGTCCTTTGCATTCGGCTGCCGTTCGAGCGCAAAGCGTCCGGCAGCGGACTCGGCCGGCGCCAGGCCCTGAGTGTCGGCCAGGTAGCGGACGATCGACTCGCGCACGTCGTCCGCGAGCACCAGACCATGCATTTGCCGCATGCGAAACAGCGTCATCACCCAGCCTTCGGGGGTTTTGCGGATGGCGCTGATGCGCCCGAACTGGCCGGCGTGTTCCTGGTGGCAGCCGCTGCAGTAGGATCGCACCAGCTCCTGCCCCGAGGTGCCCGTGGCGGCGCGAGTCAGTGATTGGCAGCCGAACCCCAGCACGAGCGCCGCCGCGAATGACTTCCAAAACTTGGTGAAACCGATCGCCACGATTTTAACCCCCTTCCCAAACTCTCATCAGGCCGCCACACATTGGGGCAATGCAAGGATTGCGCGCGCTTCAGCGGGGCTGGCGACCTCGCGTCCGGCCTCCCTGGCTACGCGCACGATCGACTCAATCAGCTGGCCGTTGCCGGTCGCGTGACTTCCATCTGGCAGGTAGAAGGTGTCCTCAAGGCCGGTGCGTAAGTTTCCACCGAGCTCCGCGGCACGACGGTGCAGCGGCCAGACATCGGCGCGGCCGATCGCGGTGACCTGCCACGTTGCGTGCGGGAGGATAAGCGCCCTCAGGATTGGCAGCAGCGCAGGGTCCGCCGGCATGCCTGACTGGACGCCCATGACGAAATTGTAGTCAAGGTGCCCCGAGTACAATCCGGCGCGAGCGTACATTTCCACGCAGCGTACGATACCGACGTCAAAACACTCGA
>JANMXI010000231.1:0-2226 GCA_031394735.1 Pseudomonadota bacterium | reverse complement strand
ATAGGCGCGGCAGGGCAGTCAGGCCGGACGCTTATGTACAATCAGCAGCTGCCGCAATCAGCCCTCGGCAGCAAGACGCCCTTGCAGGCGATGAAGGACTGGCACAAACTCAAGCCAGAACTGTTCAGGAAACAGCCCTATTACCTTCCGGGATGTGACATCCGTCGCGTCCCGCATGATTACGCGGTGATTTGACGAAGAGGTGGGGGTGTGAGCTGTGCCAATCCGTCATCGCCTGCATTGGCGTTCTGCTCCTCAGAGCTGATTGCGGCAACTGCGTGTTGTAGAGGTGGACATAGCGCAACAGGGTGTGTTTCAGGTCAAGGGCGTTGTCGAATCGGTTGGTTTTCAGCACGTCGCTGATGCGGCCATTGAACCGCTCCCCCATCCCATTGCTCTGGGGCGACTTCGGCGGCGTCAGGCGGTGCTCGATGCCCGGTTCGGAGCAGAGTTGGTCAAACTCATGGGGGCCGGACGGTGCCCGCGCCCGTGAGGCGAAGAGCCTATCGGTGCACTCTTTTCCATTATCCGTCAGTATCCTGGCAATCATTATGGCGCAGGCTCGGTGCAGATCGCGCAAGAAGCGGCGGGCGTTGGCAGCAGTCCTGGCGGGCATGATGCGCACATAGACCCAGCGTGTTGCGCGATCGATGGCGACCAACAGATAGCGCCGGGTGGTTTCATCCGCCATCTGCGGCAGGTATTTCACGTCGACATGGAGGTATCCCGGCTCATAGCTCTTGAACGCCTTGTGCGGCTCTGTAGGCGTCTTGGGCCGCAAGGCATTGAGATTGCTCACACCATGGCGGCGCAGACAGCGATCCAGGCCCGAGCGCGCCACATCGGGGTTGAGAAACTCCCGCGTGACAGCCAGCAGGTCATCCAGCGGCAACAGCAGCATCCGGCGCAACGCGACCACCACGGCTTCCTGTGCCGGGGCCGGCGTCGTTGCCAGCTGATGCGCGGTGTGCGAGCGGTCCTCGAAGCTGGTCCGCCCCCGCCAGCGATAAATCGTGTCGAGCGTCACCCCATAGCGCGCCCCAAGCACCGCAGCCGGTTCCTCGCTGGCCGCAATCTTCGCCCGGATCGCCGGGGTCGTCGTCGCGTTCTTGTGCCGTGAAAGCATCATCGTGCAGATCCACCCGTTGCGCGCGCTTCCAGCCCCGCGATCAACTCGCGCAGCGTTGCCCGCGCGATGAACAGTGGCAGACGGCGTTCATCAATGCAAACGTCCGGGATGGGACAGGTAGGGTTTGGACTGCTAGCGGCTCTGTTGCACAAATCGGCCTGAGGCCGAGCTGCCGCTTGATGACGGGAGCTCTGCCCCGCAGCCGACGATTCCGGGTCTGACGGGGTCCTCGCGGCACAGGTGTTGCTAACGTCACGGCATAGCCCGCCGGCCCGGCCGGAACCGCGACGCGCCGGCAAAAAAGAAGGTCAAGGCCTGTCCGGTCGGCGTCCTCCACAGCGACAGTGCCGGGGCGGGCTGCGGTGAAGGTAAGCGCGACCTGTCCTTAGCCATTGATCGCACACCGAAATTTTCCAGCGCCCGGCTTTATGAACTGGCGGACCGGCCCACTGCCGTGATCTTTCCTGAGACCGTCCGCGCCAAAAGCAACCGCATTCTGACCGGGCCGCCAGGCTGCGCCATTGCTCCGCGCCCAATGGCTGCGGCATGCGCTGACCCGCCGGGCAACCGGAACCGCTGGACCGCCAGGCTGCGCTGCGACATGATTTGCAATGCCAACCCGACCGCGCCCCGTCTGACCAAACCCTCCGTAGCGCCCTGACGCGCAGAAAACGCGCTGCGGGAGCGTTGTCCTGAACGGCGGTCAGGGCGAGCGCAGGACCCGGACGAACCAGAACGCCACATCAAACGGTATCTCGGATGACCCCACGCCGCTGCGCCGACACCTTGATCGGTTCGCCGACACCTGCACCCACGTCCGAAACCCCAAGCCCCGCAACGTCCGCACCCCCGCAGAGGTCATCGCGACCGGCAGGCAAAGCCTGACCGCCTCTGCGAAGAGCCGTGCCATTTGACCGAGGGACTGTACAAGCTGGCCAAGTCAGCGACTATACCGGCGCTGCGGTTGTGCTGTCGTCGTTGCCACCAGCGAAGGCGCTCTTGGCCGACAAGGGATATGACGCCGACTGGTTCCGCGAGGCCCTTGTCGATCGCGGCTTTGAAGTCGCTATTCCACCGAAATCAAACCGAAAAACCCA
>JANMXI010000230.1:0-2237 GCA_031394735.1 Pseudomonadota bacterium | reverse complement strand
TCGAGCACATGCGTAACTACGAGATGCTCATGAGCACTGTAGCGCGCTGGCTGAAGCCCGAAGGACCGCTGTTCGTGCATATCTTCACGCATCAGACCAACTCTTACCCCTTCGAAGTGCGTAACGAGAGCGACTGGATGGCGCGCTATTTCTTCACCGGCGGCATCATGCCCAGCGACGACCTGCTGCTGTACTTTCAGCGCGATCTGACCCTTTGCGACCATTGGCACGTGGATGGGCGCCACTACCAGCGAACCAGCGAACATTGGCTGCAGAACATGGATCGCAACCGCGCCCGCATCGAGCCACTGCTGGCCGAGACCTATGGCTCCAGCCAGGTGAAGCGATGGTGGGTATACTGGCGGGTGTTTTTCATGGCTTGCGCAGAATTGTGGGGATACGCACGGGGACGCGAGTGGATCGTTTCGCATTACTTATTCGAAAAGCCGTCCCGCTAGCGCCGCTCGCGCTGGCGGCGGCGTTATTGGGCAACGCTGGTCTCGCACTGGAGGTACCGAAGAAGCCGGAACCGGCTTCCAAGGCACAGACCCCGGACACACCCCCGCCGGCTGCACCAGACCCTGCGCCGACCCCCGCTCCAACGCCAGCGCCTACACCTGCGCCAGCGCCGACGGCATCGCCACCATCGGCACCCACGACACCAGCAACACCCGCAGCGGCTTCGACTGAATCCGCGCCCTCCGCGTCACCCGCCACCCGCGAGGACCAGAAATCAACCTATCGGGATTTTCGCGCGGCGTTTGATGCCAAGCAGTACGACGTTGCGCGGCCACTCGCCGAGCGCGCGGTTCAGGTGACCGAGCAACTCGACGGTCGCGACACCGTGGCATTGGTGACGCCGTTGAACAACCTGGCGCGCACCGCCTACCTGCTCAAAGACTACTCGGCGGCAGAAGAGCACTATCTGCGCAGCATCAAGATCATCGAAACGCGCGCCTCGCATAGCGCACGACTGCCGCATACGCTGTTCGGTCTCGGCCACGTGTACGTTGCCGCGGGCCAGATCGAATTTGCGATCACCATGTATAAGCGGGCGGTGGAAATCACGCGCAAAACCGACGGGTTGTTCTCAACCACGCAACTCCCCTTTCTGTACCCGCTCATCGACGCCTACGTGAGCGCCGATCACCCCGGCGACGCCGATCGCGAAGAGCAATATCTCGTCAACATCGCCGAGCGCAACTACCCGCCGCAAAGCGCGGAGTTCATTGCGTCCATCGAGCGACAGGCAGCCTGGCAGGAACGGCAGGGGAAATTCGTGACGGCGCGGCAATACTACGCTCGCGCCATCGAGTTCATCCGGCGTGCCGGTGATTTGAAAGACATACGACAGGTGAATCAGTTCCGCGGATTGGCGCGCTGCTACCGATCGGAGTTTCTGTATGGCGCCGTCGACGCCGAAGAGGTCAACCCGACAAACGATGGGTTCCAAATGGGCGCACCGTCACTGACGCAAGGCCAAGGCAAGCGGCTCGATCCGGAAGGCAAGCGGTTGCTGCAAAACGCACTGACCCTGTTGCAAAACGCCAATGGTCCAGCCGGTACGCGGCTCAAGCGTGACACCCTCATCGACCTCGGCGACTGGAACTGGATTGCGGGGGATGCCAGAGATGCGGAGCAAAATTACTCCACGGCCTGGGATCTCATGACCAGCGCGGAGCGCGCCGCCACGGGACCCGAGAACCCTCTGTCGCAGCCCTATCTGCTGTTCTACGATGCACCGCGCAAGGCAGCCAAGGATCCAAAGGCGAAACCTGAGGACATCGAGGAAAAATTCGTCGAGATGGAGTTTCCCGTCAGTGTCCTGGGAAAGCCCGGCGACATTAAAGTGACAAAGAGCGAAGCGAGCGAATCCCAACAGCGTGCCGTTCTCAGCGCCGTGCACAAGGCACTGTATCGACCGCGGATGGTGGACCGCAAACTGGCCGCAAGTACAGGCGTGCAATTCCGCGAAATCATCTACATCAAGCGATAAACCATGCGACACGCCTTTATATCCCGCGCTGCGATCCTGCTCGCCGTCTGCGTCGGCCTTTGCTCCGCCGCCACTTCCGCATCCCCCGGCCTGCCATCCGCCGCAGTCGCGACACCGGACGAATTCGGGTCCCGAACTGCAATGGATATCCTGCAGCGCGGCGGCAACGCGATCGATGCGGCAGTAGCCACCGCCTTTGTCCTGGCGGTCACGTATCCGGAAGCCGGCAACCTGGGCGGCG
>JANMXI010000229.1:0-32625 GCA_031394735.1 Pseudomonadota bacterium | reverse complement strand
CGTTCTGCGCCGGCCGCGATCAAGCTGGCAGAGGAGATCGGCTATCCGGTGGTGGTGCGGCCGAGCTACGTGCTTGGAGGGCGGGCGATGGAAATCGTGCACCAGCAGTCGGAGCTGGAGCGCTACATGAAGGAGGCGGTCAAGGTGTCGAACGACTCCCCGGTACTGCTTGACCGCTACCTTTCAGACGCGATCGAAGTGGACGTAGATGCTGTCTCGGACGGCACCAGCGTGCTGATCGCCGGGATCATGGAACACATCGAACAGGCGGGCGTGCATTCAGGCGACTCCGCCTGCTGTCTGCCGCCGCATTCAATCGGCGACGACCTGGTGCGCGAGTTGCATCGCCAGACGGTGCTGATGGCGAAGGCGCTGAACGTGGTCGGCCTGATGAACGTGCAGTTCGCGATCCAGAAGAAGGACGGCAAGGCGCTGGTCTACGTGCTGGAGGTCAACCCGCGAGCGTCGCGCACTGTGCCTTTCGTGTCCAAGGCCACGGGCATCCCCTGGGCCAAAATTGCGGCACGTTGCATGGCGGGCATCTCCCTCGAGAAGCAGGGTGTTACGAAAGAAGTGGTACCGCCGTACTTTTCGGTCAAGGAGGCGGTGTTCCCGTTCGTCAAGTTCCCCGGTGTGGACACCATTCTCGGCCCGGAAATGAAATCCACGGGCGAAGTCATGGGCACCGGCAATACATTTGGTGAGGCCTATGCCAAAGCGCAGGCGGCCTCGGGCGTGATCCTGCCGACACGCGGCCTGTGTTTCATCAGCGTACGGGATCGCGACAAGCCGGCGGTGGTCGAACTGGCGCAGATGCTGATGGCCCGCGGCTTCGAATTTGCCGCAACCGGAGGCACCGCGCAGATTCTGGAAACCGCGGGCATCGCGTGCCGGCGGGTCAACAAGGTGCGCGAGGGACGTCCGCACGTGGTCGACATGATCAAGAATGACGAAGTGGTGTTGATCGTGAACACCACCGAGGGCAAGCTGGCGGTCAAGGAATCGCGCTCCATCCGGCGCGAGGCGGTGGCGCGCCGCGTGACCTACTACACGACGGTTGCTGCTGCCCGCGCGACCTGCGACGCGCTGGATCATCTGGGCGACATTGAAGTGAACCGGCTACAGGATTTGCACAAGGAATTGCAGGCGTGAAACGAACACCCATGACTTTGCGCGGCGCTGAGGCGCTGCGTGTCGAGCTCAAGAAGCTCAAGAGTGAAGACCGCCCCAATGTCATCAAAGCAATCGCCGAGGCGCGCAGCCATGGCGACCTGAGCGAAAACGCCGAGTATCACGCGGCGCGCGAACAGCAAAGCTTCATCGAAGGCCGGATCAACGACATTGAAAACCGGCTCTCCAACTGCGAAGTCATCGACGTCACCCGCCTGCCTGCGACCGGCAAAGTGGTTTTCGGCTCAACGGTGGAGTTGGTGGATGAGGACTCGGGCGCCAAAGTGGTCTATCAGTTGGTCGGCGATGACGAGGCCAATATCAAGGCGGGCCTGTTGTCGGTTTCCTCCCCCATCGCCCGTGCGCTGATTGGCAAATCCGAAGGCGATGTCGCCGAGGTGACCGCTCCGGGCGGCGTGCGCAGCTACGAAATCGTCGCTGTCCGCTATAGTTGATCTCGTTGAGCAGCAGACTGTCGAGGCTGTTGCTGGTGCTATGGGCCGGGAGCCTGTGGTCGCTCGCCCTGTGGACGGCACCGCTGCTGTTCAAACTGGCGCCGGACCGGCATGCGGCGGGCGTCATCGCCGCCGGGCTGTTTCGCGTGGAAACCTTTCTGACCCTTGCGCTGGCGGTGGTCAGCCTCTGGCGCCACGGCCGACAGAAATTCCGGCTGATTTACCTCGCGGCGCTGATGTTGCTCATTAATGAGTTTATAATCAAAAAGTTACTTGATTTTATTCGAGTAAACGGTGAGGTATTGGGGTTGGGATTTGGCGGATGGCACGGCGTTTCCGCGGTCTTGTATCTCGTGGCCTGCGCCGCGGCCCTGCTAGTGGTCTGGAATGACGATTTTCGCTAGTTCCGTCGAGCGCCGATACAGCACCCCCATATTGCCAATGCGCTGCACCAACTCGCTCGAGGTGCGCTGTGCGAGGGTCTCCAATGCGGCGTCACGCGCGTCCCGATCGCCTACCCGGGCGCTGACTTTGATGAGTTCGTGATCGTGCAGGGCGCGATCGGCTTCCTTCACGATGTTGTCTGTCAGCCCGGCGTTGCCAAGCATCACCACCGGATTCATCGGGTGGGCCAGTCGGCGCAGGTATTTCTTCTGTTTTTCAGATAGCGGCATCACCCCATTATAGTCAGTCCGACTGATCTTGTTTTGTGGGATATGGGCCCCACCATCCAATTGTCAGGGCGCTTTGGGCAACAAAAAGCCGAAGGCGTCACGGCTCCGCGCTTTGCGCGCCGTACATATTGGCGCCCCAGTTTCGGATGGTGTAACGTCGGGAACAACTGATGTTTCCAGCTTGTCTTAGACTCCACAGTGAGTTTGGGTGAACGCTTTGAATGATCTGACAAAACAGATTCTCCTTTGGGTCGCACTGGCCGTCATCCTGCTGGCGATCTTCAGCCAGTTCGGCATGCACACCGGGCAGCCGCAACCCATCGACTACTCGCAGTTCCTCACCGAAGTTAAGAACAACGGCATCGAATCGGTGACGCTCAAGGGTGAGATCATCGAAGGCAAGCGCAAGGCAGGGGATTCGTTCGTCACCTTCAATCCTGAAACCGAAAACGGCGCGCTCATCGGCCTCATGCAATCGCAGGGCGTGAAATTCCGCGGCGAGCCGCCCAAGCAGCAGTCCGTGTTTCTGCAGCTGCTCATTTCCGCATTCCCCATCCTGATCCTGATCGGCTTCTGGGCCTACTTCATGCGCCAGATGCAGGGCGCAAGCGGCGGCCGCGGCGCCATGTCCTTCGGCAAGAGTCGTGCGCGGCTGTTGGGCGAAGATCAGGTGAACGTCACGTTCGCTGACGTCGCCGGTGTGGAAGAAGCGAAACAGGAAGTCGTGGAAATCGTCGACTTCCTCAAGGACCCGGGCAAGTTTCAGAAACTCGGCGGCAAAATTCCCAAAGGCGTGCTGATGGTCGGCTCGCCCGGTACCGGCAAGACCCTGCTGGCCCGTGCCATCGCCGGCGAAGCCAAGGTGCCGTTCTTCACCATCTCCGGTTCGGATTTCGTTGAAATGTTCGTCGGTGTCGGCGCCTCGCGTGTGCGCGACATGTTCGAGCAGGCCAAGAAGCATGCGCCGTGCATCATCTTCATCGACGAAATCGACGCCGTCGGCCGTCATCGCGGTGCAGGTCTTGGCGGCGGTCACGACGAGCGCGAGCAGACGTTGAACCAATTGCTGGTCGAGATGGACGGTTTCGAGGGCAACGAAGGCATCATCGTCATTGCCGCGACCAATCGTCCCGACGTCCTCGATCCGGCGCTGCTGCGTCCGGGCCGCTTCGATCGCCAGGTCGTCGTGTCGCTGCCCGATGTGCGCGGCCGCGAGCAGATTCTCAAAGTCCATATGCGCAAAGTGCCGCTCGGCGACAACGTCAAACCGTCGGTCATCGCGCGCGGTACGCCCGGCTTTTCGGGCGCGGATCTCGCCAACCTCGTCAATGAAGCGGCCTTGTTCGCGGCGCGCGCCAACAAGCGTTCCGTGACCATGGACGAATTCGAAAAGGCCAAGGACAAGATCATGATGGGCGCGGAACGACGCTCCATGGTCATGACCGAAGATGAGAAGCGCAATACCGCGTATCACGAGGCGGGCCACGCGATCGTGGGGTTGAGCGTTCCGGATCACGATCCGGTTTACAAAGTCACCATCATCCCGCGCGGTCGTGCCTTGGGCGTGACCATGTTCCTGCCCGAAATGGACCGCTACAGCACCAGCAAGCGGCGCCTGGAAAGCAGCATCGCCACGCTGTTCGGCGGCCGCGTCGCCGAAGAACTCATCTTCGGCGTTGACTCGGTCACCACCGGTGCGTCCAACGACATCGAGCGTGCCACCGACCTGGCGCGCAGCATGGTCACCCGCTGGGGCTTGTCCGACCGCCTCGGTCCGCAGACCTATGCGGAGGAATCCGGTGAAGTGTTTCTGGGCCGCAGCGTGACCCAGAACAAAAAGGTGTCGGAAGTCACTGCGCATGTCATCGACGAAGAAGTGCGTCGGGTCATCGACAGCAACTACCAGCGCGCCAAGGAAATCCTCACCGCCAATTTGGACAAGCTGAAGGCGATGTCGGTGGCGCTGATGAAGTACGAGACCATCGACGAAGAGCAGATCAAGGACATCATGGCCGGGCGCGAGCCCAAGCCGCCGCGCGACTGGGACGATACCCCCACGCCGACACCGCGCGGTGGGGCATCTGCTGAAACGCCGTCGACACCGCTGACCAATCCCGCCGGACAGCATTGATGCGCGCCGGCCGTAGCGGCCGGCGGTCTTGGATGAACGCCGGCACGGCGACGATCGACAATGATCTGGCGCTGTAAAAACCGCACGCTTGACGTGTCGCGCCCCCTCGTCATGGGCATCCTGAACGTCACCCCGGACTCTTTCTCCGACCGCGGCCGCTACGCCACCCATGACTCTGCCTTCGAGCGCGCAGTGCAGATCGCCGCTGAGGGCGCGGCCATCATCGACATTGGCGGCGAGTCCACCCGACCGGGTGCCGAGCGAATACCGGCCGAGGAGCAGATCGCCCGCGTCGTGCCCGTGATCCAACGCATCCACGCGACCATCGACATTGCCGTCTCCATCGACACGAGTGATCCTGAGGTCATGCACGCCGCTGTGGAAGCCGGCGCCTGCATCGTCAACGATGTGAGTGCATTGCGCCTGCCGGGCGCTCGTGAGGTCTGTGCGAGCGCCGGCGTCGGTGTGTGCCTGATGCATATGAAGGGTGAGCCGCGCAGCATGCAGGACGCGCCCAGCTATGGCGACGTGCTCGCCGAGGTCTCGGGCTTCCTCCTCGAGCAACGGCGCGCTTGTGTTGCGGCCGGAATTGCCGAGGATTGCATCGTTTTGGATCCGGGTCTCGGCTTTGGGAAGTCGTTTGCACATAATATGACGTTGCTCAAGGAAATTCCGGCCTTGTCTGGGCTAGGGTCTGCCTTGCTGATCGGCGTATCGCGCAAGAGCTTCATCGGCAGGATGCTGGGCCGGCCGGTCGAGAATCGTCTGTACGGCGGATTGGGACTTGCGGCCTTGGCAGTCAGCCAGGGAGCCCGCATCATCCGCGCCCATGACATTGCGCCGACGGTGGATGCGATCGGCGTAGTTGCCGCGGTTATTCAAGGAAGTGCAGACACGTGAGTCGAAAGTATTTTGGGACCGATGGAGTTCGCGGACGCGTCGGCAAAGCGCCGTTGACGGTGGATTTCGCCTTGCGTCTGGCCAGCGCCGCGGCGCGCGTGCTGGCGCCGGAGGGCGGCCGGGTGCTCATCGGCAAGGACACCCGCGTATCGGGTTATATGTTCGAGTCGGCGCTGGAAGCCGGCTTCGTTGCCGCCGGCGTCGACGTCCTGCTGATCGGACCTCTGCCGACGCCCGGCATCGCCTACCTTGCGCAACGCTCCGGCTGCAATTTCGGCGTCGTCATCAGCGCATCGCACAATCTGTTCGAGGACAACGGCATCAAGTTTTTCGATGGCCAGGGCAGCAAGCTGTCGGATGAACTCGAACTGCAGATCGAAAAGCTCATCGATGAACCGGTGTTGACGCAGGATTCGCAGCGTCTCGGCAAGGCCACCCGCATCGATCGTCTG
Source organism: Pseudomonadota bacterium (assembly GCA_031394735.1). Taxonomy (GTDB): domain Bacteria; phylum Pseudomonadota; class Gammaproteobacteria; order Steroidobacterales; family Steroidobacteraceae; genus TMP-86. Next base: position 26,843 of record JANMXI010000229.1, on the reverse strand, counting down.
CGTACCCAATATCAAGAATTCTGCGCCTCGACCCTGCCTGCCGGGATGGACCTGCGCGGCTACAAAATCGTCATCGATTGCGCCAACGGCGCCGGCTACAAAGTCGCGCCGCGGGTTTTGGCGGATCTGGGCGCGGACATCGTGCCGATCGGCTGCTCGCCCAACGGCAAAAACATCAATGACGGCTGCGGCTCGACCGCACCGGAATTGCTGCAGTTGACGGTCCCGGGCGTTCGCGCGCAGGTTGGCATCGCACTCGACGGCGACGGCGACCGGTTGGTGATGGTGGATGCGCTGGGGCGCACGCTGGATGGCGATCAATTGCTGTACATCATTGCCAATCATCGCCTGGACCGGGGCGAACTGGTCGGGCCGGTTGTGGGCACGGTCATGAGCAATCTGGGGCTCGAGCATGCCTTCGCTGCGCGCAAAATTCCCTTCCTGCGAGCGCAGGTGGGAGACCGCTACGTCATGGCCATGATGAGGGAGTGCGGCAGCACGCTGGGCGGCGAAACCTCGGGCCACATTCTGTGTCTGGACAAGACCACCACCGGCGATGGCCTGGTCAGCGCATTGCAGGTGTTGGCAGTCATGAGACAAACAGGGGCGGGGCTGGCCGAGCTCGCGGCTGGGATGAAACGCTATCCGCAGGTGCTGCTAAATGTGCGCGTGGCGCGCAAGTTTGACGCCTCCGCAGCGCCAGGCGTGCAGGCGGCCGTCCGCAAGGTCGAGGACCGCTTCGCCGGTCGCGGCCGCATCGTTCTGCGCCCCTCGGGCACTGAGCCGGTCATCCGGGTCATGGTGGAAGGCGAGGAAAGCAGCGTGGTGACCGCCAGCGCTCATGAAATCGCGGCGGCCGTTGAATTGGCGGCGGCGGCAGCCTGAAGTAGGCAGCCCCTGGTCGATTTTCGCCCCCGAAGCCGCGAAATCACTCCCATCGACGCACGAATTGGGCGGCTCCGCTTGCAGTGAGGGCCTTGCGCCGCTAATCTTCGCCGCCTTTAGAGTCGGGGGGTAACCCCCAAAGTAGGCCTTATGCGTCGACCCATGGTTGCCGGCAATTGGAAAATGCACGGAATGCGCGCCAGCAACAAGGCGTTGGTGGACGAGTTGCAGCGGCGGATGACCGACGAATGGGCCATCGACGTCGTCGTCTTCCCTCCTTACATCTACCTCACCGAGGTGATGCGGCAGGTCGAAGGGGACTCCATCGCGGTGGGTGCGCAGAATGTCTGTGCCGAAGCACCGGGTGCGTTTACCGGCGAGGTTGCCGCGAGCATGCTCGCCGACATCGGCTGCAGCCACGTGATCGTCGGTCATTCGGAACGGCGACGTTTATACGGCGAGGACGATGCGTTGGTTGCGCGCAAATTTGCGGCCGTGCTGGCAGCGGGCATGACGCCGGTGCTGTGCGTCGGTGAGACGCTGGATGAGCGCGATGCCAATCAGACCGATGCCGTGGTGTCACGGCAACTGGACGCAGTATTGCGTATGAGCGGAGTGAAGAGTCTGGCCAAGGCCATCCTCGCCTACGAGCCGGTGTGGGCCATCGGGACGGGTCGCAATGCAACGGCGGCGCAGGCGCAAGGCGTGCACGCGTTCTTACGAAGCCGTGTTGCGGCCCAAGATGCTAATATAGCCGGCCAACTTCGCATCCTCTACGGAGGCAGCGTCAAGGCGGCGAATGCGGCGGAACTGTTTGCCAATCCGGACGTGGATGGCGGACTGATCGGCGGCGCTTCGTTGAGTGCGGATGAATTCGGGCAAATTTGCGCGGCAGCGGCCGCTCAACCTTAAGAGAATTGCAAGCATGCTTCATGGAATTGTTTTGGTCGTGCACATTCTGCTGGCGCTGATGATCATCGGCCTCGTGCTGTTGCAGCGTGGCAAAGGCGCGGAGGCCGGCGCTGGTTTCGGTGCGGGCGCATCCGGCACCGTGTTCGGCGCGCGCGGCACGAGCACCTTGTTTTCGAAGTTGACGGCGGTGTTTGCCGCCCTGTTTTTTGTGACGAGTTTGACCCTTGCGTTTTTGGGTACGCGTCAAAGCGTCGAGCCGACCTCCGTGCTCGAACGTGCAGCGCAATCGGCGACTCCTGCGCCGACTCCTGCGCCGACTCCGGCGACGCCGACTCCTGCGAAATGATTCAAGCCGACGTGGCGAAATTGGTAGACGCGCTAGTTTGAGGGGCTAGTGGGGCAACCTGTGCCGGTTCGACTCCGGCCGTCGGCACCATCTTGGATCGAATTGCGCGCAATGTTGGTTGCGATGCAAGCGTTACTCATCGCGTCGAGCCTGATACAATCGCGCATTGTAAAAAGCGTGCCCGGCTCAAAGTGATGCTTCGTGAATATCTTCCGATTCTGATTTTCCTGGGGCTTGCCAGCATTCTCGGACTGGCGCTCTACACCATCGGTTCGCTCGCCGGACCCAGCCGGCCCGACGCCGAAAAACTCTCTCCGTATGAATGTGGCTTCGAAGCCTTCGAAGATTCGCGCATGCGCTTCGATGTGCGTTACTACCTCGTCGCCATCATCTTCATCGTGTTCGACCTGGAAATCGCCTTCTTTTTCCCCTGGGCGGTCAGCCTGCGGGAGACCGGCGGTTTCGGTCTGGTCGCCATGCTCATCTTCGCGCTCATCCTGGTCGTGGCGCTGGTGTACGACTACCGCAAGGGAGCGCTGGAATGGGATTAGAACAGGCCGTCTCTCCGGCGGGCCGTGGTTTCGAAGTCACCACCGTCGACAACCTCATCAACTGGGCGCGCACCGGTTCGCTGTGGCCCATGACGTTCGGACTCGCCTGCTGCGCGGTGGAGATGATGCATGCCGGCGCGGCGCGCTACGACCTCGACCGCTTCGGTGTAGTGTTTCGCCCTAGTCCGCGTCAATCCGACGTCATGATTGTTGCCGGAACGCTGGTCAACAAGATGGCGCCGGCACTGCGCAAGGTGTACGACCAGATGGCAGAGCCCCGTTGGGTGATCTCCATGGGGTCCTGCGCCAATGGCGGTGGCTACTATCACTATTCTTATGCCGTGGTGCGCGGCTGCGACCGTATTGTGCCGGTGGATGTCTATGTGCCCGGATGTCCGCCGACGGCCGAAGCGTTGATGTACGGAATCATCCAGCTGCAAAACAAGATCAAACGCAACAAGGCGATCACTCGATGAGCGAGGCTCCCGCCGACACCGCTGCGGCCCAGACCGCGGCACCGGCATCGCGCACTGAACTGCTGGATGCGGCGGTTCAGGCCAGGTTTGCAGGACGCATGACGCGGGTGGCAAGTTCGGTCGGCGAGGTCACGTATGAACTCCCCGCCGCTGACATTCTGGAGGTGGCTCTCACCCTGCGCGACACCGACGGGCTGAAGTTCGAGATGTGCATCGACGTGTGCGGCGTGGATTACCTGCAGCACGGCGTCGTGGAATGGAAAACGCAGAGTGCCACCTCCAGCGGCTTCAGCCGTGGCGTGACGCGACTGGCGCAGGCGGACGCCCCACCCGAGGGCAAGGACGTTCCGTCTTCGCGCCGCTTTGCGGTGGTGTATCACCTGTTGTCGGTGTCATTGAATCACCGGCTGCGGCTGCGCTGCTTCTGCGATAGCGCGGAGGAGCCGATGATCGACTCCGTCACCCCCGTGTGGGCCTCGGCCGACTGGTTCGAGCGCGAGACCTTCGATATGTTCGGCATCCTGTTCAGGGGCCATCCGGACTTACGTCGTCTGCTCACCGATTACGGTTTCATCGGCCATCCGTTCCGCAAGGATTTCCCGTTGTCGGGCAATGTCGAGGTCCGCTACGACCCGGAAAAAGGCCGCGTGGTGTATCAGCCCGTGTCCATCGAGCCGCGCGTGCTCGTGCCCAAGGTCATCCGTCACGACAACCGCTATGAAGCGGCGTTGAAGGACGTGAAGCCCAATGGCTGAGATACGCAATTTCACCATGAACTTCGGTCCGCAGCATCCGGCTGCGCACGGCGTGCTGCGACTGGTGCTGGAGATGGACGGGGAGGTCATCCAAAAAGCCGACCCGCACATCGGCCTGCTGCATCGTGGTACGGAAAAACTTGCCGAAAGCAAGCCCTACAACCAGAGCATCGGCTACATGGACCGTCTGGATTACGTGTCCATGATGTGCAACGAGCATGCGTATGTAATGGCCATCGAAAAGCTCTTGAGGATCACGATTCCGGAGCGTGCGCAATACATTCGCGTGATGTTCGATGAGATCACCCGCATCCTGAACCACCTCATGTGGCTCGGCGCGCATGGTCTGGACATCGGCGCGATGAGCGTCTTCCTGTACGCGTTCCGCGAGCGTGAAGACCTCATGGACTGCTACGAGGCGGTCTCCGGCACGCGCATGCATGCGACGTACTATCGCCCCGGTGGCGTATATCGCGATCTGCCGGACAGCATGCCGCAGTATCAGCAATCGCAATGGCGCGGCAAGAAGGACGCCAAGCGGCTCAACGATCGCCGCTCGGGCACGCTGCTGGATTTCATCGAGAATTTCACGCAGCGCTTCCCGGCCTGCGTCGACGAATACGAGACGCTACTGACCGACAATCGCATCTGGAAGCAGCGAACGGTCAACATCGGCGTCGTCACGCCGGAGCGTGCCCTGCAGCTCGGGTTCACGGGACCCATGCTGCGCGGTTCCGGCATCGAGTGGGATCTGCGCCGCAAGCAGCCGTACGAAGTCTATGAGCAGATGGAATTCGACATTCCGGTGGGTGTGAACGGCGACTGCTACGACCGCTACCTGGTTCGCATGGCGGAACTGCGCCAGTCCAATCACATCATCCAGCAATGCATTCAGTGGCTCAAAGCCAACCCCGGTCTGGTGATGGTCGAGGACCGCAAAGTTCGACCGCCGCGCCGTGAGGAAATGAAGGGCGACATGGAATCCCTGATCCACCATTTCAAGTTCATGACTGAAGGCTACTGCGTGCCCGAAGGGGAGGCCTATGCAGCTGTCGAGGCGCCGAAGGGCGAGCTCGGCGTGTATCTGGTTTCCGACGGCGCCAACAAGCCGTACCGGCTCAAGGTGCGCGCGCCGGGTTTTGCGCATCTCGCGGCGTTGGACGAAATGGTGCGCGGTCACATGCTGGCTGACGTGGTCGCCGTGATCGGAACGCAGGACATTGTTTTTGGCGAGATCGACCGATGAGCATCGAACTGTCCGCGCATGTTCGCGAAGAGCTCGACCACTGGGTCACGAAATTTCCGCCTGAACGCAAACGGTCCGCGGTGCTGGCGGGCTTGCGCGCTGCGCAGCATGAGAACAACGGCTTTCTGACACCCGACCTCATGGACGCGGTGGCGCATTACCTGGGGCTGCCGCCGGTGCAGGTCTACGAAGTGGCGACGTTTTATTCCATGTTCGAGACACACCCGGTGGGCCGGCACCACGTGTCCGTGTGCACGAATATTTCCTGCATGCTGCGCGGCGCCGAGGACATCGTCGCGCATGTGGAGAAAAAACTCGGCATCAAGATCGGCGAGAGTACGCCGGATATGCGCATTTTTCTCAAGTGCGAAGAAGAGTGCCTGGCCGCCTGCAATGGCGGGCCGATGATGATGGTGGATCACATCTATCACGAGAATCTGACGCCCGAATCCGTGGACCGCATATTGGATGACTTGACATGATGCATCGAGGCGCGTGATGGCGTACGAACAAAACCTGGTGGTCTTCGAGGCGCTCAACTACGAGCAGCCTTGGACGCTCGCAAGCTACCGCAAGTTCGGCGGCTACGAGGCGTGGGAAAAAATCCTGCGCGAGAAGACGCCGCCGGAAAAAATCATCGAAGAGGTCAAAGCCTCCGGCTTGCGCGGCCGCGGCGGCGCGGCGTTTCCCACCGGCGTGAAATGGAGTTTCATGCCGCGCAGCTCGCCCATTCAAAAATACGTGGTGTGCAACTCGGACGAGTCCGAGCCTGGCACCTGCCATGACCGCGACATTCTGCGCTACAACCCGCACTCCATCATCGAAGGCATGGCCATCGGCGGCTACTCGATGACGGCGACGGTGGGCTACAACTACATTCGCGGCGAATTCCTGGGCGAGCCGGTGCCGCGGTTCGAAGCGGCGTTGGCGGAAAGCTATGCGGCTGGTTTGCTGGGCAAGAATATCCTGGGATCCGGCGTCGACTTCGATCTGCACACCTTCATCGGCGCCGGCGCCTACATCTGTGGCGAAGAGACGGCGCTGCTCGAGTCGCTCGAGGGCAAGCAGGGCAAACCGCGCTTCAAGCCGCCGTTCCCGGCCAATTTCGGATTGTTCGGCAAGCCGACCACCATCAATAATGCGCAGAGCTTCGCTTCGGTGCCGACCATCCTGCGCAAAGGCGCAGCGTGGTTCGCAGCATTGGGCCCACCCAATTCCGGCGGCACGGTCATCTTTTCCGTTTCCGGACACGTGGCCAAGGGCGGCAATTTCGAGGTGCCGCTGGGCATTCCGTTCAAGGAACTGCTCGCGCTGGCCGGCGGCGTCTGGAAAGGTCGTCAACTCAAGGCTGTCATTCCGGGTGGCTCTTCCGTGCCCGTAGTGCCCGCAGCGACCATGCTCGAGTTGAACATGGACTATGACTCGGTGAAGAAGGGCGGCTCGTCCATCGGCTCCGCCGCCGTCATCGTCATGGACGAGACCACCTGCATGGTCAAGGCGCTGGAGCGTTTGTCGCGCTTCTACATGTCCGAGTCCTGCGGTCAATGCACCCCCTGCCGCGAAGGCACCGGCTGGCTCAACCGCGTGCTCAAGCGAATCCTGGCGGGGCAGGGTCGCAGCGAGGACCTGAACATGCTGGTGGACGTGGCCAACAAGATCGAAGGCCACACGATCTGCGCGTTGGGCGATGCGGCCGCGTGGCCGGTGCAAAGTTTCATGAAGCATTTCCGGCACGAGTTCCAGTACATGGTCGATCACGGCGGTCGCTCCATTGTGACCGCGCAAGCAGCGGCAGCGGCATGAGCGACGACGCAATCAACATTGTGGTGGACGGAGTGCCGGTGGTGGCCCGCAAGGGTCAGATGATCATGCAGGCCACCGATCCACAGGGAATTTACATCCCACGCTTCTGCTATCACGAGAAGCTCAGTGTGGCGGCGAATTGCCGCATGTGTCTGGTCGAGGTCGAAAAGGCGCCCAAGCCGATGCCGGCGTGCGCAACGCCGGTTACCGAAGGCATGAAGGTGTTCACCAAATCGCCGCGCGCCATCTCCGCGCAGAAGGCGACCATGGAATTCCTGCTCATCAACCACCCGCTGGATTGCCCGATCTGCGATCAGGGCGGCGAATGCGAATTGCAGGACCTGGCGGTGGGATTCGGACGCGACATCGCGCGCTATGCGGAACGCAAGCGCGTCGTCAAGGACAAGAACCTGGGGCCGCTCGTTTCCACCGACATGACGCGTTGCATTCACTGCACGCGCTGTGTGCGCTTCGGTCAGGAAATTCAAGGGTTCCCGCAGCTCGGCACCACCGGGCGCGGCGAGCACATGGAAATCACCACTTACGTCGAGCAAAGCGTCGATCACGAGTTGTCCGCCAACATCGTCGACCTGTGTCCCGTCGGCGCGCTCAACAACAAGCCGTTCCGGTTTCGCGGCCGTTCCTGGGAAATGACCCAGCACGCCTTGGTCTCGCCGCACGATGCCGTGGGCTCGAACCTGTACGCGCATGCGTTGCGCAGCAAATTGATGCGCATCGTGCCGCGGCAGAATGATGCGATCAACGAAACCTGGATCGCCGATCGCGATCGCTTCGGATTCGAAGGCATCTATTCCGATGACCGGGCACAGCAGCCTCTGCTGCGCGTCGATGGCGAGTTGCGTGCGGTCGATTGGGAGACGGCGCTGGCGGCGGCCGCGGACGGTCTATCGCGTGCGCGCGATCTGCAGGGCCCGAAGTCGTTGGGCTTTCTCGCCTCGCCCTCGAGCACCGTGGAAGAATTTTTCCTGGCGGCGCAGATTGCGCGTGCGCTCGGAACCGACAACATCGACCATCGCCTGCGGCAGACGGATTTCAGCGCTCAGGACGGGGAGGCGGTGTTCCCGTCGATCGGACTGGCGCTGGCCGACATCGATCGCCTGCAAGGAATTCTGATCATCGGCTCGCATCTGCGCGACGAGGTGCCGCTGCTGGCGCACCGCATTCGCAAAGCCGCCATCAAAGGTGGCGCGAGGGTTGCCTTCCTGAATCCACAGCCTTTCGACTACCTGTTTCCCGCCGTACAACACGCGTTGGGAGGCAAGGATCTGGTGGGTGAGTTGAGTGCTGTCGTCGGCGCTTGCGCCGACATCGCAGGCCAGAGTCTGCCGGCTGTCGCCGCGGGCGCTGCCATCAACGACAATCATCGTGCCCTTGCGAAGGCCTTGCTCAACGGTGAGCGCCGCGCGGTGTTCCTCGGCCACCTGGCGCAACGCCATCCGGCCTACGCGCAGATCCAGTCGCTGGCGCAGACGCTGGCGAAATTGACCGGAGCGACGTTCGGGGTGATCACCGAGGGCGCCAACGCTGCGGGTGCGTATCTCACGGGTGCCGTACCGCATCGCCGAATCGGCGGAGAGCCCATCACGCAAGCCGGTTTGAACGCCAAGGCGATGCTGGATGCCGGATTGCAGGCCTACGTGCTGCTCGGTGACCTCGATGTACCGGATGATTTCGCGCATGGCTCCACTGCCTTGCAAAAATCGGCGTTCATCGTCGCGCTCACGCCGCACCTGTCGGCCGGCCTTCGGGAACTGGCGCACGTCGTGCTACCCATCGGGACCTTTGCCGAAACGGCTGGAACTTTCGTGAACTGCGAGGGCCGTTGGCAGAGCTGGGCCGGCGCCGTCAAACCGGTCGGCGAGAGCCGGCCGGGGTGGAAGGTGTTACGGGTCATGGGCAATCTGTTGGGATTACCAGGCTTTGAGTATGCCTCGGCGGAAGAAGTACGCGACGCTGCCAAGGCTCTGACGGAAGTCGAGGCCAAAATTCTCGCCGGCGCTACCGCCGTCGAGGCGCATAGCGATGCGCGACGCGCAGTGGTGGCGGGAAGCTGGATACACGTGCCCATTTACCGCAGCGATGCGCTGGTGCGTCGCTCGGCCTCGCTGGCTAAAACCAGCGGCGGCCAAGCCGCGATCGGGGTGCTGTAGATCATGTGGCAGTGGACACCTCTGCGGGACGCCTTGTCGCAATTGCTCACGCCGTATTGGGCAACGCCGCTGCTGCTCGCGGTGCAGATTCTCATCACCATGCTGTGTCTGGTGGTGACGATGGCGTTTTACACCTTGGCCGAGCGCAAGGTGATCGGCTACATGCAATCGAGGGTCGGACCCAATCGGGTGAATTTGTTTTTCATCCGCGGCGGCTTGCAGCCCTTTGCCGACGTCTTCAAGCTCATCTTCAAAGAAATTCTGATCCCGGCGGACTCGAACAAATTCCTGTTCCGGCTCGCGCCGTTTCTCGCCATGGTGCCGGCGCTTGCGCTCTGGGCGGTCATTCCCTTCGGTCCCGAACACGTGTTCGCCAACATCGACGCCGGTCTGTTGTACATCCTCGCGCTGACTTCGATGGGGGTGTACGGCATCATCCTGGCTGGTTGGGCCGCGAACTCCAAGTACGCGTTCCTCGGCGCCATGCGCTCGGCGGCACAGATCGTTGCCTATGAAATCGCGATGGGCTTTGCGCTGGTCGGCGTACTGATGGCGGCCCGCAGTCTGAACATCGGCGATATCATCCGCGCGCAATCCGGCGGCCCCTTGAGCTGGAACTGGTTCTGGCTGTTCCCGCTGCTCGTGGTGTACTTCATCGCCGGTGTCGCGGAAACCAACCGAGCACCCTTCGACGTGGCCGAAGGCGAGTCGGAAATCGTCGCCGGTTTTCATGTCGACTACTCCGGCATGGCGTTTGCACTGTTCTTCATCGCCGAGTACGTGAACATGATCACGGTGTCGGCGCTCACGGTCATTTTCTTTTTCGGCGGCTGGCTGTCGCCGTTTCAAGGGTATCTGCCCGACGATGCGCTGCTGGCGCAGGGGAGCTTCTTCTGGTTCGGTCTGAAGATGCTGTTCCCGATGTTCTCGTTCCTGTGGCTGCGCGCTACTTTTCCGCGCTATCGCTATGACCAGATCATGCGGCTGGGGTGGAAGGCGCTGATTCCGGTAACGCTGGTGTGGCTGTTGGTTGAAGGCGTGATGGTCTATTTCCATGTCGGTCCGTGGAAGACGTGAGGGTAGCAATGCAAGGCCTGCGCAATTTTCTCAAGACCTACCTGCTGCTGGAGATGTTCCAGGGCTTGTGGGTGACGTTGAAGAACATGTTCCGTCCGAAGATCACGATCAACTATCCGGAAGAAAAGACGCCGCAGAGCGCGCGCTTCAGGGGGCTGCATGCGTTGCGCCGCTATCCGAACGGCGAAGAACGTTGCATCGCCTGCAAGTTGTGCGAGGCGGTGTGCCCGGCGCTGGCCATCACCATCGAGTCGGATGTTGCCAACGACGGTACGCGGCGCACGACCCGTTACGACATCGATTTGTTCAAGTGCATCTATTGCGGCTTCTGCGAGGAGGCCTGTCCGGTGGATGCGATCGTGGAAACGCGACTGCACGAATACCATATGGAAGAGCGGGGCGAGAACATCATGACCAAGGACAAACTGCTCGCGATCGGTGATCGCTACGAAGCCATGATTGCACAGGATAAGGCGGCCGACGCGCCGTATCGCTAGGCGCGAAGGCTCAAGGGGACATCAGGTGTTTGCGACCATTCTGTTCTACGTCTTTGGCACGGTGCTGATCGGTTCGGCGCTCGGCGTCGTGCTGGCTCGCAATCCGGTGCATTCGGCGCTGTTGCTGGTGCTGTGTTTTTTCAACAGCGCCGTCATCTGGCTGCTGCTCGATGCGGAGTTTCTCGCCATCACGCTGGTGCTGGTGTATGTCGGCGCGGTCATGGTGCTGTTCCTGTTCGTGGTGATGATGCTCGACATCAACATCGAGGAGTTCCGCAAAGGTCTGGCGAGCTATTGGCCGCTGGCCACCGCAGTGGCCGGCTTCGTCATTTTCGCCATCATCAACGTCATCGTGATCCGGCACCTGGGTGGCGTCGCGCTGGCGGCGGCCTCCACGGTGCCGCTACCACCCTCGAACACCCGCGCGCTGGGCACCGTCTTGTTCACGCGCTATGCGTACCCTGCGCAGCTTGCGGCCGTCATCCTGCTGGTTGCGAGTGTGGCGGCCATCGTGCTCACCCTGCGCACACGCAAGGGCGGCAAGCCGCAGAACGTCGCGGCGCAGGTCGCCGTCCGCGCCAAGGACCGCATGCGCCTAGTCAAGATGCCATCGGAGAAGCGTTCATGATCACCCTGACACAGGTGCTGGCGCTGTCGGGCATGCTGTTCGCCATCGCGGTGGCCGGCGTGTTTTTGAATCGCAAGAACATCATCCTGCTGCTCATGTGCATCGAGCTCATGCTGCTCGCCGTGAACTTCAACTTCGTCGCGTTCTCGCGCTTCCTCGGCAACATCGACGGGCAGATTTTTGTGTTTTTCATTTTGACGGTGGCCGCGGCGGAGGCGGCGATCGGCCTGGCGATTCTCGTGGTGCTGTTCCGTGAACGGCGCAGCATCAACGTCGAAGACCTGGACACATTGAAGGGATAGGTTGAAAGAACAAGCGATGGAATCCGTTTACCTCACGATTGCGTTGGCGCCCCTGGTGGCGGCCATCGTGGCGGGCCTCGCCGGCAAGACCATCGGCCGGGTCGGCGCGCACTGCATCACTATCGCCGGTGTCGGGCTGTCGTGCGCGCTGTCACTGTACGTGATGAAGCTGTTCCTGGTGGATGGCATGGCGACGTTCAATGCGCCGGTCTACACCTGGCTGGTCAGCGACGGACTGCGCATGGAGGTCGGGTTCCTGATCGACCACCTCTCCGCCATGATGATGGTGGTGGTCACCTTCGTCTCGCTCATGGTGCACGTCTATACCATCGGCTACATGCAGGAGGATTCGGGCTACCAGCGTTTCTTCAGCTACATCTCGCTGTTCACCTTCGCCATGCTGATGCTGGTGATGTCCAACAACTTCATGCAGCTGTTCTTCGGCTGGGAAGCGGTGGGTCTCGTGTCCTACCTGCTGATCGGTTTCTGGTATACGCGGCCGACGGCGATCTTCGCCAATTTCAAAGCCTTTCTGGTCAACCGGGTCGGCGACTTCGGATTCGTGTTGGGCATTGCTGCCGTGGCACATTTCACCGGGTCGCTGGATTACGTCACCGTGTTTGCCAAGGCTGACGCCATCGTCGGGGCACACATTCATCTCAGCCAGACCCTCACCTGGTCCGCCATCACCTTCACCTGCATCTGTCTGTTCGTCGGCGCCATGGGCAAGTCGGCGCAGGTGCCGTTGCATGTGTGGTTGCCGGATTCCATGGAAGGCCCGACGCCGATCTCGGCGTTGATCCACGCGGCCACCATGGTCACGGCCGGTATCTTCATGGTGGCGCGAATGTCGCCGCTGTTCGAACTGTCGGAGACTGCGCTGTCGACGGTGCTCATCATCGGTTCCACCACCGCGTTCTTCATGGGCCTGCTCGGGATCGTCAACAACGACATCAAGCGTGTCGTCGCCTACTCGACGTTGTCGCAGCTGGGGTACATGACGGTAGCGCTCGGCGTGTCGGCCTACGCCTCCGGTATTTTTCATCTGATGACGCATGCCTTCTTCAAGGCGCTGCTGTTCCTCGCGGCCGGGTCGGTGATCATGGCGATGCACCATGAACAAGACATGCGAAAGATGGGCGGGTTGAAGAAATATCTGCCGATTACGTATTGGACTTGCCTGGTCGGCAATCTGGCGCTGATCGGCTTCCCCGGCACCTCGGGTTTCTTTTCCAAGGATGCGCTGATCGAAGCGGTGCGCGCCTCGCATCTGCCCGGCGCCGGTTATGCCTATTTCTGCGTATTGAGCGGTGTCTTCATCACCGCCTTGTACAGTTTCCGCATGTTCTTCATGACCTTCGAGGGCAAGGAGCGCATGGATCACCACACCCAGGAGCATCTGCATGAGAGTCCCTGGGTGGTCACGGTGCCGCTGGTGCTGCTCGCCATTCCCTCCGCCGTCATCGGCTGGTTCACGATCCAGCCCATGCTGTTCGGCAAGTTTTTTGAAGGCGCCATCAAGGTGGCGCCGGCGCACGACGTGCTCGAAGAAGTGGGGCACGAGTTCCACGGGTCGTTGGATTTCGTTCTGCACGCCTTCGCGTCTCCTGCATTGTGGCTGGCCGGCGCCGGTGTGCTTACCGCCTATGTCTTCTTCTTGAAGAAGCCAAAGTGGGCGGATCAGTGCGAGAAATCCCTGTCCTGGCTGCATGGCGTGCTGGTGCGAAAGTACGGCTTCGACTGGTTCAATGAGAACGTGCTGTCCGCCGGCGCAAGACTCCTGGGCGGCGCACTGTGGAAGGGCGGTGATCAGGCATTGATCGACGGCGCGTTGGTCAATGGCAGTGCCCGCGGCATCAATTGGGTCGCCTCCGTCATGCGCTACGCCCAATCCGGCTATTTGTACCACTATGCCTTCGCGATGATTCTCGGCCTGGCTTCGCTGCTGATGTGGCTGCTGTGGCGCTGATGAACATGAGCTCAAACATGCTGAGTTGGTTGATTTGGCTGCCTATCGCCGGCGGCGTTGCGACATTGGCGATGGGTGAGAGTCGCGCGGCCGCAGCTCGCTGGGTCGCGTTGGGTACCTCGATCATCACGTTCGTTCTGAGCATTCCGCTGTTCACCGGTTTCAAGACGGGAACTGCGGACATGCAATTCGTGGAGCGGGCGCCATGGATTCCGATGCTGAATGCCCAGTACCACCTCGGCGTCGATGGCATCGCCATGCCGCTGATTCTACTGACCACGTTCACCACGGTGCTGATCGTCATCGCCGGCTGGACCAGCATCGAAAAGCGTGTCTCGCAGTATTTTGCGGCCTTTCTCATCCTCGAAGGATTGATGATCGGCGTGTTCGCCGCGCTCGACGGCTTGCTGTTCTACTCGCTGTGGGAAGCCATGCTGATCCCGATGTTCATCATCATCGGCGTGTGGGGCGGCGCGCGGCGCGTTTACGCCACCATCAAGTTCTTTTTGTATACCTTCCTGGGTTCGGTGCTGATGCTGGTGGCGCTCATCTATCTGTATTTGAAATGCGGCAGCTATGAGATCGCCGTGTTCCAGCGCCTGCCGTTGACCTTGCACGAACAGATATTCATCTTTCTGGCGTTCTTCGCCGCGTTCGCCGTCAAGGTGCCGATGTGGCCGGTGCATACGTGGTTGCCCGATGCGCACGTCGAGGCGCCGACCGGCGGCTCCGTCGTATTGGCGGCCATCATGTTGAAGATGGGTGGGTATGGCTTTCTGCGCTTCTCGCTGCCCATCGCACCGGATGCCAGCCGCACGCTCGACTGGCTCATCATCGGTCTGTCACTGATCGCTGTGGTGTACATCGGCTTCGTTGCGCTGGTACAGCAGGACATGAAGAAGCTGATCGCGTACTCCTCGATCGCGCACATGGGTTTCGTGACCTTGGGTGCCTTCATCGGCTACACCATCCTCGCCAATACCGGGCACACGGCCGGCATCGCGCTGGGGTTGGACGGGGCAGTGGTGCAGATGATTTCGCACGGGCTCGTGTCCGGGGCCATGTTTTTGTGCGTGGGCGTCATGTACGACCGCGTGCACAGCCGTGAGATCAGTGCCTACGGCGGTGTCATCAACACGATGCCGCACTTCGCCGCCTTCATGGTGCTGTTCGCCATGGCCAATGCCGGCCTGCCGGGCACTTCCGGTTTCGTCGGCGAATTCCTGGTTATTCTTGCGGCATTCAAAGCCAACCCTTGGTACGCGTTCTTCGCCGCCACCACGCTGGTGCTGGGCGCGGCATACACGCTGTGGCTGATCAAGCGCGTCATCTTCGGCACGGTCGCCAATGACCACGTGGCCGAGATGAAGGACTTGAACAGCCGCGAATTCCTGGTCTTGGGTATTTTGGCCGCGGCCGTGCTGGTGGTCGGGCTGTGGCCCGCGCCACTGCTCGAGGTCATGCAAAGCTCCACCCAACATCTGGTTCAGCAATTGCTGACCGTAAAGCT
The DNA here is from genome assembly GCA_031394735.1 of Pseudomonadota bacterium. GTDB lineage: Bacteria > Pseudomonadota > Gammaproteobacteria > Steroidobacterales > Steroidobacteraceae > TMP-86. The sequence goes on along the minus strand of JANMXI010000229.1, from coordinate 11,715 downwards.
AGTGCCGTAGGCCTGTATGAATTCCTTCAACGCTGCTGATTTCAACGCCGGGCTCGTGCTGCTGCTGCCGGAAGTTTTCCTCGGCACGGCCGCCTGTCTGATTCTGATGCTGGACCTGTTCGTCTCCCAGGCGAATCGTTCCATCACCAGCACGCTGTCCATCCTCACGGTGTTGATCAGCGCCGCCCTGGTGATGATGCAGCCTTGGACCACGCATACGCTCGCGCTGAGCGACATGTTCGTGCTGGATCCGCTGGCGCAGGTCCTGAAGGTGGTGACGCTGATCATCGTTGCTGTGGCGTTCGTGTACTCGGGCGAGTACCTGCGACACCGCTCCCTCTTCAAGGGCGAATACTACGTGCTGGGCCTGTTCGCCACGCTGGGCATCCTCGTGCTCGCATCGGCCGCCAATCTGATCACCGTCTACCTCGGCCTCGAACTGCTCTCCTTGAGCCTGTACGCCATGGTCGCGTTCGATCGCGACTCGGGCGTCGCGGCGGAGTCTGCGATGAAATATTTCGTGCTCAGCGCCTTGTCCTCCGGCACCTTGCTGTACGGCATGTCGATTGTGTACGGCGTGACCGGGAGTCTGGACCTGGGCCAAATTGCTCAGGCTCTGCACGGCGGCGCCGCCGGCAATATCGGTCTGTTGTTCGGGCTGTCCTTCCTCATCGTCGGCGTCGGCTTCAAGTTCGGCGCCGTGCCGTTTCACATGTGGATTCCGGATGTGTACCAAGGCGCGCCCACCAGCGTGACGCTGTACATCGGCTCTGCGTCCATGATCGGCTCGCTCGCATTGATCATGCGTCTGTTGGCCGATGGGCTAGGATATGCGCAACACGACTGGTCGCAGATGCTCACCGTGCTCGCGGTGTTGTCCATGGTCATCGGCAATCTCGTGGCCATCATGCAGACGAATCTGAAGCGCATGCTCGCGTATTCGACCATCTCGCACGTGGGCTTTCTGCTCATGGGCATTCTGTCGGGGACACCCGGCGGCTATCAGGCCTCGCTGTTCTACACCATCGCCTACGTGATCATGACAAGCGGCGCCTTCGGCATGATCCTGCTGCTGTCACGTCAAGGGTTCGAGTCTGACCGGCTCGAGGATTTCAAAGGCCTCAATACGCGCAGCCCCTGGTTCGCCAGCATGATGGCGATGCTCATGTTCAGCATGGCAGGGGTGCCACCGTTCGTCGGCTTCTGGGCCAAGCTGGGCGTGATTCAGGCGGTCTTGGGCGTTGACCTCCTGTGGGTCGCCATCGTCGCCGTGCTGTTCTCCGTGGTCGGCGCGTTCTATTACCTGCGCATGATCAAGATGATGTATTTCGACGAACCGCTGGATTCGGCACCCATCGGCGGGTCGGGCTTGGTGCGTGCCGTGCTTAGCGTCAATTCGCTCGCCGTCCTTGCTTTGGGCGTGGCGCCGGCGGCTTTGCTGAATCTTTGTCAGCGGGTTTTTCACTAGCAAAAGTCGCGGCGCCGGTAGAAGTTTGCGTCGCGCGCGCCGAAAACTGTTGCGGCTTGCTTTAAATGCCTTTGTCAGTACAATGCCGGGCTCGAAACCGGTGCGGGGTGGAGCAGTCTGGCAGCTCGTCGGGCTCATAACCCGAAGGTCGTAGGTTCAAATCCTACCCCCGCTACCAATTCGAACTCGTGGATTTATAACAATTTTTTCCGTTTTGGTAATCCAGCGAGTTTGCGTAGGGAAGTCACGCGTTGTCCAAAAAATCTAGAAGGGGCTGACAGACGCCAGCATCTGCCGCCTGGAGTGCAGCGATGTAACGCGCACGCAGTTCGTTTGCAGCGAGCAGCGAGCCGCGGCCCCATTCAAACCGCTGTCCCGCGAGTTCTGTTAGAAGCAAATCCGCCATAAGGCGGGCGTGTCGACCGTTGCCGTTCGGGAACACATGAATGGCGACAAGGCGATGATGGTAGCGGGCAGCAATCTCTACAGGCGAGTAGGCTTGATGCTCAATCTGTGCGCGAACGTCGCCGAGCATTTGGCGTAGCCGCACCGGAATTTCGAACCAGGACACGCCTATATTCTTATCCGTGCGGCGCGACTTTCCCGCCCATTTCCAAGTCTGATTGAACATGCGGCCGTGCACGACATGAATGAAGCGCTCATCCAGTGGGTCGCCGCGGCGGCGCGCGAATAGCCATTCGGTCGCCTCGAGAATGTTTGATTCCTCGTACTCGTTGAGCTCACGCTGCAATGTGAGATGAGCGGGGATAAGCCCTTTGGCATCGTCCAGGTCAATGGGCGTGGCGCCAGGCGCATACTCAAATCTCATTGCCACAGCCGTGAGCGTTTACCTTCCATGAGCTTCCTACGCAGCTCCGCGATTTCGCGCTCCAAGTGCTCCCCACCAGTTGACTGATCTTCCAGTGCCATCGAGTGTTTCACGCGCGAGACCTCGTCGCGCGCGATTCGCTCAGCCCGTTCCTCCACCACTTCCTGAAGCGGACGTTTGGGTACCAGCGCATAGGTCAACTCGCAACCGAGCGCCGCGGCGTATCGTTGCAATGTCGTGAGGGAGATATCGCCTTTGGCTTCGGTTCGCTCGGCGTCCACGACCGCGGCTTGGGTGACCCCTACGGCCTTGGCGAGCTGACGTGTGGTCATGCCCAATGCCTGTCGTACCGCGCGAAGCCAGCCGCCGCTCGGCCGGGAGCGTGGCAGAGAGCGCCATGGGCTGAGCGTCTTATCTAGCTGCTGTAAGGGCAAGGAACGTAGCATGGTGTCTTCCGAGTAGCTATGGATTTTCAAAAACACTATAAATAAGTAGTTATACCTTGTCAATAAACTAGATATTAAAAGCTATAGCCTGTCAACCGGCCATAGGCGGGAGGGCTTGCGGCGGTGATCAAAGAAAATCTCGTGGAAATTCAGGTAGTTATGATTACGAATCGCGCCCAATTAAATCAGCGACTTAGCCCTGACGGGGGGTTGCGTTGGCTGATGTGTTCCTCGACGGGCCATCAATCCACGACGACGAGCCTGAGTTTCGGCTCAACACCGCCAATCAAATCAAAGTCCCGATCCCGATGCAGCAGCGGCATGCTGGCTGAAATGGCGTGCGTCGCTATCAGGCAGGCATTTGCGGAACGGGGAGTCACGCCCGCCCAGCGACATCGGGCGTACAAATACGCTGCGCTGCGGGCTGCGTCCCGCGGGTCGGGCGCGATGACCATTGGAAGCTCGCCGAGCACCCGATTCCAGCGATTGAATCGATCGGGATTTTCCGCGCCTTGAAGTACTTCCTGAAGGATCGGCGGCGCGAGCCAGATCGGCTGGCCTTTTTTTAGAGCGTCGATCAGCATCGCAACCTCGACGAGCTTGTCGCCTCGAAGGTAGGCGATCCACACCGAGGAGTCGACGAGCATGTCGCGTCACCGAGTCGGGCTTGCGGCCTTGGGATCGTAGTCCTCTAAAACGCCGCCGGTGCCGCGCAATTCCAGAACTCCCGAGTAATCGCGACTACGCACGTAATGTTCGAGTGCGACATGAACCGCGTCACGAGTCGTTTTGACTTTCGCGAGTCGCTTGACCCGCTCGACGAGTTTTGCGTCGAGAACGATATTCGTACGTTCACCGCTTGTTTTTCGCGCTTGCTTCATAGTCATTCCAATACACATCGTATGTGTATTGAAGTCTACGACCGATCTCGTATCAGCGCAATTCGCCTGAGTTCGCCAGATTCGGAAATTTTACGGAGTCTTTGATTGCCTGGCGTCCATCGTCACTAAAGCCTACATTAGTGTCGTGGTGCAATCAGGTCCCGAGTGGTGGGTGTGAGTGCATCAACACGAATAACATCAATAGCTTATAATGAGTTTTTGATGTGGATTGTCTTCTGTCTCGGCTCGACGAACGCGATGAACCTACGCTGACCCGATCATCGCGCCGGCCATCAATGGAATCCTTGAATGACCGCACTGCTCGACAACCTTTCCACGCTCCTTCCGCCGGCAATTCTCTGGGCACAATCCCAAGAGCAGCGAATTCTAGATACCGGCCGACCACTCAACGCTCATGAACGCAAAGTCGCCGGCCTCGTCGGAGTGAGTGACATCGAACGCGTTCGGGTGGTGTTGATCGTTGAACTTCCACAGCCCTCAGAGCCCGAGCTTCAATCGGCGGCTCTCGAAGCGGGGCTCATCGGCCCACAGACCGACGGCATGACGTTTGGTCACGGCATCTATATTCGTGCCGGCAAGGCACGTGATCGGCTCTTGTCGCATGAGCTGCGCCATGTCCACCAGTACGAGACGGCAGGGTCGATTGCGGCGTTTCTCGAGCAGTATCTGCTGCAGATCGCCACCGATGGCTATGAGCGGGCCCCGTTCGAGATCGATGCGCGACACCACGAACGTGGTTGATGAAGTCGCTGTGGGTTCGATGCTGCGCTGATCCGGTTGCAGGCTTGTCGCCACCGTCATCCCGGATGTGCAGGCCAAAGTGAACGTGTAGCATCGGCCCCATGTCACCTTGCGCGATTCGTTCCGCGACAAGCGCTTCGGCGGTCATGCGCTGCCGGACAGCGCACGGGTCGGTCGTTGCGATCCTGCTAGGCTTGTTCGTCCTGGTGCCTCGATCGAGCGGCGCTGCGACCGATGCCGGCGCCGTCACCCTCGATGCGCATGCCGAAATTGCCGCGGTTCTCTATGCGGCCTCCGCCACCCAAGCTGCAGTGGCGAAGTCCGCGGATGAACGACTACGCCGGCAGCAGGAACGAATCAAGGTTCTCGCCGCGGAACTCAAGGCCGGTGACGGCCGCCATCGTGCCGAGATGATCGCGGCGCAGGAATCCTTTGTAGCTGAACTCGCGCAGCGGGATCGAGAATACGCTGCGCAGATCGCGGTATTTCGCAATGCCGTCAACGACATCGCCTCGACTCCCGACGGCGCCAAAGCGTTGGAGCGATTCAATGCCGGCGATGAAGTGGGCGCCATTGCGATTCTCGACAAGCTGCGCTCCACCAACGAACGCATGCGACAGGCGCAAGCCAAACTCGAAGATGCCGCCGACGCGCGTCGAATTGCCCGTCTTGCGCTCGAAGCCAAAACGCGCGGCAAGCTGACCACTGCCGCCGTCATTCTGCGCTTCGAGGAGGTCGTTCAACTCGATCCCGGGGTTTTCTTGGATTGGCTCGAGCTTGACCGTCTGTATCAGGACGCAGGGCGGCTCTCCGATGCGCGCAAGGCAGTCGAGTCGCTCGCCGCTGCAGCTCGGGATGACGTGGACCGCGCGCTCGGATTCTCCGAGCTCAGCGATGTGCTGCTTGCGATGGGCGATCTTGCCGGCGCACGAGCCGCGGCGGAGCAATCGCTGCGGATCAGCCGACGCCTGTCCGCAGCGGACCCCAAGAACGTTGAACTGGAGTTCACGTTCTCGCATGCGCTAATCACCTTCGGAGAAGTTGCGCGGCGTCAAGGCGACCTTGCGACCGCTGAGAAATCCTATGCCGAGGAGATCTCGATTGCGCGCAAGCGCGCTGCGGCAGATCCCGACAGTTTGCGCGTCAGACGGGCATTGTGCGGCGATCTTCTGCACTTGTCCGACGTGCTCATCCAGCGCGGCGATCTGGCCGGCGCGCGCACCGCCTTGGAGGAAACTTTGACAATCCTGCGGCGGATGGCCGCCGAGGACCCGGAGAACATCGTGCATCAGCGGCAGATTTCCGTCTCGCAGATGTGGTTGAGCGACGTGCTGGTGAGCCTGGGCTCTTTCGCCGAAGCGCAAAAATCCAATGCCGAGATCGTGGCGATTGCCACGCGACTGACCGCAGCAGACCCCGGCAATGCGATCCTGCGGCGTGACCTTTCATACGGCTACAACAAGACGGCTTTCCTGCAGCGAATCGACGGTGACTTTGAGGGATCGTTGAAATCCTATGAGCGTGCGTTGCAGATTTCCCGCGATCTGGCCCGCTCATCGTCCGCGGCGCTCGATGTCCGGCAAGATGTCGGCACCGGCCTCGCGGATGTGGCCAATCTGAAACTTCTCAAACAGGATTTTGACGGCGCGAGGCAATCGGCAACGGAAAGCGTGGCGATACTGCGCAACCTCTCCGCCGCTGATGCGACCGACGCGACATCGCGTCAATTTCAGGCAAGCGCGCTGTACGGTCTCGGCGCGACATTAGCCGCAACCTCGGACCCGAGCGGCGCTCGCAAGGCGTACGAAGAGGGTCTCGCGTTGGACCGGGCGCTTGCCACCAAAGATGCCGATGCGAGCGATATTCAAAATGACATCGCCCTCGGCGAGTTGGGTCTTGGCAAGCTGCTGCTGAAGCAGGGCGACGCCGTGGCCGCCTTGAAGTCGCTCGAGCATTGCCTGGAAATTCGCCGTCGGATGGCGGCCCTGCATGCGGGCAGTTCGTCGACGGAACGTGCCGTCGCGGAGGTCATGCGCGCGCTGGTCGACGTGCCGGGCTCGAAGATCTCGTGGGCGGACTTCGGCACGCAGGTAAAGGCCATGGAAGCCCGGCGGATAGTGTGGCCATCCGACCGTGGATGGTTGGAGGAAGTTCACCGCCGGGAAACTTCGGGGTCTGCGCCATGAGTCATGTTTTCCTGTCGTATAAACGCGAAGATGAAGTTCGTGTCGGGCGCATCGCGCGCGCGCTGGAAAGCGCGGGTCTGGATGTCTGGTGGGACCGTGGTCTGCCCGGTGGCGAAAGCTGGCATTCGAATATCGAAAGCAAGCTGCAAGATGCGGGTTGCGTCGTGGTCCTCTGGTCGGCGCACAGCGCAGGTTCCGACGGCGGCTACGTGCGCGAAGAGGCGCGACGCGGATTGAGTCGCAACCTGTTGGTGCCGGTGTTGATCGACTCGCTTAGTGAGCTGCCGCTCGGCTTCGGCGAGATTCAGGCCATCGATCTGACTCGGTGGCGTAGCGACAGCAGCGATCCCTACTTCCAGGATCTGGTCGCGACCGTGCGCGCCAAGCTTGCCAATACGCCGATCCCGGCGCCGCGTGGCCCGACCCGAAGAATTGCGCGACGTCTGATGTGGGGCAGCGCTTCCGGCGCCGGTCTTGGCATTCTCGCGCTGTTTGCATTCAACATCTTCGGTGTGACCTCGCATGTTTGCACCATTCCCGGACCTCAGCCGGCGCTGTCGGATGCGTGCGGGACGGTGGGTGTGGGCAATCGACCCAACCGGGAGGAGCGCCTGGCGTGGGATTCGAAAGCGCCGGGTAGCTGTCCGGCATTGCGTGAGCATATCGCGCATTTTCCCACCGGCGCCTATCGGAGTCAGGCGGCCGACCTGCTGACGGCTCGCAAAATCTCCCACATCGATACTTGGACTCCGGCAACCCGCTCGCTTGCGTTGTTTCAGTCCTCGGAGCGGTCAGCAGTGAATGAGCCGACCGCAAAGACGCAAGCGCTAGCCGAAGCAAAGTCGGAGGCCGAACGGCTGTGCCGCGGCTTTGGCGCAGGATCCTTGTTCAAGTACGAATCGTCATCGGCGATCGCCGATCGCTGGACCTGCGCGCGGGGAGGGCAGGGCGTGATTTGCAGTTTCGAAGGACGGGCGGAGTGCGCCGTGCAGGAACGACGGCAAGTGGAGCAGGAAGCCTGCGGTTAAGTAGTCAGAGCATCGAGCGCCAGTACCGGATCGACGGTAACCCGACTACACTTGGGTTCCTAAGAAGGTTCAAGCGCCATGAAAGCCATCATCGTCTCCTCGCAGGCACACCTGGATGATCAGGCCGCAATGGTGCAATTTCTGGCGCCGATTCCCAACGCCGAGGAACTCGCCAAGGTCCTGGCGGAGCGCCAGCCGATCACCACGCGTGCGTATGAAGACGAGGCGTTTACGGCGCGGTTCGTGGCCAGCGACGGCACTGTGGTGCGGTGTCATACGATTCCCGACATCACCATCGATCAGGCCGAGATGATCGCCATTGCGTGCGAGGGCGCCGAGGATTGGAGCGAGCAGGCGTTCCGTACTGTCGTGGAATCGACGTTGGGCGACGACGCCGGACCGCCGCCTTAAGCGTTACGACAAGTTCAGGTGCTCGCCGGCGGCTCATGTTCGCGGTGATAGCGGTGAATGGTCCACAGATAGCTTTCCATCAGGGAGTCCTTCCCCAACTGCACCAGCACTTCATCGCGGCGCGCCAGCGAGGCCATTCGCCCCAACTCGGTCCGTGCGCGGCTGAAATGGCCGAGCTGGTTCTGGTACTGCCACAGCAGTTCACGCGTCGCCATATTGTTCTGATGCAACTCCCAAGCACCGAGCAACACGGCGAAAAAGCCCATGAAGAAGGTCAGCGTGGCCTTCAAGGAAATGCCCATGCCGATTTCGCGGTGATGCAGTGTTTCGCCGAACAAGAACAGCGTCACGATCACCACCAGGATGACCACGAACAGCGCATTGCGCAGCCGCTTGATGCGGCCGCTGCTGCGGCCCAGCGATGCCACCTTCACGGTGAAATAGCGGTGTTGATTGTCGATCCAGGCTTCTTCGACGAAATGCAGGCGCGCCAGTTCTTCAGCGCGCGGCGTGATTGCGTGGACGTCGGCGGGCTCGATGGTCCGCATGACATAGCTGATCCAGCCGAAACCCTTGAAGCGATCGATGCCTGACAGCGACAACACATCATTGGCATCCACGCGGTGGTCCACGCCGGCCAGCCGCAGATAGAACTTCACGCGCATGGTTTCGGCGATGGCCCGATAGGTCAGGTGCTTGGCAAACCAATGTTTGCCGCGCAGGACGTGATAGACGCCGAGGCTGGACAGAAGAACGATCAGGTAGGCGACCAGCAATACGCGTGATTCGGTCAAGTTGTGGTAGATCAGGTACGCCAGACCCATGGCAAAGGCCATGACCCCGAACAGCGTGAACAAACGATCCGAACGCGTCTGAAAATGCACCGCCAGTGAATCGGCCTTGCCGTACTGCGCATCGATGTCCTCCAGCATCAGCTTGTCGTGCAAGGGCACAGCGGGCGGGAGCGCACGCATGAGGGAATCGCGAGGACCCAGTCCCCCCTGATTGACGAGGTCTTGAAATTCACGGTTGTAGTGATCCAACGCCGCGAGTTGTTGCGTCAAACGCGCCGGCATCGCCCGTTGCATCTCGATCACGGTGTCGCCGGAACCGCGCAGAAAGCAGGGCAGGCCTGCGTGTGCAGCAAGGTCGCTGCTCAATCGCGCCGCGGGTACCCAGTACACCAATCCGTCAGCGCTATCCATGTCGGCGGCTGCGTCGATGAATTGAATGGCCACCGCATCCGGATCGGCTTCCGTGCGCAGCCCGAGATAGCGCAGCACCGTGTCGGCCGTGCCGCCCGGCATCCGCGACGGATTGCCGTCCCACAGCGCCAGCAGAATGCTGCTGCGGCGGATCAAGGTGAGCGCAAGGTTTTCGTACATGGCGTCGCGCTCGGGCCCATCGACGCTGCCGTAGCCGGGATGCGCACTGACCGGGGGCGACAATTCCACGCAGCGAACGTCCGGCCTTTTCAGCAGATTCGTCAGCACCGCCAATGCCTCGGGTTCGAAGTCCGAGGCATATCGCGCCAGCGGCATGGGTAGCACGGCTTCGACCCCGATCCCCTGATCCAGTGCCGCCTGTGCGACCAACAGATCGGCACCGTCTGCCATGCCCACGATGATCCGCAGTTCGGTGGCCCCCAGCCATTGCTTCAACTGGCCCACGAAGTCGCTGACTGCGGCGTGCAGGCTGGCGACATCGGTGGGATCCAGGTCGCGATGGCCGGAGACGCCGATGATGAAGGGCGAGTTTCCGTAACGTTGGTTTTGGGGCAGTACTGGAGCGCCAGGGTTGAGTGTCACCATCGCCAGGTAGTTTGGGGCAGACGGGGCGGGGATAACAATGTCTTCGTATGGCAGATTGCCAAGGCCAGCTAAATCAGTCGTCGGGGTTTAGCAACACTCATATGTCAATCGGCCGCTTGGCGCGCAAGGCGTAAGCGGCCGATCCGTAAGGCACAATTGAAAAGCGAGAATCGCATTATGTAATCAACAAAATCAGAATGTTGCGTTGTTTTCTTGACGTTAGAATAGCGCCCGCCGCACGGAACCCTAGCGAGTAAAAGAATGATTGCCGAATTGAATCGGGCGGAAGCGCCTGTGCATTCTGCCCGACCTGCGCGACGCGCACCGCTCCTTGCCTACCCACACACTTGGATGCGCGAGGGTGCGGGTGAATCGCCGTGGATTGCATTGATCCGACGCCACTTGAACCCCGGTCTCGCCGTCGGGGTGCTGTTGGCGTTGGCGCCCGTGTTTCACCAGAAGCTGACGGCGAGTGTCGGCACGCTGGCCGCGTTGGCGTTTGTCCTGTCGTTGCAGTTGGTGTCGCGTCCACGCTTCGAACATGCGCATTCACAGGTCACCTGGTGGGATGATTTGCGCCAGGCTGCCTGCGAATGGTGCTATGTGGTCCTCATGCTGCTGGCCGTCGGGTACCTCTTGAAGGCTGCCAACGCGTACTCGCATAAACTTCTGATTGCGTGGTTCATCCTGACCCCGTTGGCGTTTGCCGGCGCGCAGTCCCTGGCGCGCCGGATCACGCGCTGGCGGCTTCGACAGGGCGCTCTGCGGCGCCGGTTGGTGGTGGTCGGCGCAACCAAAGTGGGCTGCGAGCTGGCATCACGTCTGAATGCCGAGCCGTGGCTCGGGACGGTGGATGGCTTTTTCGACGACCGGCGTACCCATCGCCTGCCGCGCGCGGTTCGTGCCCGACTGTTGGGCCGGTTCGGCGACATCGCCGAATACGCGCGCCGCAATCAGGTGCACGTCATTTACCTCTGTCTGCCCATTTCCTCGCAATCGCGTATTCGCCGTCTGCTCGAAGAGCTGAGCGACTCGACGGCCTCGATTTACCTGGTCCCCGATCTGTCGGCCTTTGATTTGATGCAGGCTCGATTTGGCGAGGTGCGTGGATTGCCGTTGCTCGCCGTTCGTGAAAGTCCATTTTGCGGCATGACCGGCGTGTCCAAGCGGGCCAGCGACATCGTCCTGTCGGCGCTGGCGGTGCTGCTCACTGCACCGGTGATGCTCGCTATTGCAATCGGCATTCGGCGCTCCTCGCCGGGGCCCGTCCTGTTTCGGCAGCGCCGCTATGGGTTGGACGGCCGCCAGATCGTCGTCTACAAATTCCGCACCATGACGGTGTGTGAGGATGGTGCAATTGCGCAGGCGACACGCGCTGATCCGCGCGTGACACCGTTCGGTCGATGGCTGCGACGATCCTCGCTGGATGAGCTGCCACAACTTTTCAATGTGCTGCAGGGAACGATGAGTCTGGTCGGGCCGCGACCGCATGCGGTTGCCCACAATGAATATTATCGGCGCCTGGTCAGCGGCTACATGCTAAGACACAAAGTGCGACCCGGCATCACCGGTCTTGCTCAGGTCAACGGTCAACGGGGCGAGACTCAGAATGTCGGCAAGATGCAGATGCGCATCGAGCTGGACCTGGAATATCTCAACAACTGGTCGCTGGGGCTGGATCTGCGCATTCTGTTGAAGACGCTCGCCGTGGTGTTCCACTCACGCCAGGCCTATTGAGTCGACAAGGTTCCCGCTGCCGCGCACCCGACGCTGTCGGGCGATCAAACAAATTACGGATGGTGCGCAGCAAGCGGGCGGAACCTCAACGCCGACGGATGACGATCTCCAGATACTCACTCGGCACCAGCAGTGAGCCGGTCGTGGACTTGTTCA
>JANMXI010000228.1:0-2247 GCA_031394735.1 Pseudomonadota bacterium | reverse complement strand
ACGGATGACCGGCACCGGCGCCTGTATTTTTCTGCCGGTCGACAGTGCGTTTCGCGGCGAAGAGATTCTGCAGCGCATGCCGCCGGAATGGACGGGCTTCGTGGCTCGGGGACTGAACGAATCGCCGCTGCGTGCGCATCGACGCGCGCAAGGCGAGCAAGTGTGAGTGGGTTTGGATGTTGGGGTGTCGCCAAGCGGTAAGGCAGCGGGTTTTGATCCCGCCATACGGAGGTTCGAATCCTTCCACCCCAGCCAGTTCGAAGGTGCGTTGTAGTCAGGGGCATTGATGTCTCGCGGTAATGAACTCGATCGCTCCGCGATGGCGGTATTCGCCGGCAATGCCAATCCGGCGTTGGCGCAGGATATCACCCGTGTGTTGCGCGTGCCCATGGGTCGCGCTCACGTCGGACGCTTCAGCGACGGCGAAGTCAGCGCCGAGCTCATGGAAAACGTGCGCGGCCGCGATGTGTTTCTCGTGCAGCCCACCAGTCCGCCCGCCAACGACAATTTGATGGAATTGCTGGTGATGACTGACGCTTGCCGCCGTGCCTCGGCCGCTCGCATCACCGCGGTCGTGCCGTATTTCGGTTATGCACGCCAGGACCGCCGGCCGCGCGCCACGCGCGTGGCGATCACGGCCAAGCTGGTGGCGAACATGATCGCCAGCGCCGGGGTTGACCGCTTGCTGACGGTGGATCTGCACGCCGATCAGATTCAAGGGTTTTTCGACATACCGGTCGACAACGTCTACGCATCGCCGGTGCTGCTGGGCGATGCCTGGAAGCAGAAGCACGACAACATGATCGTCGTGTCGCCGGATGTGGGCGGTGTGGTGCGCGCGCGAGCGTTGGCGAAGCGGCTGGATGATGCGGATCTTGCCATCATCGACAAACGCCGTCCGCGGGCCAACGAGTCCAAGGTGATGAACATCATCGGCGAAGTCAGCGGCAAGGTGTGCGTGCTGATCGATGACATGGTGGATACCGCCGGCACGTTGTGCCAGGCCGCGCAGGCATTGAAGGACGAAGGCGCCATTCGGGTCGTTGCCTACATCACGCATGCCGTGCTGTCGGGGACGGCGATCGAGCGCATTTCCAAGTCCGTGCTGGATGAACTGGTGGTGACGGACACGATTCCGCTCTCACCCGCGGGCCGTGCCTGCGCGAAGATCCGGCAGTTGAGTGTTGCGGGTCTGTTGGCGGAGACCATGCGGCGCATCAGTGACGAAGAGTCTGTGAGCTCGCTTTATATCGATTGAAAGCGGGCGATTGATTGGTCGGTGCGCACGTAGTTGGTCGCGATACGTGCGCACTGTGTTTGAGTGTTAATTTGGAGATGTACATGAAAACCTCATTTGAACTCGTTGCGGAATTCCGCGAGACGCAAGGCAAAGGTGCGAGCCGCCGCCTGCGTCACGCAGGAAAAGTCCCAGCGATTATTTACGGCGGACATCTGGAGGCCCGGGCGGTGACGCTCAGCCATCAGAAGCTGCTGATCATGCTCGACAACGAGCGCTTCTATTCCACCATCATCAGCTTGAAGATCGGCGAGCAGACCCAGGCTGCCATCCTCAAGGATGTGCAACGTCACCCGTACAAGAACGCGGTGCTGCACATCGACTTCCAACGCGTGGAAGAGAACGAGAAGATCCGTATCAGCATTCCGCTGCACTTCAAGGGCGAGGCGATTGCGCCGGGCGTCAAGTCGCAGGGCGGCATCGTCTCGCACATGCGTTCCGAGGTTGAAGTGTCGTGCTTGCCGCGCGATCTGCCTGAGTTCATCGAGGTGGACATTTCTGGTCTGTCCTTGAACGAGAGCATCCATTTGTCGCAGCTCAAGGTGCCTGACACCGTGCAGTTGTTGGATCTGACCAAGGGCGATGCAACCGTCGTGGCGATTCACAGCCCGCGTGCTGAAGAACCTGAGGCAGTGGCGGCGGATGCGGCACCTGCTGAAGGCGCTGCGGCACCTGCTGCGGCGGCAGCCGGCGGCGATGCGGCGAAGAAGGCCGAGCCTGCCAAGAAGGATGACGCCAAGAAGGCAGAGCCTGCCAAGAAAGACGCCAAAAAATAACCTCGAAGCCTTGGGAAAGTGTGGGGCCGTCCTTGCGGGCGGCCCTTCTTTCTTGCAAGCGGTGGCAACATGAATTCGAACGGCTGGCCTTTGCGCATCATCGTCGGTCTCGGCAACCCCGGGCCCGAGCATCAGGTTACCCGTCACAATGCCGGCTTCTGGTTCGTCGACCAG
>JANMXI010000227.1:0-4448 GCA_031394735.1 Pseudomonadota bacterium | reverse complement strand
CCCCCGGCGCGGATGAGATCACTGACCCTCATGGAGGGCTCGAGCGGATATCGGCCAGGAGCCTTCACCCGACCATCAACACTGACGATCTGCGCCGGCTGATCGATGGTGCCTTGAAATTCCAGGTCTTCCAGGATCGGTGCAATTACCCGCTCGCGGTCATTCGACAAATCGAAGACATACAGCTCATCACGCGGCTTCAACAACACGTCAGCTTCTGATCCGCGTTGAGCCAAAGCACGTTCCAGATCGGCGGACACGACCTGGAGCCTGCGTTCCGGTGGAAGTTCACGCCGGATCATGATGTAACGTCGGTCCGCATTGGGCCGCAATTCATCGAAGCTGCCGAGGGCGTCGGAGAGCCGCATGCCATCGCGATATTCAAAGGAGCCAGGACGAAAAACATGGCCGGAAACGGTGACCGAATTCTCCAGCGTCGGTCGAATGGCAGCGATTCGTATCTTGTCGCCGTTCGCGACATCCTGAGTTGGCCCAGCAGCCAGATCCACCGTCTGCGTGACGCGCTGGTGCGATTCCGAAATTCGCTCCAGATTGACTCGAGTCTTGTCGGCCTCCGGCGTGAGGCCGCCCGCAAGATCGATCAACTGAGCAACCGTGTTCTCTGACTTGATCTCGTAAATTGCAGGGCGACGTACCTCGCCGTCCACCGACACGGTGCCACCAACGGGGGGGATGAAAATCACGTCACCGGGCAGCAGCTTTCGATCGTTGCTCGTATCACCGCGCAGGAGCAATTCGTATAAATCCAACGTGGTAACCAGCTTGCCGCTGCGCTTGAGCTGGATGTTGCGCAACGACCCAATTTTTTTCGCTCCACCGCTGACGAAAAGCGCATTGGTCATGGTTGACAATCCACTGACAGAATAGGATCCGGGCTTTTCCGCCTCACCGAGCACAAATACGCGAATGGACCTCAGCTCACCCATCGATACGCTAACTTGAGTTCCCAAAAGCTGCTGCTTGACGCGCCGCTCAAGGGTGGATCGTGCTTGCTCGAATGACAACCCGCCGATCGACACCGGCCCTAGTTTTGGAATATTGACGCGGCCGTCGCGACTGACCGAAAGGGAATACAGCGCCGGCTCATTGCCATATAGCTGCACTTCGAGTGTGTCTCCTGGACCGACCACATAGTCGGCCGGCACGGAGATATCGTTTACGGGGGCAAACGTACTGGGGGAACCCTCGAACAAATCGTAACCGAAGGGCTTCAACGCCTCAATACCGAACTTGTCGAGACGCAGCAAGCTGACACGCACGAAAAAGTCTGCAAGCTCGGGCACTGCGCTCAGTCGTTCGGAAGCTTCATCTGCAGTGAGGCCGGCGAGAGGAATGGACTCGAGGCCGGGGATTTCCACAACGCCGAATCGATTCAGCTTATAGGGATTGTACTTCGCAATCCGCTTTTCCAACTCAGCCGACTTTACTTTCTGATCTTCAGTTCGTTTGTCTTCTGGAGGTTTGCGATCGACGGGCTTGTAATTCTCGCGCAAGGGAGCGTCGGCAGCTCGCGCATCAGCTTCGCGTTTTTGCTGTTTCGCGTATTCGATTTTCGACAGCAGCTCAATGAGCACTGTGTCCTCGGGCCGCAGCTCCGGATTTTCATCGCGCACTCGCAGCTTGCGACCATCACGAGTCTTCTCTCTGATGGGGCGGCCGAGTGCATCGACCGGAGCTGGATTTGAATCCGCCTCGGCACCCGCTCCAGGAGTAACCGTGTCGGGCATCTTCACCTTGCGGTCGGATTGTTTTCCTGAACCGCCGGACTTGCCAATGGTTCCCTGAAGAATGGCATCCTGTTGATCCTTCGGGAGACTCTTATAAATCTGAATCTGTTCCTGGGTTGGCGTCACGGTCTGGGCATTCAGGGCGCCTGAACCGAGCAGACCGGCAGTTCCAAGCCACAGAAGGGCAACCGCTCGCGCGTTGCAACGATACTGACTTAGCATTTCAACGGACAACCCAAAAGAACTCCGGGGGACAATGAGTTACGCATCATAGCCTTGCACGGTAACAGGATTCAAACCTGCGCACTTGCGGATATGGGCTAATCACCCTCCCCGAAATGCGTAATTGCTCTTCAACCACGCCGCGTAATCCCTGCCCAGCAACGCCTGCCACCACGTCCCTTTGTCCAGATACCAGTCGATCGTTTCGCGCAGTCCTCGCGTCAGATCGAACGAGGGCTCGTAACCCAGTTCCCGCCTCGCCTTCGAATAATTGATGGCGTAGCGCCGATCGTGCCCGGGACGGTCAGCGACATGCGTGATCAGATCAGCCGATCTCCTTCCCCGAGCAGCCGGCGACCCCGGAAATGCACTGCGCAGCTCCGGCCGCCGCGCGAACACCTCGTCCATCAGAGCGCACAAAGTGCCCACAAGTTCCAAATTGGTGATCTCGCAATTCCCACCAATGTTGTAAATCTCACCCGGTTCACCCTGGGTCAGGGCGAGCGCGATGGCTGCACAATGATCACTCACATGCAGCCAATCCCGAACCTGAAGCCCATCGCCGTAGACCGGGAGAGGTTTGCCGGAGAGGATATTGATGATCATCAGTGGAATGAGCTTTTCCGGAAACTGGTACGGACCGTAGTTGTTCGAGCAGTTGGTGAGCGTGGTGCTCAAGCCATAGGTCTCCCGATAGGCGCGCACCAGGTGATCGGAGGCCGCTTTGCTGGCCGAGTAGGGCGAATTAGGCGAATACGCCGTGGTTTCCTCGAATGCCGGGTCGCCTGGCCGCAATGAACCGTACACCTCGTCCGTGGAAACATGGTGGAAACGATGCGTGGGAACTTGACCGGCATCGAGCCAGATCTTCTTGGCGGCCTTGAGCAGGGAGTGGGTGCCGACCACATTGGTACGGATGAAGTCATCGGGTCCCAGGATCGACCGGTCGACATGTGATTCGGTGGCGAAATGCACCACCGTATCGATGCGATGCCGGCGCAACAGGTCCTCCACCCGCGTTGAATCGCAGATGTCGCCTTGCTCAAAGACAAAGCGCGGATTCTGATCAACTCCGCTCAAACTGTCGCGATTGCCGGCGTACGTCAACGCATCCAGCACGACAACGTTCCCCGATCCGGGACGCGCCAGCCAGTGACGGACGAAATTGGCGCCGATGAAGCCGGCGCCGCCCGTGATCAGGAGATTGTTAGGGTCGAAGCTCACGATTTGAGCCTACCCCGCTTCGTCAGGGGACTCAACCGCGCGCCTTCAGCTCGGTCAGCATGCGGCGCAGCTGCAGCCGCCAGTCGATGATTTTTAGACCCAGCGCTGCGCAGGTGCTGGTCGTATCGAGCGCACTGAACGCGGGACGCACGGCGCGCGTCGGGTAGCCGGCAAGCACCTTGTCGCTCCATTTCTTATCTAATACACACGGAAGAAAATTGCCAGTTCCGCCAAAATCGTCTATCATTAGCTAAGTTAGCTACTTAGGCACTGCCATGCGTCAAGTCAATATTCACGAAGCGAAAACCACCTTGTCACAACTCATTGAGGCAGCCGAAGCCGGCGAAAAAGTCTTGATTGCTCGCGCGGGAAAACCAGTTGTTGAATTGGTTCGTTTATCAAAAAAGCGTGGTATTAAATTTGGTGGCCTCAAGGGAAAATTCTCCCGCGAGCTGCTGGAGGACATCGCAAAGCCACTGACGGGCGCACAGATCAAATCGCTATTCGGCGCGGATATCGACCCATGAGAGTATTACTCGACACGCACATGTTGCTTTGGACCCTTGCGGACAGCCCTAGACTCTCCCGTAAGGCTCGCGATGTGCTTGAGAATTCGGACAACGATTGCTGGGTAAGCAGCGCCAGTGTTTGGGAGATCACGATCAAGACCGCATTAGGGAAATATACACTGGATCTGTCACTCGAGCAGTTGGAAACCGCGATCGCAGATGCCGGCTTTCAGACCCTGAACATTACGGTGCCTCACGCGGTGGCAGTTGCCAATATCAGTACGCCACACACTGACCCGTTCGATCGACTTCTGTTGGCGCAATGCCAAGTGGAAACGCTACGTTTGTTGACTGCCGATCGGGTGATGGTGAAGTTGCCGGTGGCGGTGGGGTCTTAACACCATTGCTTATAGCTTATAGGTCGTGCGGCGACAAACCCGTACGCTTGGAGATTCTGCTCAACATTTTCGGACCCAGCTCGTCCGAATCATGGAACGCGAAAACGAAATCTTCGGCCCCAGGTTTGGAGAGGGTCTTGTGAGATCCGGATTGACGTTTGACCGTCCACCCGATTCTTAGAAGCGAAGCCCAAACTCGTTTGGCCTTCGAAGAAGGCCAAACGCTCATGCAGCGGCGATTGAAATAGAAATTGACTGTGCCATGCCCTCGCCGTGCTCGAGGCGTTCAGCGAGAACCCGCAACGCAAGTATTTCAGCGCGCGAAAGCGCCTGATTGCGGGTTTGCC
>JANMXI010000226.1:0-6916 GCA_031394735.1 Pseudomonadota bacterium | reverse complement strand
CATGTTGATCAAACACGTCGTTGACCCGATATCCGCCGAGTTGCGATCGCAGCGATGCGGAAAAAAGCTGCCGTCGCATCGGCTCATGCATATTCGAGACGCTTTGCAGGTACGCGTCGACGGATTCGCGCGCCAATGACTGGAAGGTGGATTTGGCGCGGAACATGCGTGGAGCCCAATCTGCCTTGGGGTAAAGACTGGCCAGCATTCCAAATACCGGTCGACGAACCGACAGCGGCAGAATGGCTCGCAATCGCTCTTCCTGCAGATGGAAGCGATAGCGCCGATAACCGCCAAAGGTCTCATCGCCGCCATCGCCCGACAACGCCACAGTGACATGCTTGCGCGCGAGCTGGCACACCCGGTAGGTGGGAATGGCAGAGCTATCCGCATAGGGCTCATCGTACATTCGGGCCAGTTCATCGATGAGCGCAAAATCGTCGCTTTGCACGCGATCAAGGAAATGACGTGTGCCGTATTGGTCGGCGACCATCTGGGCATACCGAGCCTCATCGAACGCCGGGTCGTCGAACGAGATCGAACAGGTGTTTACCGGCGAGGAGGAAATGCCGGCCATGGTAGCCACCACCGCGCTCGAATCGACGCCACCGGACAGGAACGCGCCCAGCGGCACCTCGGAAATCATTCGCAGCCGCACCGATTCGTCCAATCGACGCCGCAATTCCTCGCAAGCCTCGGGGACGGTTGTCTGGCAATCCAGAGTAAATCGCACATCCCAATAGTTGCGCGGCTCGGGCATCGGCTGCCCACGCCTGATCGTCAAGGTGTGGGCGGAGGGAAGTTTGCGTACCATCTTGAAAATGCTGCGCGGTTCAGCCACGTAGCCTAGGGCAAAATATTCCTCGATCGCCAGCGGATCGATTTCGCGACTCAAATTCGGATGCAGCAGCAGCGACTTCATCTCGGAGCCGAAGACCAACTGGCCGTCGGCTAGGAGCGCGTAATGCAAGGGCTTGACGCCTAGGCGATCGCGCGCCAGAAACAGCGTTTCGCGGTTGCGGTCCCACAAAGCGAAGGCGAACATGCCGCGGAAGCGCTCCACGCAGGCCTCCCCCCACGACTCCCAAGCGTGCACGATGACTTCGGTATCACTTCGCGTATGGAAGTGATGCCCGAGCGCCTGAAGTTCTGGTATCAGGGACTGGTAGTTGTAGATTTCACCGTTATAAGTAACCACCACGCTTTGATCTTCGTTGTAGAGCGGCTGCTGGCCGGTCGCAACATCGATGATTGAGAGTCGTCTATGCCCCAACGCGAGGCCGGGCTCATGGTGCTCACCGCCAGCATCGGGACCCCGGTGCAACTGGGAGGCGTTCATCCGCCGCAGCAGCCCGCGATCTATCTCGCGCTGTCCGCGTGAATCGAATATTCCGGTGATACCGCACATTCAAATGCCTCAGGAAGCCGCCAGGAACCGATAATGCACGCACTGGGGTGGTTTCCGCATGTTCCCCAGCGAAAACCGCTCCTGTGCCACCTGAAGAGCCCCAGAGCCGGGGGCCTCAACGGTTGCAGGAGCGGTCAGAGCCGAAACCCACGGCACGGGCATCGCACTTGCGACCATGCCTACCAACAGGCCCCTGCGTAAGTTGCGTAGGCCATGCCGTGAGGCGCAAAGCCGACCGCGTCGACTACATGGTGAGTCTCATTCAGCCCACGTCGCAACTCTTCGATGATCTTGTTGCCTCCGATACCGACCAGAATTGCCTCGCCGTGCGTCAAGGCTGCCTCACAAGTCTCCACGAGCAAGCTGCCGATGTGGGGAATGCTCTGCTCAATGAAGCGTTTGTTCGCCCCAATCAGGCGCGACATGCTTACGTCCGGATCGTAGATTCGCAACTCGTAGCCCTTTCCGATCAATCGTTCCGCCACGGTCACCAGCGGACTCTCACGCAGGTCATCCGTACCGGTTTTGAAGCTGAGCCCGATCATCCCTATCCGTCGTATCCCCGAGCGTGTCAGCTTGTCGATCACATGATCGATGTGCGCACGATTGCTCCCCAACACTGCGCCCAGCATGGGCGCGGTGACATCCTGCTGCTTGCCGATGTAGTTGATTGCCCTCAGATCCTTCGGCAGACACGATCCGCCAAATGCGAATCCCGGCCGCAGATACGCCGGCGAGATGTTCAGGCGTCGGTCGCGACAAATCAATTCCATGACCTCTCTTCCATCGACGTCCACTGCCTGCGACAGCCGCCCGATTTCATTTGCAAACGTGATCTTAACGGCATGGAAAGCATTGCATGCGTACTTTTGCATTTCTGCGACCCCGATTGAGGTCACGACAAAATCGCAGGGCAGATGGCCGAACAAATCCCGCAGCATCTCGGCGCTAAGCTGTGAACGCGTCCCGACAATGGTCAATGGCGGATTATCGTAGTCCTTGATCGACGTACCTTCGCGCAAGAATTCCGGTTGGAAGCACAAACCGAAATCCACGTCCGCCTTTTTGCCGCTGAACTTCTCCAACAGCGCGCGAACGGTCGTGTCCATCGTGCCGGGTTGCACGGTAGACCGAAGCACGATGACATGAAAACCGTTCTTGATGGCAAGAGCGCCGCCGACGGTCTCCATCACCCGTGTCACGGCCCGCAGATCCTGACTCCCGTTGAGATTGGATGGCGTGCCGACGCAGACGAAAGAAAGGTCGGTGGCAAGCACCGCGGCTGCGGCATCAGTGCTCACCGCGATCCGGCCGGACGCGACCATATCCCGCGTCAGGTCCTGAATTCCCTCCTCGACAATCGGTGATCGTCCGGAACGAATCAGGTCAACCTTATATTGGTCCACGTCCACACCAACGACCTCATGCCCGTCACGTGCCAGACACGCCATCGAAACCGCGCCGACATAACCGAGTCCCAAAATGCTGATTTTCATTTTGTCTGTTTACTCTTGCATAGTTCGTCAATCATTCCATCCAGGCGATTCATCGCCGCCGGCCAGCTATGATGGCTCAAAATTCTGGCCCGCGATGCAGTCGACAGTCTACGTCGTCGTTCTGGGTCGTTCAGGACGTCGGTCACTAATGTCACCCAATCATTGGTGTCGTTTGCAACCAGCAAATGCTCGCCGGGAACAGCATCCACGCCGCCCACAGCCTGTCGGCTGCATATCACCGGCGTGCCCATCGCCATCGATTCGAGAATCTTATTTTGAGTACCCCGCGCAATGGTCAATGGCGCGACCGAAAGGGCCGCGCGCTCCAGAAACGGACGAACGTCGGGGACCGATCCTGTGATCGTCACACCCGGAAGGTTCCCCAACGCACGAATGAAGGACGGCGGTTCGGCGCCTACCACCATGAACTGCAATTCGGGGATACGCTGACGCAACGCCGGCCAGACCTCTGCGCAAAACCAACGAACGGCTTGCTGATTGGGGTAGTAATCCATGCGCCCGACGAAGGCAATCTGACGCGCATCGAAGGCGCTTGACCGCGGGGCAAAGAAATCCGTGTCGACTCCATTGGGAAACCAATTCGACTTCGCATTCACACCCAATTCTCGCAACGAGCGAAGCTCCGCACTGGTCGTACACGTACAAAGGTCGAACTGAGTGCTGAGCGCACGTTCAGCCCGCTCCAATTTGACAGCCTCGAGCCAGAATACCGGGGCCATGGGGAATCCGCGGCTCGTGACGTACTCGCGCCACTTCTGCGAGTCAACATCACCGAAGTCCAGAATCTTGGCCGGCCCCTGAACCTTGGAGACATAAGGAGCCACTGAGGAACAATGCGTAAATATCAGGTCCGGCGGATGATGGTCGATCTCTTCCTGGATGCGGCGCGCAAGCGTGGGCGTCCAGAAATAGCCGAAGCTCGATGGCCGGCGAGAAAACACGTTGCCCAGCATTCTTGCCCATGCGGAGGCGTCTGGAACGACTTCTACAATTTGTCTGTCACAGTATGCAGAGAGGCCCCGCGACTCCTCCAACTCCAGCGCAGTTCGCGCCAGCGACGCCACCGAGACTCGGTGGCCCTTCGCGCTCAGATGTCGGATTACATTGAATGGTCGGATCTTGCCACCTCTTTTTGGTGGAAACGGCACGCGATGGCAGATGAACAAAATATTCACGCCGCCATGCTCCGCTTGATCTCGTCCGTCACCGCCGCCGGCGACTCCCCGTCCAGATACAACCGACACCAGATCTCGAGCACCAGGAGGCTCAACAGATGATCCGTACGGTCCGCGTGACTGCGTTCGTGCTCACGAATCATCTGTTCCACGGCATTGAAATTCAGCAACCCTCGCCGCTGAACGGATTCTCGCGACAATATATGACGAAGCAGCGGCGCCAATTCGTTCTTGAACCAGGCGCCGATCGGCGCACCGAACCCGCGCTTCTCTCGATTCAAGATGCTGTCGGGAACGACGCCGCGCATGGCGCGCTTCATGGCATACTTGAGTTCGCCGTTGCGTATTTTGAGGTTTCCCGGCATCTGGGCAGCCAATTGAACCAAGCGCTGATCCAGCAACGGTACGCGGCATTCCAACGAAGCCGCCATGCTCATCTTATCCGTCAGCATCAATAGGTCTTCAGGCATCTGCGTTGCCAGATCGACCTCCATCAGCTGCCGCAATGCATCGCCCGACCGGGCAACTGCGAAGGCCTCGGCGATGCGGTCGTTGAATACTCCCGGCGCACCACTGATCAACGCATTGCGTTGCTCGGCGGTAAACACCTCCATATAGCGGCGATATCGATCTGAGAATTCCAAACTGTCAGCCTGCACAAAAGCCTTCAACAGGCGCAACTCATTGAGCATCCGTCCATGCCGATCACTCGGCAACCACTTTGCAACCGGCTCAATCAATCCTCGTCGCAACAATCTCGGCACTCGGCGATACATGCCGCGGTAGTGCTCATCGAGATAGCGGCGATAGCCGCCGAACAGTTCGTCGCCGCCAACGCCGGAAAGAATCACCGTCACGTCTTCGCGTGCAAATTTTGAAACCAGAAACGTGGTGATGAATGCAGCGTCGGCAATCGGCTCGTCGAGGTGCCAGATCAAATGCGGCAAAAGTGCCGCCACATCGGGCTGAACCACGATCTCCCGATGCTGCGTGCCGCAGGCTTCGGCAACCGTCCGCGCGAACGGCAGTTCATTATAAAGAGCCGCTCCGGAGGACCCAGAGAATCCGATCGAATAGGTGCGCACGGGTTGATCGCTGTTGCGCGACATCAACGCCACGATACTGCTGGAATCAAGTCCGCCGCTCAAAAACGCGCCGATCGGCACGTCGCTGATCATCTGCTCGCGTACGCTGCGCTCCATTTCACTGCGTATGTCGTCGGTCCACTCGCGTTCGCTGCGCGTTTCGACAATGCCTGGATCCAGCCGCCAAAACCGTCGGATTTCCATGCTGCCGTTTTCCACAAACAGAGCGCTGCCAGGCGCCAGTTTATTCAACCCGACGAACATCGAATTTGGCGCGCTGACGTAGCCGACTGCGAGGAACTGCGTCAAAGAGGACCGGTCCACTTCACACTGAAAGCCCGGCATCGACAGCATCGCTTTCGCCTCGGAGGCAAACACCAGCTCTGACCCGACTGTGCCGTAGTACAACGGCTTGATCCCCAGTGCGTCACGCGCAAGAATCAGCCTGCGCCTTCGCTTGTCCCACAACGCAAGCCCGAACATGCCCTCCAATCGATTTAAAAACGCGTCTCCCTCCTGTTCATACAGATGCACGATACATTCGGTGTCGCTGTGGGAGCTGAAACGGTGACCTACTATCTCCAATTCACGGCGCAGCGCCTGAAAATTATAGATCTCGCCGTTGCAAACGACGACGACGTTGCCATCTTCGCTGGCAATGGGCTGATGCCCGCCGGAAACGTCGATGATGGACAAACGCCGCATACCCAGGCGAATCCGGTCATCGCTGTACGCTCCGCTATCGTCCGGACCGCGGTGCCGTATTGCATTTCCCATGCGCTCCAAAACCGCGGGATCGGTTCGAGCGGGCCCTTCAATTCCCAATATTCCGTAGATTCCGCACATCGGCGTTCAGCCCAGGTAGGGCGCTAGAAATCGCCCCAACAGATTTGCGACAGGTACCGGAAGGCGTTGCCATGCCCGAATTCCCGCGCCGTACTTCGGATTCGCAGGACTGAGGTTCGGCATTTCCTTGGCCTTGACGAGGAAATATTCGTAGAAAAGAGGCTGCGGCTCGAAGCCCCAGTGACATTTGAATTCGAATGCACCGGTGTTGCGCTTGCTCCGGCCAAAATCAAACGATTTAAGACCCTGCTCCCGCGCGCGCTCCATGACCTGCCAATACATGAAATCATTGGCCGCAAGCGAGCGAGCGGCGCTGGAACCGCCGCCGTAGTACGGGAGTATTTCGTCGCGAAATCGAAAGCTCAGCACGCTGGCCACGGATTCATCACCGTTACACACCGTCAATATTTCAACATCGTCCTTGAAGATTTCGCGCAGCAGGTTGAAATACGCAGACGAGAAGACGGGCGTTCCCAGGTTTCGCAGGCTCTCAGAGTACAGGCGGTACAAATCGCGGCAGTTGGTATCCATCTTGACCCGCAATTGCTTTTGGATGCCTTTGCGAACCATGGCGCGTTGCTTGCGCGGAATCGCCAGCATGTTCTTTTCACCATCCGCATTGATCTCGCGGCGAAAAGTGCAATAGAGATCCTTTCCAGGCCACTCGGGATTTCGTCGCCGCGTATTGCGCATCTCCAGATAGTCGACATTGAGTCGGCCGGCCAGATCGCAGGCGGCGGACTGCAGCGCCAGATGTGCGCCGTCATCGATGGCGAGAGTACCTCCGTATACACAAAACGGAGTCGAAACCAACGCATGGCCAAATAGCAGCGATTTGACCTCAACAAGCGGCAAGATGCCCGCAATCTGGCCGTCGCGCTCGGC
>JANMXI010000225.1:0-22551 GCA_031394735.1 Pseudomonadota bacterium | reverse complement strand
CGCCGTTCCCGGACATGAAGCCGTCCGATGCGGCAGCGATCTACGCGTATTTGATCAACGAAGGATGGGATGCGTACGAAGCGCAGGAGGCGAAGACGGGTACGAAACGGTAATCGCGACTCATCGCGAACTGTTAGGATCTGCCGGCTGAGGGATTCGAACCCCCGACCTACGGTTTACAAAACCGTTGCACTACCACTGTGCTAAGCCGGCATACGAGGGAGTGTATTATAGCCGACTAATTGCACCGAATTACGCAAGGTGCGCCGCGACCTCCAAGTGCTTGATCCCACGTAACGTATTGTTGAGACCACGTTCCACCCGCAGAATCTCGAAGCGCTTGACTCGCCGTGCCAGGGCTTCGAGGATGGCCCGCATTTCAAGGCGTGCCAGCGGCAGCCCCACGCACAAATGTTCGCCATGGCCAAATGCCAATTGCTCCGCAGCCTTACGCCGGATATCAAAGCGCTCCGGCTCACTCCATTTGCGTTCGTCACGGTTCGCTGACCCGTACATCACCATGGCACGCGACCCTTGCGGCAGGGTCACACCATCGACCTGCACGTCACGCATGACATAGCGGGAAAAGATCTGCACCGGTGATTCCAGGCGCAGTACTTCATTGATCGCGCCAGGCATCATCGACAAGTCCTGGCGCAGCAAATCCCATTGATCCGGGTGTGTTGCAAACAGCCAGATGGCATTGGAAATGGCGAAGATCGTCGTATCTAGACTGGGCGCCACATAGTCCAGGATGAGCCCGCGAGCATCGTGCAGGGTGATCTCGCCGCGATCAGCTGCTTCGAACGCGCGAGCCGCCCAACTCCCAGGCTTGAGCACGTCGGGGCGGATTTTGGTGAAGGCGTATTCGATCAATCCCATGGCGACCTGACGCGCGGCCAATCCCCGTTCGTTCGAGGGGCCCAGCGTGTTGAACGCGGCGTTGCCCCACTCGATCATGCGCTCACGTCCATCCTCAGGAAGACCGACAAGGTGCGATACGACGGTCAACGGCAGATGCTGCGCCAGTGTGCCGGCGGCATCAAAGCTCGGGCCCTCGACCAATGCCGAGACGATTTTTTCTGCCTCGCTTTCGATCAACGCGTTGACCTCCCGCATGGCGGCGGGCATCAGCGGACGCACCAGCACATTACGCAATTGCTGATGCCTGGGCGGATCGCTGCCAAGAGTATTGCCGGCGATGGCGGCGTTGATCTCAGGGTTCATCGCGGCGCCGTGCGCCGAGGAGTAGACCTCCCAATTGCGCAGCGCTTCGCGAACATCGTCAAAGCGGGACAGCGCGTACATGCCGGTGGGCCGCATCCAAACGGCCGCGCCCAAATTGCGAACTTCGCGATATGCAGGGTATGGGTCGCGCAACACATCGTCGCAAAACAAATCTATGTCGGATTCCGGTTGGGTTCGCGTCATGTGCAGCCTTCCACGCTTATCATTTTGATTTTATGTACCACTGGTACACTAATCGCGACATTATACCGTCGGCAAATCGATGTCCAGCGAGCCTGCGTTTACGGGCGCAGGCCCCGCAGAAACATCCGCACTGCCCCATTCACCTGCAAGGATATCTGAGCCCCATTTGCGCGCTTGATCACGCCAAGGAGCCGCTGTTCGTAGATGCCGCTGCGCAGCATATGGGTGAATCGGTCAGCTTCTGTGTGAAAATCCGCGTCGACGAGCAACCCGCGGCCGTGCCACTCGCGTAGTTGAAGGGCAATGGGCGCAACGATGTGTTCATGCGCGCGCAGGTAGAATGCGCGCGCTACTTCAGGGTTATCAGGACCTGCCGCAATGACCCCTCGATACGCCAGCACCGCCGAGGGCCATAGATAAAACCTCAAAATGGCTTCGCCAAACCGTCGCATGGTGGCTTCCGGCTCCTCGGTCGAGGAAGCCGTCAGTTTCTTTGCAAATTCGACGGCGGTACTTTCCAGCACCGCGGCGAACAGCCCGGCTTTACCAGCAAACTGCTCGATCAACGTGGCTTTGGAGCCGCCGGACACACGGATGATGTCGTTCAACGACGTACCGGCATATCCGTTCTTGAGGAATAAATCTTCGGCGGCGGCCAGAGTTCGGCGGCGGCGTTCGCCGGCGTCGAACCGACTGATTCCCTTGACTGCGCTGGCGCGCCGCACCGATTTTCTTTTCATGGCGTCGGATTCTAAAGCAAATCCTTAAGACGTCGCCTCGGCCTCGATCAGTTGTTTGAGTTTGCGACGCGCTCGAACCGCTGCGGCATCGACCGAGAGCAATACTGGGGAAAGTGACCAGAAGTCATTCTCGCCGATTCGGGCCTGCTGCTTTTCCAGCATGGGTTTGTCTTCCTTCGAAAACGCGACCTCGAGCGCGCCACGTAAGAATTCCGTGAATTCCGCATCCTCGGTAAGATATGGCCGCGTGCTGCAGTAGAAATAATGCGTCGTGCCGGCAGTTTCCGGTGTCATATTGTGCAAGGTAACGGCCGTGGCAGACGCTGTTCGCGGCGTTCCGGTGGGAGCTGCGAATGTCGCCAGGCTCATGACGGCAGGCGCCGTCCAGCGCACTTGAATCCAGATGTCGCCCCTCAGCGGTGGCGGGATTACGGCTTTGAATGCGCCCGGCGGATCGCAGTTGATGGCATCCCATTCAACCACGACTTCCTCCCCCTCGACTCGATTCGCCGTTTTAGCCGAGGTCATCATGCCGCCCAGTGACGCCGGATGCAGATAATCGGCGTGGCTCAAATCCAAAATATTGTCGGCCAGCAATTCGTAATTGGCCTTGGTCGGCAGATAGCCGAAGATGCGGGCCAACGGCGGGGTCGAATCGATATAGGACAGATCCGGAATGCGCGCGTGGTCCGCCAACTCTTGCGCACCCAGCCATGTCCACAGCGCCAGATGGCGCTCCACCACCGTAAAGCGAGCGACCCTCATTGCGCTGGTCACCGCGCCATGCGGATTGTGCACACACTGACCAGACCCATCAAACGTCAAGCCGTGATAACCACAGGTGACGCGACCATCCGCGACCTTACCGGCAGAGAGCGGCGCAAATCGATGCGGACATCGATCCAGCAGTGCTGCAACTCCGCCGTCGGCATCCCGCATGAACATCAGGGGCACATCGGCAATGGTTCGCGCCAGTGATGTGTCTGGTTTGAGTTCTTCACTCCAGCCGGCCTGATACCAGCAATTTTTCAGGTAGCGCAAATCAAACCTCCCGCCGTTCAATCCGGACTGCGGGCCAACTCTACCAGCAAGCGATACTCACGGGGAGTCGAGCCGAAATCTTCAGCAGCGGCTATTCTTGACGCAGTGAATCCGACAGCAACCGCACCACACCCGGCCGAAAACGAAGACAAAACCGCCTACACGGTCATTTTCGCCATCGCGTTCTGCCACCTGCTCAACGACATGATGCAGTCGCTGCTGCCGGCGATTTATCCGAATTTGAAGGCTGCCTATGGCCTGAACTTCGGCCAGATCGGCATCGTGACCCTGGTTTACCAGATCACGGCTTCCTTGTTGCAACCGGTGGTGGGTCTGTACGCAGATCGCCGGCCCATGCCGTTTTCTTTGCCCGCCGGCACCCTGCTCACGCTCAGCGGACTGATCGTCCTGGGACTTGCGCGCAATTATCCTGCGCTGCTCGTGGGCGCCTGCATGCTCGGCATGGGGTCCTCCGTGTTTCATCCGGAATCTTCGCGCGTCGCGCGCATGGCGGCGGGTAGCCGGCACGGTTTTGCGCAATCGGTGTTCCAGGTCGGCGGCAACACCGGCTCGGCCATCGGCCCGCTCAGCGCCGCGCTGGTGGTGGTGCGTTGGGGACAGTCGAGTCTGGTGGCGTTTTCAATGCTCGCGCTGATTTCCACCGTGATCCTGTGGAACGTCGGTTTGTGGTATCGGCGTCACGGTCTTGCACGGCTCGCGAGCGCGAAAGCGCGCCGTCGAACGGCGCCGGCACTACCCACCAGACAGGTGATGCTCGGCATGTCGGTGTTGCTGGCGTTGATCTTCTCCAAATATTTTTATCTCGCCAACCTCACCAGCTATTACACGTTCTATCTGATTCATAAATTCAACGTGTCGGTGGTGGACGCGCAGCTGCACCTGTTCGCCTTTCTCGCCGCCGTTGCCGTCGGCACGTTCGCAGGCGGTCCGCTCGGCGATCGTTTCGGCCGCAAAGCCGTAATCTGGTTTTCGATCCTCGGCATATTGCCGTTCACACTCATCCTGCCGTACGCCAATCTGTTCTGGACAGGGCCGCTGACGGTGGCGATCGGGATGATTCTCGCCTCGGCGTTTCCCGCGATGGTGGTTTACGCGCAGGAACTCGTGGTGGGCAAGGTCGGCATGGTCTCAGGACTCGTGTACGGATTTTCATTCGGCATGGGCGGCCTCGGCGCCGCGCTGCTCGGTGAATTGGCCGACCTCAAAGGCATCGAATTCGTCTACTGGATCAGCTCTTTTCTGCCCTTGATCGGCATCCTGGCGAAATGGCTGCCCGATGTCGGAGCAGCCCAATCGCCCCGCTGACTTAAGGCTAATCGACGCCGAATACCAGCAGCAGATTGCCGGGCGTACGCCCGGCAAATCCATAACCGGACGGCACGATGAGCAAGCCGCCATCGATCAACGGGCCGAAGCCGCCGCCGATGGATCCACCGGTCGCCGTCCCGCCGCCTGTCGTAGGCATCGTCACCGCGGTGTCGTATTCCCACACGACGCGCCCGGAATCGGCAGCATGAATCCGTACACGACCGTCACTGGCGCCGCTCATGACCAGATCATCGGTCAGGATGATCGGCGCCGCGATGCCGACCGCGCACGTTGGGCCGCGATCTTTGCACCCACCTTCGTCGATCGGCGATTTCCACAGGAACTTACCGCTGTGGATGTCGAGAGCATACAGACCCGGCTTGGCCGACTCATCATAGTGCCGGCCGTCGGCTGCATCGTGGATGGGTACGTACACCACATCGCCATGCGTGGCCATGCCGAAGTAAACGCCGGCCAGAATACCGCCGCGTCCGACCTTGTTTTGCCAGATCAGTTTGCCGTTGGTCGGATCAAACGCGTAGACCACACCGGATTTCGCACCGGCCAACACGTACTGCTTGCCATTGGTGGCGGTTGCCAAAATGGCGGCAGCACCGAAATCGTAGTCGGGGCCGTTTTCTGTCGGACAGGCATTGGGTGCGGGCAGCGAGCAAGCGCCATTCCAAGCGTCTTTTGCGAGTGCCTGATACGACCATTTGATCTTGCCGGTATTCAAATCCATCGCGATGATGGCATCGCTGTAACGCGTGGTCGGCGAGGAGTAGTTGTCACCGGTGTCGAAGTACATCACGCCGCGCTTCTCGTCGATCGCCGGTGAATTCCACACCGCGATGCCGGAGGGGCCGTAGGTCTTGTGGCCAAGCGCATGCTTGCCACGGAAGCGCGGCGCGTCGACCAGGAACGACTGCCACAGGCGTGCGCCGCTACGCGCTTCGTAGGCAATGATTGAGCCGCGGAACGTGCAGCAATCGTAGTTCTCGCCAGCCGCACCCTCTTCGAGCGAGGAAACCGGTACATATAGTTTGCCGTGATACAGAACCGGGGCAGCGGTCAGCGTGGTGCTGGAGTGTGGATCGGTCTTGACCTTCCACATCTGCGCCCCGGTGGCGGCGTCGAGGGCATAGACGTTGCCGACGATGTCGCCAAAATACAGTTGCGGCTTGGCCGCCGTGTCGCCCACCGTCCAACCGGATATCACAATGCCGGTGCGAACCTCGGCAGAGACCTGATATTTCCAACGCGCGCAGCCGGTGTTGCGATCCAGCGCGTACACATGTCCGTCCTGACTGCCGATGAAAATCGCGCCGCCGGCGAGCGCGGGCTGCGAGCGCACGCGGTTGGCGCCCTCGAACCCCATCGCCCATTTCAACTTCAGCTTGGCGACGGAAGTCGCGTCGAAACCCGCGGTCTTCGAATCTACATAGCGCGTGTTGGCGACATTGAGTCCCCAACCCGGATATGTGGGTGGGCGACTCAAATCCAACCCGGCGGTGGCGCCATTGCAGTACGGCGGCGCGAGCTTGCTGTCGCCGACCATATTTGCACCACCCAGGTATTCGGCCACCGCTTTCTTCTCATCATCCGACAACGCAGCCGCCTGCACCCGCATCGCACCGGTGGTCAGTGCGTTGTAGATGGAGGATGCCGTCATGATTTTCAAAATGTACGGCGAGGGCGCATGCGCAACCCCGTGTTCATGGCACACGGCGCAATTCTTGGTGAAGATCTGCCCACCCGGGCCACTCATCTTGGCTTGCAATGCCTTTTGCGCGGTGATCCACGGCGGCTCAGGCTCGGGTGCCGCAGCGTTGGTTTGCGGTTCGGCGGCGACGCTGAACAATGGGGTGAGTGCAAACACGGTGGCCACCACCGCAGCTACCCACGCAAACTTCTTATCGGTCATGAACGACTCCGCTCGCATTTTCATCCCCCTGTTATCCTCAGCCAGCGCACCCACTATGGCGTAACGCGTCAAAAAACGCTGCTGAAACTACTGATAGGTCGTTTCCACCCGCCCGCGGGACGCGCACCCAATAGTGTCCGATATCAGCTGATCGCGACGTGCGCTTGTCGGACAATGCCCATATCAACCTCGGGAGGAATACCGAATAATTCCCCTATGAAATACCCGCAGGGAATGTGCACGCTGTTTCTTGCGGCCTTCATATTGCTGCTCTTCCCGCTACTTTTGTTTGCCGCCTCTCCCAACACGCCGCATGGTCACACCGAGGCCATTTTCATTGCGCAAATCGTCGCGCTGATTCTGTTGGGCCGCCTCATCGGCGAACTGATGGCCCGCATAGGTCAACCCGTGATCATGGGCCAACTGATCGCAGGCGTGATCCTGGGCCCCTCAGTATTCGGCGCATTCCTCCCGGAGCTGCAGCATTCCCTGTTTCCGAGCGCGCCTGAACAAAAGGCAATGCTCAACGCAGTATCGCAACTGGGAATCCTGATGATACTCCTGCTGACCGGCATGGAAACTGACCTTGAGCTGGTCCGAAACTCGCGGCGAGCGGCACTCAGCGTCTCCATCGCCGGCATCGCCATACCCTTCGTCTGCGGCATCGTGTTGGGCGAACACATGCCTGTGGATCTGCTGCCAAATCCGACGCAGCGGTTCGTCACCTCGCTGTTTCTGGGAACGGCATTGTCTATTTCGTCCGTAAAAATTGTCGCCATCCTGGTCGGGGACCTGGGCTTTCTGCGGCGGAAAGTTGGCCAGGTCATCGTTGCTTCGGCCATCATCGACGACACCCTGGGTTGGATCATCATGTCGGTGGTATTCGGGCTGGCGTTGCACGACGGCGTGGACGTGCCGACGTTGGCGCGCAGCATTTTTGGAACACTGGTTTTCTTAGCCGTAAGCCTCACCATTGGACGACGCATTGTGTTTCTGCTCATCCGCTGGGCCAATGACAAATTCCAAAGCGAACTGCCCGTAATTGCGATGATTCTGATCATCACGGGTGTCATGGCGTTGATCACCAATGCCATTGGCGTGCATACGATACTCGGCGCCTTCGTTGCGGGCATTCTCATCGGCCAATCGCCCATCCTCACCGGCCATATTGAACAGCAGCTACGCGGACTGATCGTGGCGCTGTTCATGCCGGTGTTCTTCGGCATGGCAGGGCTGTCCGCCGACTTTCGCTCGCTGGCGTCCCCCGAAATGCTGTATCTGACTTTGGCGATCATCGCCATTGCCAGCATTGGCAAGTTCACCGGAGCGCTGTTGGGCGGACGCATCGGCGGGCTTAGCGTCGCCGAATCGTTGGCGGTGGGATGTGGCATGAATGCGCGAGGATCGACCGAGATCATCATTGCGACTTTCGGGTTGACGATGGGGGTACTCAGCCAGAGTTTGTTTACGGCGATCGTCACCATGGCAGTGGTCACGACGCTGACCATGCCGCCCATGCTCCGCTGGGCGTTCAAGCGACTACCCCTCCGTCAAGACGAACGGGATCGGTTGGAGCGCGAAAAGGCCGAAGCGCAGGGTTTTATCTCCAATCTGGAACGATTGCTGGTGACGGTGGATGCGAGTCCCAGTGGACAGCTGGCCTCGCATCTGGTGGGTCTGCTCGCGGGCGCCCGCGGCATGCCGGCGACTGCGTTACACCTGGACTACGAAGCGAAGGATAACGCGCCGGAAGGCAAAGCACAGGCCGAGCGCACCGTCAGCGTTATGAGTAACGCCGCCGCATCCGGCGGACAAGCCGCAGAGTCGCTCTCGAACGACGGCACCGCAGATCCAAAAGTCGACGTGGCAATACAGGTCGCAGAGCCAACGACGAGCGACGACGCGATCGCGGCCGAAGCAAAAAAAGGCTACGGAGTCCTGATCATCGGCCGCGAGCCAAGCTCCGAAGGTCGCGAGTTTCATTCCCAGATCACCAGAAGTGCAGTGGCCTTTGGTGGCCCGGTTGCCATCATCAGCGCCCGCGGTGTTCATCGCGAATCTAGCATCGATGAACCATTGAATATCCTCGTTCCCATCACAGGCACCAACATTTCCCGGCAAGGCGCCGAGCTCGCGATTGCACTCGCTCAAGGGACGCACGGTCGGGTCACTGCGCTTTACGTCGCCAGTTCCTCCGCGTCACAGACCCAACAGTGGGTCAGCCGCTGGAGCACTCGCCCGGCAGCCACGGATGCTGGAGACGCCGCCGTCCAGGATATCGTCGGAATGGGAAAGATATATGGCGTGGAAGTGCACGGATTGGTTCGCAGTCACGGTGCGGCACAGAATGCCATCCTCCGCGAAGCGAACGGCAGCGACTTCAATCTGGTGGTCATGGGTGTCAGTCCCCGTCCCGGCGAACAACTGGTCTTCGGCGACGTGGCGGCAGATTTATTGGAACGTGCCGAATGCTCCATTGTGTTTTTCAGCAGCGAATCACCTGCCGTCGCGACCGCATTACAGCAGCCGCAAGACAACCAAGGAATCGACAATGGATAAGGGCCTAGTGAGCACTCAGCACATCGTGCAACAGACTGAAAGCGTGAAGGCCAGTGCCAAGCACATCGAAAAATCAGTCGATGCCACGCAACGCAGCGCCGATCAAACCACGGTGCTTGCAGCCGATCGCACGTTGCTCGCAGTGGAGCGCACCTATGCCGCGTGGATCAGAACGGGATTGGCCGCGTTGATCAGTGGTGTCGGCACAAATGCACTGCTCAACGATGGCTTTGCACCCTGGTTCGTACAAATGACGGGATCCCTGCTCATCGTCCTCAGCATGGCTTGCTTTGGCGCGGCAATCTGGAGAGTCCTGAAACATGTGCAGCCGCTGCCGGTCCCCACCGTCAAGAGCCTGCCGCCGGCACTTCTCGTGGGTATTACCGGCCTGTTGGGATTGATCGACGTATTCGCGCTCATTGGAATCTGGGCCGGACATCGCTGATAGGTATCGACCGATATCGGCTACCTGTTGGCGCATGGTTCAATGTCAACTAAGACGACCGACGCGGAATCGCCTACCATCCGGGGATGAACCCGATCGGACCCGTATCAACCAAACGGATGACGCTGCTCGCAGCGGCAAGTTCGATCGGGACGACGCTGGAGTGGTACGACTTCATCGTCTATAACCTGATGGCCGCATTGGTCTTCAACAAGGTTTTCTTTCCCTCGTTTGACCCCTTGTCGGGCACCCTGCTCGCCTTCTCGACGTATGCGGTGGGCTATCTGTCCCGGCCCATTGGCGGGATCGTCTTTGGACATCTCGGGGATCGACGCGGCCGTCGCTTCGTGTTGGTCGCCACCCTGCTCATCATGGGCATTGTGACTTGCCTCATCGGACTGCTGCCCTCCTACGAGAAATGGGGTGCATGGAGTCCGGCCATACTGGTGCTGCTGCGATTTTTGCAAGGCACCGCCATCGGTGGCGAATGGGCCGGCGCGGTACTGCTGTCGATTGAGCATGGATCACAACGTCAGCGCGGCCGGAACGGATCGTTCGCACAGATCGGCCCCGCCTGCGGCACGCTGTTGGGGACGGCCGCCGTCGCCACCATCAATCAATTCCTGGCACCGGCCAGCTTCGAGTCCTGGGGCTGGCGGATCCCGTTTGCGTTGAGTGCCGTGCTGGTCGGATTTGGTCTCTGGCTGCGCCGGCGGATCGAGGAGACGCCGGCCTTCCGCGAATTGGAACTGCGGCAGGACACAGCCAAAGCGCCCCTCAGTGAAGTCGTCCGGCAACACTTGCGCCCCTTGCTGATTTCCATCGGCTCCCGTGTTGGTCCGGATGTCTGCTACGCGATGTTGGTGGTCTTTACGCTGACTTACATCACCACGGTGCTGCACCTGTCGCGCGGACTGGCATTGACCTGCACCATGGTGGGCGCCGCCTGCCACGCCATCGCCATTCCCTACTTTGCAGGACTGTCGGATCGCCTTGGCCGGCGCCCGGTCTGTGCAGCGGGCGCGGTCGGTTCCATCGTGTGGGTGTTCGTGTATTTCAATCTGCTCGATACGCGCAATCCCTGGCTCATCGGCCTGGCGGTCGCGGTCGGGCTGACGATTCACGCTGCACTGTATGGGCCCCAGGCGGCGTTCATCGCAGAGCAGTTTCCAACACGGGTCCGCTATGCCGGCTCTTCTCTGGCCTACACCTTGACCGGCGTAGTTGCAGGCGGTATCGCTCCATTGGTGTTCACCGCGATTTACAAAGCGTCTGCGTCGACGGTGTGGGTGTCGGTCTACATTGCCGTCGCGTTTGTCATTACGTTGATCGCGTTGCGAACGGCAAGTGAGACCGCCGGCGGGGCGTTGCCGGACTAGGGCTCACCGCCGCCGATCTCCTCGCGACGCCGATTCACGTAAGCATCCAGCTCCTCGCGAATCGCCACATCGAGCGGCGGCTGTTCGTATTCGGTCAACGCTTTTTGCCAGATGTCGGTGGCGCGTCGCGTGGCATCTTTCGCGCCGGCCAGCTGCCAGCTCTCGTAGTTCTGCCAATTGGACAGCAACGGTTGATAGAACGCATGTTCGTAGCGCTGCATGGTGTGGGCATCACCGAAGAAGTGTCCGCCGGTCGGGACTCGACCGATGGCATCCAAGGCCAGTTCCGCATCGTCGATGGTGATGGGTTTCAGAAACTCCACCATCTCCTGCAGCATCTCCACATCGATCACCAGCTTTTCATAGGACGCCACCAGGCCGCCCTCCTGCCAACCGGCGGCGTGATAAATGAGATTGCCGCCGCCGAGTACCGCACCCCACAGCGACATCTGGGTTTCGTAGGCGCCTTGCGCATCGCACGCGTTGGATGCGCTGGCATTGGAGGTCCGGTACGGCAGGCCATAGCGCCGCGCCAGTTGTCCGCTGGCGACGTTCGCCTTGGTATTCTCGGGCGTGCCGAACGCCGGCGCACCCGAACGCATGTCGACGTTCGACGTGAACGCGCCATACATGACAGGTGCGCCCGGTCGCACCGCCTGAGAGAGCACCACGCCGAACAGTGCTTCCGCGTTCTGCTGCGCCAGCGCGCCGGCAAGCGACACCGGCGCCATTGCGCCCATCAGCGTGAAGGGCGTGATGACGACGGGCTGACCGAACTCGGTCATCGTCATCAATCCTTCGGCCATGGTCTCATCGAAGCGGCGCGGGCTATTGACGGAGATGATGGTGATGACGCCGGGATCCTCGGCCATGGCGTCGAGCGTCATGCCACGCGCGATGGCCATCATCTCGATGCCGTCGCGCGCGCGGCCGGCGCCGATGGCGGTGCAATGGTAACTGAGGTCGGTGTACGTCAGGTTCGCACGGTACGCATCCAGATGACGCGAATTGGCGGGCAGATCGACCGGTGCGCACACTTGATTGCCGAGCAGATGAATCACGTTGAAATGCTGCGCCAGGCTCACGAGCTCGCAATAGTCGTGGAAATTGCCGGCACGGCGGCCGCGCACGCAATCATGAACGTTGGGCGGTCCTGCGACCAACCCGAACACCAGCGAATCGCCGCCCAACGTGAGACGCTTGGCGCGATTGCGGGAGGTCAGCGTGAAAGTCAAGGGGGCCGTTGCCAGAGCCTGCTCGACCAGCGCCGGCGCGAGCTTTACGTTGCCGGTGCTGTCGTTCACCTCAGCACCAATGCGTCGTAGCGCATTGCGCGCGCGCGCCGACATCAGTTCAATGCCCAGTTCCTCGAGAATGCGCAACGAAGCGTGATGAATCGCCTCGACCTGATCGACCGACAGCAGATTCATGGGTGGATACGGGTTGTTGACCGCACCCCAAGGCAGTTGCGCCAGCCGGCCGTCATTCTTGCGGCGCGCCCGTCCGCCTTCACGGCGTCGCGACGCATCGACCGGCAGGAGCGGCGGCGTGCTCACGATCAGAACGGATCGAGCCGATCGACTGCGCGCGGAGTTGCCCGCTCATCGCCCTCGTTCTTCTGCTCGCCGGGCGGCAATTCCGCCGCCTTGGCAATACGGATGGATATCATCTGGTTGGGATACAGGATGACTTCGTTGTCACCGGAGCCGGACATGGTGGGCAAGATATGTAGCGTCTTGCTCTTGCTCCCCGTCAGTGGCGTGAAGTGAAACCCCATCTGATAGGGCTGCGAGCCCACGTTCCAGGAATCCTTCGACGGCGTCGATCGATCGCCGGCCTTGTCCAAGGCGTCGTGTGCTGCGAGCAACTCTTCAGTCAATCGCCGATGCAATAACTGCACCCCGCCGTGCTCACCCCGGTCCTGATACAACAGTGCGATTTTCGCCAGGTCATCCAGCGTCGGATAGTAGCCGGCGTTGCACCACACCATGCCGGGCTTGCCGTCGGCCTCGAGGGTACGGACGGAAGGCGTGTGACGAATGCCGATGGGCCGCAGCACTTCGTCTGAAACCATGTTCCACAGGTCGGCATCGGGACCTCGAACCGACTTCAAGTACGCGTCGATGGCCACGCCCAACAGAAAATAGTCCTGATCGCGGTAGCGCCACACTGTCCCGGGCTCCCACGGGTAGGGCCGCATCGCCGCCATTCGCGCCAACTTCTGCGCCGTCGAGGGCGCCGTGTACCAGCCGTCGTAGTCACCCTCGAGGTAACCATCGAACCCGTCATTGGGATGCGTCTTGAAAGTCCCGGTGCCGCCAAAGCCGCTTGCCATGTTGGCGAGATCAATGAATCGGATGCGCTCGAATTTGGACGGCAGATTCTTGACGTAGTCGCTGACGCGAAGCGTGAGCACGTACGGGCCGTACACTTGCGCGAGGTGCAGCAACGCGAGCGGCGCCGCGACGCTTTTCATGATCGAGCGAACACCGAAGCGCATCTCCAGCGGATACGGATAATCTCCGTAAGGAGTTGTCGATTCCTGGTAATACAGAATGCCGTTGCGCACCAGCGCGGCAGTCACATGCCATTGCGGCTTCAGTGGTCCACCGAAACCCGCCAGGGTGCCGGGTGGCAGATTCTTCACCAGCTCCGACCAGGGACGCGCGGGAAGCCGTTGCGCCATCTCCGCCGTGAACTCATTGCGACGTGCTTGCAGCAGCGACGCAGTGCCGAGTGTCATTCGCAGCGGCGCACTGCCCCACGCCACGAAATGTTGATGCAATAGATACGGCGCCGTCTGCTGCACGAACTGAAATCGAATCCGCGTCACTTCGGTGCCGCGATACAGAAATGTCGCGAGACCCTGATGGGCGTGATTCTCCGTGTCGTTGACGAGCATGAGGGGAAACGCGGCCCGGGACCAGCCGCCATCCGCCGCTTCTTGCCAGATCTTTCCCGGTTGCGGAATGATGCGCCAATAGCTCGGTGTCGCAACCTCGGCTTGTTCCGCAATCATGCTGCCGCGTTCGACCGGCACCAGCGCTCCATCGCTGGAAAAGAATTCGATGCGCATCGCAGGAAACAAACGAGCATCACGGCCCTGGATGATCGGATGAGTCAGCTCCGGCTCCGTCCGCAGGGGCGACTGATCCATGACCAGTACTCCCTTGAAGGGCGGCGCAGGACGGGCATTGGGCCCCGGCGCGAACGCGGTATTTTCGACAGGAGCCGTCGCAAGTGCGGATGCCAACTGTGCGCGCGGCAAGAAGTCTGCCGCAGCCCCCGCATACGCACCCTGCACGAGCGCGACGAGCATCATCAGCAGACTGACCGCGCGAATCCTGATCATGATGGATGGCTCCAGGGTGTGCCTGCGCTGAGCGGCGCATGCCGTGTCTCCGGCGCCCAAAGATAGCAGGCGACCCCGCCGAACGCGAGGACCGCCACGCACGCGCCGAGCGCCGCATGCACGCCGAATTCCGCAACCACCAACGGCAGCAGAAACGTGCTGATAGCCGACCCGATGCGACTGGCCGCGATGGCAAGACCGATGCCGGTGGCGCGCACGTCAGTGGTGAACAGCTCGGGCAGATAGACATAGACGAGATTCGTCGAGGCCGACAACACGCAGGCGAACAATGCGAACAGCGCGATCGTCACCATCGGAGGCGGCGAATCGGCGACCGTTAGAATCAACATGGCGGCGGCCGCGAGCGCGAATCCGCCGATCAGAAATGCTCGTCGTGAAATCCTGTCGACGATGAAAATGCCGATGATCGCGCCGACCACGAGCGACACATTGTAAAACACCCCGCCGATGTGTTCGTCTTTTACATGTAAGGCGGCCAGCACTCGCGAAACGAAAGTGCCCATTGCGAAGTACGGGATCACCTGGCAGACGAAGAATATGCAGCCGACCAGCGTGCGCCGGCGCCAGGGGGGCGATAGCAATTCAGACCAACGACCCTGTGTTCGCGGCATCGCGGGGTGCGCAGGCGGAGGTTCGACGTCGGCGCCTACCCGCTCACGAACGATGTGCGCGGCCTCCTCGGCGCGGCCATGCTGCGCAAGCCAGAGTGGCGATTCGGGAAGCCCTAGACGCAGGGGAAGGACCAGCAGACAGGGCACAGCGGCAGCCAGCAACATCCAGCGCCATGCGTCTGGCCCGCTGGAACTCAGCAGGACACCGACGACAAAGGCGCAGGCATAGCCCGCCGCCCATGCCACCGACAAGGAACTCATGATCCGGCCGCGGAACAGCCGCGGCGTGAATTCGGTCAACATCGCTTTGCTGACGACGTAGTCGGTGCCCAGCAGAAAACCGATGATCAACCGCAGCAGGAGCAATTGCCAACGAGCATCGACGAGGAAAGGCAGCGCCGAGAACAGACACAGCAGCAGCATGTTGTAGGCGAACACCGGGCGGCGGCCAAAATGATCGGCCACGGGTCCGGTCAGCAGTGCTCCAAAAAATAGACCGAATAACGACGCACCGCCCAGCAGCCCGAACCAGACCGGCGTCAGTTGCAAGTCGGTCGCCGCCAACGACAGCGCAATGCCAATGACGCCCAATCCAAATCCGTCGCTGAACACCCCACCGACGGCGGCAATGGCAACGCGCGCATGAAAAGGCTTCAATGGGGCATCGTCGTAGCGATGAAGGCCTGTCATTTGAAATCCATTATGAGCGCTCCGGGCCAGCTTTGCGTCTGCGACGGGTTGAAGCATGGTAATTTCGGCGCATGAGTTGGAAGGCCGTCATTTTCGATTGCGATGGAACGCTGGTGGACAGTGAGCGGATCGCCAATGACGTGTTGATCGAGTATCTGGCGGATTTTGGAGTCACGCTGACCATGCAGGAATCGGCAGCCCGCTTCAACGGGGTTGAAATGAAGGACTCGTTGCGTCAGGTCGAAGACCTGATGGGCGCCCCGCTTCCCGTGGATTTCGTTGATACGATGCGCGACCGCCTTGAACAGGCCTTGGCGCAACGACTGGAGCCGGTTGACGGCGTGCACCGACTGGTTGAATCATTAAACGTGCCGTACTGCATCGCTTCCAACGCCCCGCCGGAGAAGATCGAGTTGAGTCTGCGCGTCACAGGATTGCTGCCGCTGTTTCAGCGCTCGATCCACAGCGCCTATCAGATCGA
Organism: Pseudomonadota bacterium; assembly: GCA_031394735.1. Classification (GTDB taxonomy): domain Bacteria; phylum Pseudomonadota; class Gammaproteobacteria; order Steroidobacterales; family Steroidobacteraceae; genus TMP-86. The sequence continues at coordinate 6,548 of JANMXI010000225.1, read as the reverse complement.
ATGCTGGAAGCCCGACCCCGCCCTTTTCCTGCATGCCGCCAAGGGCATGGCAGTGGCGCCGGAGCACTGCGCGGTGGTCGAGGACAGTATTGCAGGCGTTCGCGCCGGAGTTGCCGCGGGCATGACCGTGTTTGCGTATCAACCCCATGCGGTAGATGCTCGCATACCACCCGGCGTGCGGATTTTTTCGCACTTCGACCAACTTCATGACCGCTTTCGCGAATCGGGGATGGTCAAATGACGATGCGACGCATTGGTCACATGGATGTCCCGGCGCTCGGGCTCGGGTGCATGAACGTGAGCCATGCTTACGGTGTACCTCCCGCCCGCGAGGACGCGATAGCGTTGTTGAATCATGCGTTTGACCTTGGCGTCCGTCACTTTGACACGGCAGCGCTCTACGGATTTGGTCGCAATGAGGAGTTGGTGGGTTCCGTGTTGAGCAGTCAGCGCTCAAGCATTTATCTGGCAAGCAAATGCGGAATGATTGGAATCGACGGACGTCGCGTCATCGATGGCCGACCCGACACGCTGAAGCGTACCTGTCACGAATCGCTGCAGCGACTGCGGACTGACGTCATCGATCTGTACTACCTGCACCGATGGGACAAGAACGTACCGATCGAGGAAAGCGTCGGCGCGCTCTCGGAGTTGGTCACTGCGGGACATATTCGCGGCATCGGGTTGTCGGAAGTCTCTGCGGCAACGCTGCGCAGAGCCCACGCCGTCCATCCCATCACCGCCGTGCAAAGCGAATTCTCCGTGTGGACACGCAACCCGGAGATTGCCGTGCTGGACGAATGTCGGCGTCTGGACATTGCGTTCGTTGCGTTCTCGCCGCTGGGACGGGGATTTCTGACCAACCACGACGTCTGTTCAGATGCGCTTTTGCCAAAAGACATCCGGCGCGAAATGCCACGGTTTCAAGAGCCGGACTGCTCTGCGAACCGCACATTGCTGCAAACGTTCAGAACACTCGCAGCGGACTCCGGGTGTACGGCTGCTCAATTGGCGTTGGCGTGGCTCCTGCGGCGCGGCGAGCACATTCTGCCGATATTTGGCACCACATCGATAGCGCATCTCACTGAGAACTGGGAAGCGGCAAATTTGCGGCTCGAGGACCGCGTGATAGTTCAGGTGGATGCGTGTGTCAACACGGGGAACATCCACGGGCGGCGTTACAATCCGGCGACTCAGAGCGAGATTGATACTGAGGAGTTTTGAGGCAGCTCGTTTGGTCACAGTTGACCATGCGGGAGCACCGCCGCCTAACGCGCATACCAGTACGAGGTGTCCTTCGTCCCTCAATTGCTCCTGCTTGGGCGCACGCCGAGATAACCCTTGATCGACGCAATCAACAGCGGAATCGCGCCAAAGATGATGAACACCAAGTCGCCCGGCAGGCGCAGCCATTCAATGAAGTGCGCACGTCCGCTGCCGATGTATTCGTAGCTGCGCGCATGCCAGTAACCGTTCTGCACGACGTCCCAGACTTGCAGCACGCCGCTGGGAAATAGACTGAACATCACCATCATCACCAAGCCGATGTTGGTCCCGAAAAAGGCGGTCTTGACGTATTTTTCGATGCCCACCCAGCGCGCATCATCGCTGGTCTGGCGCAACACGAATACCATTAACGCAATCGCCAGCATGCCGAACACGCCCATCATGGCGGCGTGACCGTGGTTGGGTGTCAATTGCGTGCCGATTTCGTAATAGCTGACGATCGGAAGATTGATGAGGAATCCGAACATGCCGGCACCGACGAAGTTCCAGAAACCAACCGCCATCAGAAAGTAAAACGTCCACTTGTGCGGAATCGCTACCGGCTCGCCCGCCAGTTTGCCCTGGTTGCGCGTCGTACGCACGAAATCCCAAGCGTCTAGCGTGAGCAGCGTCAACGGCACCACTTCCAGCACGGAAAACAGCGCCGACATCGCCATGTTGAATCCGGTCTGGCCCGTGTAGTACCAATGATGGCCGGTACCGATCAGTCCGCCGAAGAAGTACAGGATCGCGTCCAGATAGATCACCCGCAACGCTGTGTTGCGTCGGGCCAGACCGAGCTGGTAAAGGGCCAGCGCCACGATCGTGGTGGCAAAAAACTCGAAAAAGCCCTCGACCCACAAATGGATGATCCAGAAGCGCCAGGTGTCGACCACGGTGAAATTAGTTTTTGCACCGAAGAACAGCGCCGGCAGGTAGAACAACGGGATGGACAGAGCGGCGACGAAAAACATCCTGACGATCGGCCGCGCTTCAATGTTGTCCACTTTGCTGGGACGCGCCACCCACCAAAGCAGGGCAAACCAGACCAGCAGGCCTATCGCCAGCAGGTATTGCCAGAGGCGGCCCAGTTCCAAGTATTCCCAACCCTGATTGCCGATCCAAAACCACCAGCGGCCAAATAGCTGCGAAATGCCCGCCCATTCACCGAGCAAACTGCCGCCGATCACGGCAATGAACGCGACGAACAAGAGGTGCGTCCACATCGCAAGGCCACGCGGCTCCTCGCGGCGCAGGGTGCCACCGAGAAACAGCGCAGCGGCCACATACGAGGTGGCGATCCACATGATGGCGCTTTGCAGATGCCAGGTACGCATCAGATTGCTCGGAAAGATGTTCTCGAGTTGGAAGCCGTAGAAACTGCCTGGATCGGCTCGATAGTGCGCGGTGGCGCCACCCACCAGGGTCTGGAACAGAAGCACCAGCGCGACGAGGACATAGAACTTCACCAGCGCGCGTTGGCCGGGACTGGTTTTGCCGGGCTGCACGTAGGGGCGGATAACATGGTCGCGACTGATCCAGCCCAGATAATCGAACTTTCCGAATGCCAGAAGTACCGCGGCGATACCCGCCAGCAATACCAGCAAGCTCAATGCGCTCCACAGAAGCGCGCCCGGGATCGGTGTATTGCCAACGCTGGGGTCGTACGGAAAGTTGTTGGTATATGAATAATTCTGGCCGGGACGATTTGCCACCGAGGCCCACGCGGCCCAAGTCACGAACGCGGTGAACTGGCGCAGTTCGGCCGGGTCGCTGATCAAGCCCGGTTTTAGCCCGCCGTTGCGGGCGGGGTGCGTGAAGTAGTCGGTCCAGTAGCCGATCTGCTGCCGAGACGCGTGCACTTGAGCTGAAGTCAGTGTCAATACACCGCTGAAGGAATCGTAGCGATTGGTTTTCAGCTGAAGCGCAACTTCAGCTTGCAGCCCCGCGCGCTGCATCGGGTCCAGTTGCGCAAGCGGCTTGTCGAATTGCGATTGCGCCAGTGCTGCAGCGGTATCCTGTCCCATCCAGTGCAAGGCTTGCGCCGAAAAGTCCGGTCCAAGGTAAGCGCCGTGACCCCAGATGCTACCGTTATCCATCAATCCGTATTTCAGGAAAACGGCTTGGCCGTCGGCAATGTCGGCGTCGGTAAACAGCGGATTGCCTTGCTGATCGGCAACTATGTGCGGTATCGGCGGCGCATTGCGGTAGGCGAGTGCTGTGATCGCAATCAGCACTGTGAAGCCGATCAACATGACGATCGCTATGGCGCGCAGCCACCAGGGTGACAGCGGCCTATCGTCCGTAGGATTGACAATCGCATTGCTCGCGGGCGTGGCCAAGGTAGTGATCATGACTGTTTCCCTCTGCTCCAATTGTTATGCCTCGAGAGCGTCGAGGTGATGAATGCGGCTCAATCAGCCGCCGATGGCGGGCCGTACATGCGCAGAGACGACCACCCCGACACTCGCGTGGCATCGACAAATACACCATCGCACTACGGCGGTCAGTGCGGTCCCGTACAGAGCTGATATCCCGCTCAGCGTAAGACGTAAGTGCAGCGGAATTAGTCACCACTCGTTTCCAAATCCGCCCGCAGAAGCATTCTGCTAATATTCGCGCTCTTGCAGAAAAAAAACGGGGATAAAACAGGATGCGTAACGCAATCGCTTGGGCTGCTCTAAGCCTTTTCTGTATCGCAGGATGTACCGCGCCCTCCACGACACCGAAGAAGACGGCGTTTTCGGTGAGTTTTCCGCAGGAAATGAGTACGGCACCACTTGATGGCAGAATCGTGCTGCTGCTGAGCAAGGACCAGACCCGCGAACCCCGCAGCCACGTGTCAGAGAATGAGATACTGGTCTCGCCCTACCTATTCGGCATGAACGTGGAAGGCATGGCACCGGGCAAAGCCGTGGTGCTCGATGAGAACGCGTTTGGATGGCCCGCGAGCAGCGTGAGTGCCATCCCCACCGGTGATTACTATGTACAGGTGGTTCTGAACCGCTACGAGACCTTCCACTTGGCGGACGGGCGAACCTTGAAGCTGCCGCCGGATAAAGGCGAAGGTCAGCAGTGGGCCACCAAGCCGGGCAATCTGTATTCGAAACCGACGATGATGCATGTTGACTCAGCGCAGCCCCAGACCTTCAGCGTCTCACTCGACCAAGCCATTCCCGACATTGCGCCTAAGGCCGACACCGAATTCGTCAAGCACATCCGGATCAAAAGCGAGCTGCTGTCCAAGTTCTGGGGCCGGGACATGTACCTCGGCGCCCACATCCTGGTGCCGAAAGGTTTCGACACTCATCCCAACGCCCGTTACCCATTGATGGTGTCTCACGGACATTTCCCTGAAGACATTTTTGCATTTCGCATGGAGCCGCCAGATCCGAATCTGAAACCCGATTATTCGACCCGATTCCATCTCGCCGGCTACAACAGGATCGAACAACAGGAAGCCTACGCGTTCTATCAGAAGTGGACTTCCGCGGATTTTCCGCGCTATCTGGTCGTCGAAATCCAGCACGCCAATCCTTACTACGACGACAGCTATGCGGTGAATTCGGAAAACTTGGGTCCCTACGGCGACGCGATCAACAAGGAACTGATTCCGGAAATCGAGAAGCGCTTCCGCGCGATCGGTGAGGGCTGGGCAAGATTCACCTACGGCGGTTCAACCGGTGGATGGGAGGCCCTCGCCACGCAAGTGTTCTATCCCGACATGTACAACGGCGCCTTCGTGGCGTGTCCCGATCCCATCGACTTCCAGGCCTATACGTTGATCAACCTGTACAAGGATGAGAACGCCTACAAGCTGACCGGGGAAGCGTCTTCTGTCGAGCGCCCCGCGTTTCGAAATTACATGGGTGAGGTTTTCGCCACGCAACGCGACACGAACTACTTGGAGTTGGTGCTTGGCGATCACACCCGATCAGGTCAGCAATACGACATCTGGCAGGCGGTTTTCGGTCCCAAGGGTGAGGACGGTTACCCCAAGCCGATCTTCGACAAGGTCAGTGGTGTCATCGACCACAGCGTCGCCGACTACTGGAAATCCCACTACGACCTAACGAACATCATCGAGCGCGACTGGGCAACCCTTGCACCCAAATTGCAGGGCAAGCTCCACATCTACGTGGGTAGCGGCGACAACTACTATCTGACGAATTCCGTTTATTACGCGCAGGAGCGCCTCGAAGCGCTGAAGCCGGCGTGGGGCGGTACGGTTGCCTACGGAGATCGCGCAGAACATTGCTGGAATGGAGATCCGAAGCTCCCGAATGCCTACTCGCGGCTTCACTATAACTACCAGTACCTGCCGCTCATCCTGGAGCGCATCAAGGCCGCGGCGCCGAAGGGAGCTGATCTCAAGAGCTGGCGGTACTGAGGACTTTTTCATGATCCAAGTCATTTCACTTTTTGAAATCTACGGCCTCCGATTACTGACGACGGCGTGTCTGACCGTGCTGAGCGTGAGTTCCATGACGTTTGCGGCCGATGCCGACAAGTCGGACGCCGGCAAAAAGAGCGATGTCCCCAAGGAGTTCGTCGTCGAGCAGGCCAACAGCAAGGGCACGGTCACCGTGGGTGGCAAACGTATCGACTATGAGGCTGTCGCCGGAAACCTGGTCGTACACGGCAAGGACTGGGACGACACACCGCAGAACGCCGATCCTGAAGCAAAACAAAGCCCGGCGGCGGCCAGCATGTTCTACGTGGCCTATTTCGCCAACAGCAAGAGCAAGTCAGCCCGACCCATCACCTTCATCTACAACGGCGGTCCAGGGTCGGCGACGGTGTGGCTGCACATGGGCGCCTTCGGTCCCAGGCACGTGGTCACCTCCAATGACAGTCACACCCCCGCCGCTCCCTATGCTCTGGCCAACAACGACTACAGCCTGCTGGACTCCACCGACCTGGTGTTCATCGACGCGCCCGGCGCGGGTTTCAGCCGCGTCACCGGCAAGGATGGTGAGAAGGCCTTCTACGGCGTCGATGAGGATGCGCACGCCTTTGCCGAATTCGTCCGCGGTTTCCTCAGCAAATACTCGCGCTGGAATTCACCCAAGTACCTGTTCGGCGAAAGCTATGGGACGACCCGTTCTGCGGTGCTGGTCAATCTGCTGCAGGGCAGGTATGGCATCGACATGAACGGGGTGATCCTGTTGTCGCAGATCCTGATGTTCGATGGCAGCCCGGATGGGCCCGAAGTCAATCCGGGCGTCAATCTGCCGTATCAGCTTTCCCTGCCCACCTATGCCGCCACCGCCTGGTATCAC
>JANMXI010000224.1:0-25657 GCA_031394735.1 Pseudomonadota bacterium | reverse complement strand
CGAATTTGCGGATATGGTCTTCCATGAAAAAAGTGGGATAGGAGGGATTGAGGTAGATGTAAAACGTGTTGATCGTCTTCGTGCCGCTGTAGAGAGACAGACCCGTCCCTGATTGAAGATTGTCGTAGTACTTCTCGATGTTGCCGTCGTGCGCGTTGACGAAGTAGATCGGCAAGGCCGTTTCGGCGCTGCCATCTTCTCGTCGCAACTGCACGCGATACACCAGCGCGTCGGGTGCGCGGTTGGGCAGCCGAATCACCCAAAGATCGGTCTTCGGCTTTGCCGTCAGGCAACGCTCGCATCCGTAGTCGGAAACGGCGATTTTCACCGCCTGGGCAGCAGTCAGCGTTGGCGTCGTATCGGCCTGAACGTCACGCAAGAGGTCGTCAGTCATGGAAGGGGCAGAGTCGTCGGCCTCCAGATGCACGATGGCCTCGCCCCCGAACACTCGGACTCCTTTGTAAAGCTGTTGCACATGAGTGTGCAGTCCGGATTCCGTGTCCTCCTCCACCCGCTTGGTGCTGAAAGAATTGTCCGTGTCAGCGACACCTGCATACCCCCTGGACCGGGAGAACTCGGTGTTGAGGAATCGGAGGCTGGCCGCCTCGGCTTTGATCTGGCGATCCGACATGGCAGCCCGTCCACTGAGTTGCGAGTCAGGATTCCCTGCCGCTGCCTGCGTTGACGGCGCGTCTCCCGGGTCAAGACCCACGTCCTGCGCCGATGACGTTTCGAACGGGACCAGCGCTAAGGAGAGAGCAAGTGCCATGGCTAGGACGGCTAATCGACGATGTGCGGTCATTTGAATGCTTCCCCGATTGCAATGCGTTGACGGATGAGAGCCCTTACTCCTATAGGCGTAGTGGGACGGTACAGTGGCTCAAAAAAGTTCAAAAAAGACTCTGGGTGAGTGAGTTTTGAATGCTTGAGGTGGACCAGTTGACGGAAGCGGCAGCATTCTGCGCAAATGGCGGTCCTATGATCAAAACACTACTTCTCGCCGCCGCCACCCTCCTGGCCAGCACGTCTGTCCAGGCGGACACCATCGCCCTGGTCGGAGGCCGCCTGATCGACGGGTTCGGCGGTCCGCCGCTCGATCACAGCGTCATCCTCATTGAAAATGAGCGGATCAAGGCCGTGGGGACCGTTGACTCACTGCCGGTTCCGCCGGGCGCCAAGATCATTGCCACGAGCGGCATGTCCGTGCTTCCCGGCTTGTGGGACGCCCACGTGCATACCTATCTCCTGGGCCACAGCGATTACACGCACTGGGACAAGACCTACGGGCAGAGTCCTCGACTGGCGAAGGAAATCATTCCCGCGGCCGCGCACCAGCTGTTGATGGCGGGCATCACCAGCGCGCGCGACCTGGGTGCGCCGCTCGAACCCATCCTTCAGGCTCGCGACCGCATCAATCGCGGCGAGATTCCGGGACCCACGCTGTATGTCTCGGGACCGTTCATCCAACACGCGGCCTATCCCGGGACCGAATACTTTCGCTGGGGCGTCAACGGGGTGGACGATGCGCGCAAGAAGGTCAAGAAGCTTGCAGACGCAGGCGTCAATCTGATCAAGCTCATCGATCTGGATCTCATGCAAGAGGCGGAGGTCAAAGCGGTCATCGACGAAGCGCACGCTCGCAATCTACCGGTGATCGCACACGCACACCGGGCCGAAGAGATCCGGCGCGGGCTGAAGTACGGCGCGGATTGCTTCGAACACACCGGACTTGCGACAGCGCCTGGCTATCCCGAGGACGTCCTGGCGATGATTTCCGAGCGCGCAGCACGCGGCAATCTGGGCCCTTTGTATTGGACCCCCACCATCGGCGTGCTCTACAACTATGAATACTTGCGCGACAATGCCCTGCAGCTGGACGAGACGGGCTGGCAACTCGACGTGCCGTCCGACATCGTCGACGACATCAAGGCATCCATCCGTCGTCCGGGCCAGCTCAGCTACTTCGAGATGGTGCCTGCGCGGCGCCCCACTCTCGAGAACAAGTTTCATCAACTTCAGCATACCGGCGTGATCATGCTGATCGGCACGGACAGCGGCGTGCCGATGAACTTTCACAGCACATCGACCTGGCAGGAGATGGACACCTGGGTGAATCACCTGGGAGTGGATCCCATGACCACCATTCGCGCCGCCACCTATTGGCCGGCGAAGCAGATGAAGGTCGACAAGGACTACGGCACGTTGAGCGAGGGCAAATATGCCGACATCATCGCAGTCGAAGGGGATGTGCTGCGGCATATAGATCTGTTGCAGCATGTGAACCTGGTGATCAAGCACGGCGTGCGTTACAAGTAGCTCGCTTCAGCGAGCGCATTTCAGCAACAGGAGACTGCCGTGAAGATCGAAGAACTGCTGATCATCGAGGAGTTGCGCAACCTGCGGCAGGCGTATTCCGCCTACTACGACACGCAGGACATCGACAACCTCGCGCGCCTGTTCACCGATGACGCCGTTTGCGAGTTCGGCAAGGACTATGGGGTGTGGCGCGGCAAGCAGGAAATCCGCGCCAACTACCTGGCCTCGTTCAAGGCGGTGGGCACGACTTTCGATGCCCTGCACGTGATCACCAATCCTTGGATCAAGCTGACGGGCAAGGACACGGCGCACGGCCGCTGGTATCTGCTCGATCTGCTGACTCGCCAGAAGCCGGTTACCGGCCTTGCCACGCAGGGCGGGCACGCCAATCCACTGCTGTACCTCGGCATCTACGAGGACGACTACCGCAAGGTCGGCAACGAATGGCTCATCAGCCACACGACCCTACATTTTCTATGGCCGGAACGATCGTTCGAGGGATTGCGCGATTCCAATAGGGGCGCTTGAGGTACTGTTCACTCGTGGACATCGAAGTACCCATGCGACAGCTCGGCACGGTTCCGATGCAGGACTTGGCCGACGCGATTCTCGGGCTGGATGAAGCCGCCTGGAACGAAAACCAGCGACGGCAGAATGACTACGAGGTGCACGAGCAGACGCGATCCATCGTTCTGCTGTTTGCCGACGCCAGCGAGGCGCAGCGAATCATCGTGAACGAATGCTCAGGCTGGGCCCGTCTGGGTCCGACCGCGGAACCCCTCATGCAGGAAATCATCCGGCGACATTACCCACCCGGCGGAACGATTATCCGCGCAATGGCGGCAAAGCTCCTGGCAGGGGGAAGAATACTGCCGCATCGGGATGTGCACCCCTCCTTCGGCTTGGGGCACCGGATCCACGTGCCGATCGTGACCAATTCACGAGTCCGGTTCATCGTCGATGGCCGGCCCTGCCCCATGCAGATCGGCAACGCCTACGAAACCGACAGGATGCTATAGCAACGTTCCGGAACTTGGCAACCCTGCTGCGCCGCCGCGAAGTACGTGTAGTCCTTCCGTCGTGAGCAACAGCTCACGTCCCTCGTCAGTACGATGACCGTAATTTTCCACGGCGATTGCGCAAGGGCGGGCGTGACCACAAGCACGCCGGCGAGGAGCATCGACAAGCCTGTCAACCGTAAGTTCCGCGCCTGCTCAACGATGTGCGAAAGGATCGGCTGCGGCGGATGCCGCGCCGGCGGCGGAGCGCTTGCCGCTCTGCGCGAAGGGATCCGGCGTGCGCATCGGATTGACCGCTCCGCTCGAAGCGCCAGGCCGGACGGGACTCTGCACCTTGCCGCGCGGCGGCGGCCCTTCATCGCAGGCACCTTCCGCGGGCTCGGACGGCGGCGGGGCATTGGCAGCGCAATGTCGCCCTTGTGAAAGAACGCTCAGGCGCATCAGACGTCCGTCGTTCATCACGCCGAGCATGTTGGCCGACCCTGACACCATATCCGACGTCGCGGCATTCCTATCCGCCTGCTGTGATTGATTCAGCGCGACCGTTTCAGCGTCCATGGTGGCGTGCATTGCGCGCGCGGTTGGTTGCGGTGCGGCGCTGGCAGCGATACGCCCAGCCGTTTGCGACTGTTGCAGATGCTGTTGCTCCGCCGCCTGGCGATCCAACACGTCTTTCGAGTGGCACAGCTTTCGCTTCGATGAGTGTGCGACGCTCGAGACATTGCGCCGCTGCATGATCCGGCCCATCTCCGCGCTGATCTCCGCGCAGCCGAGAGCCCGGTCGCCAGGGCGTTCAGGTTCGGGCTGTGCGAGCTTCAGGCCGGCAAGACCCGCAAACCCCGCGCCCCCAGGCGATTCTTGCGCCATCGCTGCGCCTGCGTACCCATACGCGCTCGCGAGTACACAGCATGCCGTGATGTAGCCGCGCATCGGCTACTTCGCCAGCGCGATCGTGAGAACGGAGGTCGCCACCTGCTCCAGCAGCGGACCCACCACGTCATCACCGTCTTGCCTCGCTTTGGCGTGCAGTGATTCCTGCTTGGTTGCACCGCCGGCACCGGCCTTCGACAACACGTAGTCGACCGTCAGCGTATCGCCCTCTTTGACGTTGGATTGTTGCGCTCCCGTCATAGCCACCCTGTAATCCTGGCAGGCAGATGACCGGCGCGACAGGCGCCGCGACCGATCCCATGGCGACCTGCATGAGCAGCATCGTTACAACCATCGACATGAAGCGATTCATAGGCGACCTCTTAGGTGTTGCGGCGTGAATGGGACACGAACATACGTGGTGAAAAACAGCGCGTCCACGTTGTTTTCATTGGAAAAAAAGATATTTTTGGCGTGATACGAACGGCCTGCGAAGTGCACGTTTAGGGAGGCAGAACCACCCATTGGCTTCTATCGACCGAGGCGCGCGTGCTACCGTGCGATGCTCCTCGGTTTTTCAACTGACGATCAGGTACGTGTCCGGCAAAATCAATTCTCCGGCGGAGATCACGCAGTTGCTCGCGGCATGGAATGCCGGCGATCACGGCGCGTTCGAAGACCTGTTCCCGCTGCTGTATCCCACCTTGAATCGCCTGGCGAGTCGCGAGCTGCGCGGCGAACGGCCCGGACATACGCTGCAGACCACCGCGTTGGTCCATGAGGCCTTCATCGAACTTGCGCGCCAGAATCGCGTTCAGTTCGAAACACGGGGACACTTTCTCGCGGTTGCATCGTTCATGATGCGGCGGATTCTGGTCGAGCATGCGCGCAGCCGCGCCGCATTGAAGCGCGGCGGCGGCGTGCTCAACGCCCTGGATCCGAACGCGAGCGACAACGACACCGCGCTTGGGGAAATATCATCGGTCGATGCCGCAATCGACGCTCTGGAAAAGATCGATGAACGCGCAGCGCGGGTCGTGGTGCTGCGCTTTTTTGGTGGACTGTCGCACGAGGATACCGCCGACGCGCTCGGCATTTCGGTGATCACCGTGAAGCGCGAATGGGCGGCTGCCAAGGCGTGGTTGAAGCAGGAATTGTCGACGCCATGAGCGGTGCCACGGACTGGGCAGAACTCAAGTGCGAGCTGTTGGAATTGCTGCAGCAAACTCACGACGAGCGCTCAGCGACCCTGGCGCGGCTGCGACGTGACGTCCCACGCCGCGCAGCGGAACTCGAGCGGCTGCTGGCGGCGGCCGACAGCGAATTCCTCGAAACCCCGGCCTGGTCTCGCGTCGCAGTACCAGGAATGCCGCAGACAGTGCCACCCGAGCGCGTTGGTCCCTGGCGCATCGAAGCGGAAATCGGCCGCGGCGGAATGGGAACGGTATATCGTGCCCGACGCGATGACGGCGCGTTCGATCAGATCGTCGCGATCAAGCTCATTCGGCCGGAGCTTGCCTCGGCGCAGCTGCGACGTCGCTTTGACAGCGAGCGCAACATTCAGGCGTCACTGGATCACCCGAACATTGCACGACTGCTCGACGCCGGCACCACCGCCGACGGGGCGCCGTATCTGGTGTTGGAGTTCGTGGCGGGTGAACCGGTCGATCGCTACTGCGACGCTCAAGCCCTCGACGTCGAACAGCGACTGTCCCTCTTCCGCCAAGTCTGCGGTGCCGTCCACGTCGCCCATCTGAAATTGATCCTGCATCGCGACATCAAAAGCGCCAACGTCCTGGTGGATGCCCAGGGCGTTCCGAAGCTGCTGGATTTTGGCATCGCCAAACTGCTGGCGCCGCAGCTGGAAGGCGGCGATCTGACCATGGTAGGCTTTGCGCGACCGCTGACGCCGGAATGGTCCAGTCCCGAGCAATTGCGAAGTGAGCCCTTGTCGATGGCCTCCGACGTCTACTCGCTCGGAGTGCTGCTGTTTTTATTGCTGACCGGACGGCGCCCGCACCTCTTCACCGGCAATTCGCCCGACGGATTTGCGGCGGCGATCGAATCTACGCGGCTGCCGGACCTGCGCTCAGCTGCGCATGACCACCTCCCGCCAGGCATCGTCTTGAAGAAGCTTCGGGGCGACATCGAGCATATCGTGCGCAAGGCGTTGCAACCTGACCTGCGCGAACGCTATCAGACCGTCGCCGCACTCGATGCAGACATCGGCAGGTTGCTGTCGGCTCGGCCGATCGAGGCGCGCGCGCCCTCCTACGCCTATCGATTCGGCAAACTCGTCAGGCGGCAACGCGCCGCGACCATCGCCGTGCTGCTCGCGACCGTGGGACTTCTGGCCGCGACCGCCTACAGCCTGCGGCAGGAATCGATCGCGGAGCGCGAACGCGAGCGTGCTGAAAGACGCTTTGCCGACGTGCGCAGAATTGCCAATGTCGTGCTGTTCGATCTCAACGACACGCTCGCCAACATCTCGGGAACCCTCGCCGTTCGGCAGCTTCTGGTGGAAAACGCGCTGCGGTACCTCGACAGCCTGGCGCGCGATACCGGCCGGGAGCCGGAGCTGCTGATCGAACTCGCAACCGCATACGAACGGATTGCAGAAGTGCAGGGCATGCCTTCGTGGCCGAGCCAGGGCCGCACCGGTGACGCGCTGACGAGTCTGAGCCGCGCGCTCGAATTCCACCGTCGCGCTGCGGCGGCGGGGACCCTATCCGCTTCGAGCGCGCTGGCCGAACCACGCGTGCTTACCAACATGGGATCCATCCTTGCCGCGCGCGGCGATTCGCGTGCCGCGCTCGATGCACAGCGGCGCTCCGAGGCAGCTCTGGACCAAATTGCGGCGGGCGCTCGCAGCGGGGACTGGCTGCTGCTGCTGGCGAGGGTGCGGGTGGCGGCGGGCGACGCAATCTGGGAGCTCGGCGACATTGCAGCAGCCGCACGGGAATACCAGCGCGCACTCACCGCTGCGCGCGAAGGGCAAGCCCGGCCCGCTGACTCGGGCGCGTTCGAGCGGCAGATCGGGGTCGTCGAGCAACGTCTCGGTGATGCGGCCGCTGCAATCGGCGACTGGCCGGCGGCGCGACCGCACCATGCGGCATCACTCGCCGTCGACGAAGCATTGCTCGGCCGCGATCCATCCAGCCTCGAGCTGCAACGCGACCTGGGAACGGATTGGTCACGAGTGGGCGTGACTGCCTTCATGCTCGGCGAGCACAAGGCTGCGCTGGCGGCGCACGACAAGGCGCTCGCCCTGCGCACGCGCCTGGCGATGGCCGACCCGACAGACGCGAGGGCGCAGGATGATGCGGCTGAGAGCCATCTGCAATTGGCTCAATCTCTGGCGGGCCTTGGGCGGATAATCGAGGCGCGCAACGCGGCCTCCAGGGCCGTCGAAGCCTGGCGCAAGCTCGTGGAACTCGATCCGGCCAATGCCCGGCTGAGCAGTTCGCTTGCCAAGGGACTCGTCTCGATGGCGCGGTGCGAAAGCGCCTTGGGTCGTCGCACCGCAGCGTTGTCGCGGATCGCGGCGGCACGCACCATTCGCCGGCAATTGGCGGCGGAGCACCCGGATTTCAGGATGAGGGACGACGCCTTCGTCGAACTCGACGCGCTCGATGCGACGATCCGCGCAGGCGCTGCGCCACCGCAACCGTTTGCAGTCGCCGATGCCTGGCAAAACTGATGCATTAGCACTTTTGTTCCCTGTCGCTGAGGACGCCCGTCGCCGGTGAGCAGCACCTGGAAATGTGCTTCGCGAACCCGAAAGGGAGTCGAACTCAGAAGGCTCCGCCCGAAGTTGCCGGTTCGGCCGCGTGCCTGCTAACTTGGATCCATGAAAACGCGCCTCCCCGCCTTTCTGGCTTCGTTGCTCGCCTTTGCGAGCTGCGCATATGCGCAGCGGTCGACAGCCGCTCAGCCGTTCACAAAGACGGAGCGCGGTTTTCAATCAGCCCTGGGCGATGTCCTTTCTGCCGGGCAGCGGCATGCCGATAACATCGATGGCGCTGGTCACCGAAAAGGCCGGCCGGGTGCTGTTGGTCGACACCATTACGGGGCGTGTCACACCGGTCGCTGGGGCTCCGGCGGTTGCCGAAGGTGGGCAAGGCGGCTTGGGTGATGTGGTGGCCGACCCGGATTTTGCCGGCAATCAACAGATCTGGCTCAGTTGGGTCGAATCGGGCGAGGGTGGATCCGGCGCAGTTGTCGGCCGAGCACGATTGGCGCTGGGCAAAGCGCCGCGCCTGGAAGGTCTTGCCGTCGTGTGGCGGCAGGATAAAACGAGCGGCGGCGGCCATTTTGGCCACAGGCTGGCCTTCGCGCCCGATGGCTTGCTGTTCGTGTCATCGGGTGAGCGTCAGAAATTCGACCCTGCGCAAGACCCCAAGACCAATTTGGGCAAGATCATCCGGATAGTGCCCGGCGCTCTTCCGCAAATCTGGTCGATGGGCCATCGCAATCCATTGGGCCTTGCATTCGATGGCGATGGCCGGTTGTGGGAAATCGAAATGGGGCCGATGGGTGGCGATGAGTTGAATCTGATCAAGCGGCACGCCAACTACGGCTACCCCCACGTTTCGAATGGCACGCATTACGATGGGCGCGACATTCCGGATCATTCGCCGGCCGATGGTTTCGAAACACCAAAGGTCTGGTGGAATCCGTCCATCTCGCCAGCCAGTCTGATGATCTATTCCGGCGCGCTGTTCCCGTCGTGGAAGGGAAATGCCTTCGTCGGCGCGCTGTCGGGTAAGGCATTGATCCGGATCGACCTGGATGGTGAACAAGCCAACAAGGGCGATCAGTGGGACATGGGCGCACGTATCCGTGAGGTGGAGCAAGGTCCGGACGGCGCCATCTGGGTGCTCGAGGATGGCCCCAAAGGACGGCTTCTCAAGCTGACGCCTCGAACCGGCGAATAGTGGAAAATCCCGCACCTGGTGCGAAAAATGCTGGCGGCAGTGACACTGAGCCGGCAACTGCCGACGTCCACCGGCGTCAGAGACTCCATCGAGGCGGCGCTGGCCTTGATCTTGGAAGAGCACCAGGATTGGCACATGCTGGTGCGGCCGCATCATCTGCCGCCGGCGTGAGGGCGCGCTTCGACGCTGTCGGGCGCAGTCGCCTTACCTGGATTGCTCCGCGTAGATCCGCACCAACCGGTAGAGAAACTCACGCCCTTCGAGCAACGACCTAACCCCGACGTACTCGTTCAAGCCATGCACGTTGCCCAAGTCCGGACCGACGAACACGGGAACCACGCCATAGGTCGGGATGCCAGCCGCGTTCGTGTAAATGCCATCGGTAGCCCAGGGCTGCATGATCGGCAGCACCGGCACGCCGGGCCAGAATTCGGCGGTCAATTTCTCGATGGGTCCGAGGATAGCGCGCGTCAGCGGCGGTGGCGGCGGTGTCTGGCCGGGCGCATTGGCAATCGTCACCATCACCTTGGGATCGGCCACGAGTTCTTCGAGCTTGGCGCGCACGAATTCAGGCGATGTGCCGGGGAAGATACGGCAATTCACGTTCGCCCGCGCGCGCTGCGGCAACGCGTTGGGCGAGTGCCCGGCATCGAGCAGTGTCGCCACGCAGGTCGTGCGCAGCGTCGCGTTCCAACTCGGATCCTTGGCAGTGACCAGCGCCAGCGCCTGCGCATCGCCGGGGTCACGCAGGAAGCCATTCATCGCCTCGGCCAACGCGGTCTGGCCGCGTGCGGCCTGGATCTTCGCCATGCCGGTAAAGTAGGCCCGGTTGGCATCATTGAATTGCACGGGAAATTCATAGCCGGCGATGCGCCCCAGCGCCGCTGCCAGCCGATTGATGGCGTTGTCCTTCACCGGTCTGGAACTGTGCCCGCCCGGGTTCGTCACTTCGAGCCGATAGTTCACCGAGGCCTTCTGGCCCGCCTCGATGTTGTGGGACACCCGTGCGCCGCTCGCGTCGAGTTCGCCCTGCGCGCCCTCGTTGAGCGCGAAGGCGGCGTCGATCAGATCGCGGCGGTTCTGCGTGAGCCATTCAGCGCCGTTGAAAACGCCGACCTCTTCACCACAGGTGAGCGCCAGCTTGAGCGTCCGCTTCGGCCTGTAATTCTCCTGCCGGTATCGGATCAGCAGATCCACCCAGATGGCAGCCTCAGCCTTGTCGTCGATCGCTCCACGCGCGTAGAACGAACCATTCTCCTCCACCAGCTTGAACGGATCGCGCGTCCAGTCCTCGCGCCTGGCTTCCACCACATCGATGTGCGCCAGCAACAGTATCGCCTTGAGCTTCGGATCCCGGCCTGGATAGATGGCGACCAGCCCGCCCTCCTTGGGGTATTCGGGAGTGGAAAACGGATGCAGATCGCGGTCCGGGATGCCAGCGGACCGCAATCGGGCCGCCATTCGCTCCGCCGCCAGCGTGCAACTGCCGCTCGACGGCGTGGTATTGGTCTCCACCAGTTCTTTGTACAGTTCACGGAACCGTTGCTCGCCTGCGGGCGTGTCCTGCGGCGGTGATGCCATGGCGGAACACACCACGAGTGCTGCAGCCAGGACGAGCAAAAGCTTCATACCGATTATCCCCGATTGAGGTTCTGCAGAGAATGGTAGCGCACGCGGCGGCAGGACGCGCAAGCGGCTGAGCAACCAGCAGAGACTGACGGATAGTACTTTGATTCCCATCCGCTGGCACTGCCCTCACAGCAGCGCCCACTGACTCGGCGGTGCCCGCGCGCCAAGCGGCATCGACTCCACTTCCCGCTCCGGCGTGCCAGCGATGCGATCCAGATGCGCCCAGCTCATCGCCTCATGGCGTGGTGTTGCCCGCTGCTCTGCTCCCGCCGCTCGCAGCCTGCTGTGCGGGGCGAACACCCCGCGATAGCGCGTCAGGTGCATTCTGCGGGGGGGAACCAGCGCGGCCAGTCGTGCCATCGCGGTACGGGGTCTTGAGCTGGTAGCTCGCCTGGCCGGATGAGGTGAGTGCCCCAAAAAAAGAGCGGACCCCAGGGCCCGCTCTTCGTACAAGGCTGGATGCGCGAACCCTTGAGGATTTCCTCGGGGCTCGCGCAATGGACCTACATGTCCATGCCGCCCATGCCACCCATGCCGCCGCCCGGAGGGCCGCCGTGTGAGTGCTCATCGTCCTTCGGTGCTTCCGCGATCATGACTTCCGTCGTGAGCAACAGACCCGAGACCGAAGCGGCGTTCTGCAGAGCCAGACGCGTCACCTTGGTGGGATCCAGAATGCCCATGTCGATCATGTCGCCGTAGTCACCGGTGGCCGCGTTGTAGCCGAACGTGCCTTTACCTTCGCGCACCCGGTTCAACACCACTGCCGCATCTTCGCCTGCATTGGCGACGATCTGACGCAGCGGCTCTTCAATCGCACGCGCCAGGATCTTGATGCCGGCCGTCTGGTCTTCGTTCGCACCGACCATCTTGTCGAGGGCCTTGAGCGCACGAATCAGCGCAACACCACCACCTGGAACCACGCCTTCTTCAACGGCTGCGCGGGTTGCGTGCAGCGCGTCTTCGACGCGGGCTTTCTTTTCTTTCATTTCGATCTCGGTGGCCGCACCGACCTTGATTACGGCAACGCCGCCGGAGAGCTTGGCAACTCGCTCCTGCAGTTTTTCCTTGTCGTAGTCGGACGTGGCTTCCTCGATCTGGGCGCGAATGCTTTCAACGCGGCCCTTGATCTCGGAGGCCTTGCCGGCGCCGTCGATGATGGTGGTGTTTTCTTTTTCCACCAGGATCTTCTTGGCTTCGCCGAGATCGTTGATCGTGGCTTTTTCAAGCGACAGACCGACTTCGTCGGAAATCACCGTGCCGCCCGTGAGGATGGCGATGTCCTGCAGCATGGCCTTGCGGCGATCGCCGAAGCCAGGCGCCTTGACGGCGGCAACCTTAACGATGCCGCGGATGGTGTTGACGACCAGCGTAGCCAGGGCCTCGCCTTCGACGTCTTCGGCAACGATCAGCAGCTGACGGCCGCTCTTGGCGATGCTCTCCAGCAGGGGCAGCAGCTCGCGAATGTTCGAGATCTTCTTGTCCACGAGGAGGATCAAGGGCTTGTCGAGCGATGCGCTCTGGCTCTGTTGGTCATTGATGAAATACGGCGAGAGGTAGCCGCGGTCGAACTGCATGCCTTCGACTACTTCGAGCTCGTTCTGCAAGCTCTGGCCTTCCTCGACCGTTATCACGCCTTCCTTGCCGACCTTTTCCATCGCGTCCGCAATCGTCTTGCCGATGCTCTCATCGGAGTTCGCGGAGATGGTGCCGACCTGGGCGATCGCCTTCGGGTCCTTGCAGGGCTTGGAGAGCTTCTTCAGCTCTTCGGTCGCTGCCAGAACAGCCTTGTCGATGCCGCGCTTGAGGTCCATCGGGTTCATGCCCGCCGCAACGGCCTTCAGGCCTTCGCGAATGATGGCTTGAGCGAGCACGGTGGCAGTGGTGGTGCCATCGCCTGCTTCATCGGAGGTGTTGGAGGCGACTTCCTTGACCATCTGCGCGCCCATGTTCTCGAACTTGTCCTTCAGTTCGATCTCTTTCGCGACCGACACGCCGTCCTTGGTGACGGTGGGAGCGCCGAAGCTCTTGTCCAGAACCGCATTGCGGCCCTTGGGACCTAACGTGACTTTGACTGCGTTGGCCAGGATGTTGACACCCTTGAACATGCGTTGACGGGCGTCATCGCTAAACCGTACGTCTTTTGCTGCCATTTGACTAATCCTCGACTATATTGAATGTGTTGATGAAGGATCGAAGAGGCTTATTTGCCCTCGATCACCGCCATGACGTCTTCTTCGCGCATGACGACCAGTTCGTCGCCATCCATCTTCACTTCCGTACCGCTGTACTTGCCGAAGAGGATCTTGTCGCCGACCTTGACGTCGAGCGGACGGACCTTGCCGTCTTCAAGAATCTTGCCTTTACCGACGGCGACGATCTTGCCGAAGATGGGCTTCTCGGTGGCGGTGTCCGGAATCAGGATTCCACCCGGTGACTTACGCTCTTCTTCTTCACGTTTCACAATCACGCGATCATGAAGTGGACGAATCTTCATAGGACCAAACTCCTAAAGCTGTTGAATACAAAAAAGGGCGGGGAAGGCATTGTTAGCACTCTCCCCCTGCGGCTGCTAATAATAGCGGCGAGTTTGGCAGATACAAGGGGGTTGGCGTTAATTTGGACCGGCCCCTACACTGCCGGGCTATGAAAAAGGCAATGCTGCTCCTGCTATTGCTGCCCGGCTTGAGCGTGGCGCAACCCTGGTGGATGAAGGGGAATATGGCAAAAACTACTGATTTTCTGCCCCCCGACCAAGCTTTCCGGCTGTCCGCCAGCGTCGACGGCAACCTGATCCGGGTGCGCTGGCTGATCGCGGACGGTTACTACCTGTATCGCAGGAAATTTGACATAACGCCGGAAAGCCCGGGGCTCGTTCTGGACCCGCCGGTGTTTCCCAACGGCCTTTCAAAGACCGATGAGTACTTCGGCACGCAGGAAATCTACCGCCAGGAGGTTGAGGCCGTCGTCGGTTACCGGCGCGGTGACAGCGGCGCGCACCCGCTGCAGATTAAGGTGACCTATCAAGGGTGCGCCGAAGCCGGGCTGTGTTACCCACAATTGGCCAAAGTGTTGAATCCGGAGGTGATCACCCTGCCGGCCGCCCAGCCGCCAGTGGCACAAGTTTCGGTCACGCCAGCAGGCCCCGTCACGGCCATCGCCATCCTGACTGGATTGCTGGCATTTTTCGTCGCGGGACTGGTGCTGCGCGGCCGCCGCTCCGCACTGCGTTCATGAATGCACCGCTGCGCATCGGTCTGTCCGCGTGTCTGGCGATTGCCGCCGTGTGGGCCGGTGCACAACTGTATTTGAGTCGCAGTGACGTTCACGCTGAGCGTGGCGTACCAGTGTCGGTCGGGGAAGCGAGCGCGCCACTCACCAGCGATCAACAAGCGCCGCTCGATGCCGAGTTTTCTACACCCGCCAAAGTCCCGGACGCCATGCCGGCCTTTTCCCTGGCCGACCTCGACGGCAAGGCCACCACCATCGACCGCTGGCCGGGTAAATCGCTGATGATCAACTTTTGGGCCACCTGGTGCGCCCCCTGCCGCCGCGAAATCCCGCTGCTGCAGGCGCTTCATGCTGAAAAAGCCGGAAAAAGCTTCGAAATTGTCGGCATTGCCGTCGATTACGCTGACAAAGTGCGCGCTTTTCGCGATCAACTCAAGATTGCCTATCCGTTGCTGGTCGGAGAGCAGGACGCGCTGGACCTGGTCAGCGCCGTGGGCCTGAAACAGCCGGCCTTCCCATTCACCGTGTTCACCGACCGGCGCGGCCAGATCGTGACGTTGTATCTGGGAGAGCTGAAACGTCCCGAGGCGGAGGCGATTCTCGCGGTCGTCGCGGACGTAAACCAGGATCGAATCAACTTGCCGGCGGCGCGCACGCTCATCGGCGAGCGCATCGCCGCGCTACACGGCAAGGGCTGATCAACGATCGACGTCAGGGCGTAGGCGCGGCCTGTTGCGCGCGGAACGCAATCCAACTCTGGTCGATGAGGTAGGCGTGAACATCCTCCACCTCGCGCTCGCTCAGCAGATCATCAAATTTCTCCATGCCGTTGGGCGCCAGCGCACCGCGCAACACGATGTCCTTGAAAATCGCATGACGGCCGGGACTGAGCCGGCGCAAGTCCGGCGTTGAACTGACGCCCATCACATGACAGCGCGAACACTCCTGAATGAATTTCATTTCTCCGGCGTGAATGCGCGCAGCGCTGGCCGTCTGCGTCGGCGGTTGCGCAAAAGGTTCGTCGACTCGCGGCGCCGGCGTCGGCACAGGTCCCCCTCCCAGCTTGAAGACCAGGACGCGATTGTCATTCTGAAATTTAAACGCCGCGCTGCTGGGCGGGATGGGCCCCACGGTAATTGCGGCACCCCCGTACCCGACTTGAACGGCAACGAACTGCTCACCATTCACCGCATAGGTCATGGGTGCAGCCATGATGTGACTACCCGTGGGCAGCGTCTTCAACACCTTGCCGCTGTCGGCCGCGTAAACCCACAGGTCACCGCTGCCACGACCCTGGAACACCAGATTCCCGGCGCTGGAAAGAACGCCGCCGTCGTAGCCCCGCACACCGGAGGAGGTCTCGTGTTCCCACACCACGCGCTGCGCAATCGGATCCCAGGCGCGCAATAGCTCACGAACTGGATTTTCCGGGCGCTCCTCGCGGATGGATTGCAGCGTTGGCATCGGACCATAGAGGCGGCGCAGATCTGACGGGTTGTAAGTGTCATCGGGCATGATGGCGTTGACGGTGAAAAAGCCGTCGACAAAGGTCACTTCGCCGCCGTTGTGCTGCATGTCGACCCAGACATTGGACACGTCCAGCACCGGAATATAAACGAGTTTAGTCTGCTGGCTAAAGGACATCGGATGCCAGGTGTGGCCACCGGCCCAAGATGGGTAAATATTTTTGGGTGACTCGGTCCAGTCCGAATTGCGGGTCAGAACCGGCCGACCGGTTTTCAAGTCAACACCGGAGGCCCAATTCACATAGGTATAGTTCTTCGCTGACAACAACTCGCCGGTCTTGCGGTCCAGCACATAGAAAAAACCGTTCTTCGACGCTTGCATGATGACCTGGCGCGAAGCGCCGTTGACCGGCACGTCGGCAATGATCATTTTCTGAACGGCGTCGTAGTCCCAGCTGTCGTGCGGCGTCGTCTGGTAATACCACGCGAGCCGTCCAGTCGACGCATGCAGCGCGAGGATCGACGCCGTGAACAAGGAGTCGAGTTTCGACGGACCTACCAGACGCAGATCATAGGGCGCCGCGTTCGCCGTCCCGAAATACACGAGATCCAGATCCGGGTCGTAGGACATGCCATCCCAGGCCGCGCCGCCGCCCTGAGTCACACCCTTGTGCCGATCCCAGGTCTTCGCCGCGAGCGCTAGCTCCGGATGCTCGAAGCGTTTGCCATCCGGCGGCGGCACCGTGAAGAAACGCCACTTGAACGCACCGGTCTGCACATCGTAGGCAGACACATAGCCGCGCACGCCGTCGCGCCCCATGTCCGATCCACTGTTGCCGATGACCACGACCGAGCCTGCGATCTGCGGCGCGCCGGTACTCGAGTACGGGCGGCGATGGTCGACGACCGTATCGGCCTCCCAGATCTTGGCGCCGGTCGCAGCGTTCAACGCATGCAGTCGACCGTCGACCGAGGCCACATACACCCGGCCTTTCCAGACCGCGACGCCGCGGTTGACCAGGTCACAGCAGGGATTGCGTGCCGCGGCGTAGTCCGCCTTCGGATCATAGCGCCACAACTCGCGCCCCGTGGTCGCATCGATTGCGTATACATAGCCCCAAGTGCCCGAGGTGTACATGACGCCATCGACGACGATCGGCGTGGCTTCCTGTCCCCGCTTCGGGTTGCCCAGATCGTAGGCCCACGCAAAACCCAGCTTTTCCACATTGCCGTCATTGATGGTCGTCAGCGGTGAAAAGTAGCTGCCGTTGCGATCGCGTCCGCCGGTGAACCAGTTCTGCGGTTCGGCCGTGGCGGTGCTCAGTCGCGCAGCGTCGACATCGGCCGGTGGCCGGGTTGAAGGAGCGGCAGCAATCGCACCGGCCACCAGCGCCAGCCACGCCGCGGCAAGGCCGGCGGCACGGCGTCGAGCGTTTCTAGAACAAGCCATATAGCACCTGCAATAAACCCCACAGCGACACCGCCCACACCAGCGTGCGCAGATACGGAATTCCGATGAGGTAGATGGGCAGATACAGCAGGCGCGCCCACAAATAGATCTTCGCACCCAACACCGTGTGCGGCGTATTCGTGTGCGCAAGAACGACACCGAGAATCGCAACAGCGAAGAACGGAAAAGTCTCCAGAAAATTGCGGCTGGCGCGATCGGCGCGGGCCGCCAGGCCAACCAGGCGCGCCGCGTCGCCATCGCGATTGCCCGCATTCCATTTCAAACCGCGCTGCTGCGTCGCAAAGGTCGCGGCGATGAAGACATGCGCCAGTCCCAACACCACCGCACAGCCCAACAATGTCAATTCAATGCTCATTGATCGCTCCCCTATTGTTTTAATTCCATGGTCACTGTTTCATCGAAACAGCACCACCGCTTTGCCCAACGTGACCGTCAAGCCCCACAGAATCGGAACCAGCACCACCGTCCATGCGGCCAGCACCATCGCAACCGGCGTGCCGCGCGCCACGACCTGCGTGGTCAGCGCCGCTGCGCTTGTGGGCACCACAGCGGCTTCATCGCCGACGAATTCTTTGTCCGCGACGGGACGTAGCGCAGCATTGCACAAAAACCCGATCGCCAGCAGCGCCGCAAGAATATACATCGTGACGTTGTAGGCGTCGGCGCGCGCGACGCCGTGACGAAGCTGATACTCGCGAATGTAGTTGACGAGCACCGGGCCCAGGACGCCGGCGGTAGACCAGGCCGTGAGCAGCCGCCCGTGGATGGCGCCCACCATTCGCGTGCCGAACAAATCCGCGAGGTAGGCGGGCACAGTGGCAAAGCCGCCGCCGTACATCGACAGAACGACGCAAAACGCCGCGACAAACGCACCCAGACTGGCGCTGCGGGCAGACCAGGGCACCGATGCATAGAGCGCCACGCCTAACAGAAAAAACACGCTGTAGGTGCGCTTGCGTCCGATGTAATCCGACAACGAAGCCCAGAATAATCGACCGGCAATATTGAACAGGGATAGCAAACCGGTGAATCCGGCTGCGATCGCGGCGATCTGTGATTTCTCCGCGGTGGACAATTCGGTGAACCCGCGGGCGATGCCGATCAGCCGGCCGCCGAACACTTCCTGCAAGAGGGGCGAGGCCATACCCAGAATGCCGATTCCGGCGGTCACATTCAGACACAGGACGCCCCACACCAGCCAGAACTGACGTGTCCTCCACGCCTTGTCCAATGAAACGTATCGACCGCTCGACGCGGACGTCAGGGGTATTGGGTGGGAGGGATTCGCAGGTCGCCAGCCCTCTCGCGGTACTCGATAGCCAAACGCGCCGCCGAGCATGAACAGGAAGTAGATTGCCGCCAACACCAGAAAGGTCTGCCAGACACCGACGGAAATGTCGGTGGCGAACACTTTCATCATCCGGTCGGCGAGCGGCGCGCCGATCATGGCGCCGCCACCAAAGCCCATGATCGCCATGCCGGTCGCCATGCCGCGTCGATCCGGAAACCATTTGATCAGCGTCGACACCGGCGAAATGTACCCGAGGCCCAGACCAATGCCGCCCAGGACTCCGGAGCCAAGCCACAACATCCACAACTGATGCCAATAAACCCCGCCGGCCGAAATCACCAACCCTCCACACCAGCACAATGCGGACACCGTGCCCGCTGTTCGCGGTCCGACGCGTTCGAGCCAGCCGCCCCAGATGGCCGCCGCGGAACCCAGAAACACAAAGAAGAGTGTGTACATCCACCCCAATTCGGACACCTTCCAGTCGCACTGTGACGCGACGGCACGCCCGAACACGCTCATCGCCGCCGGACATTCGATCGCCTGATCGATCCCCACCGCGTGCGACAACGGCAGCCAGAAGACGGAAAATCCATAGGCCATGCCGATGCACAGGTGGATGGCGAGCGCCGCCGGTGGAACCAGCCAGCGGTTGAATCCCGCAGGCGCGACGATGCGCTCTTTGCTGAAGAAGCCGCTGCGATCAAGGTTCGACATGCACATTCCTCACTGCTTTTGCGCCTGATCAGGCGAAGATCGACGCAAAAGCTTGCGTTTTCTACCCTAGATCCGGTTAATATCCTGGACCTTTTTTGACGGCTGCACGCCGTTTGGCGGGTTTTTGGCAAGGATTCTGTTAATAAACGGCCCCAATCTCAACCTGCTCGGCACCCGCGAGCCGGAAGTGTACGGGTCCACCACGTTGCCGCAAATCGAGGCACGCCTGGTCGACGCGGCACGCAAGGCAGGCCATGAACTGGTGTGCTTCCAGAGCAATGCCGAGCATGCGCTAGTGGAACGCGTTCACGCATCCAAGACCGACAGCATCACCTTCCTGATCATCAACCCCGGCGCCTTCACCCACACCAGCATCGCCCTGCGCGATGCGCTGCTAGGGGTAAGTCTGCCCTTCATCGAGGTTCACCTGAGCAATATTTTCGCGCGCGAAAGCTTCCGGCATCAGTCCTTTCTATCCGACATCGCGGTCGGCTGCATTTTTGGATTGGGCGCCGAGGGCTATGAACTTGCGCTCGAGGCCGCCGCGCGTCGGCTGGCCGGCACCGAACACCGTCACTCTTCAAGGGGATAAGCGGCAATGGATATTCGAAAAGTTAAGAAATTGATCGAACTGTTGGAAGAGTCGGGTATCGCCGAACTGGAAATCTCCGAAGGCGAGGAATCGGTGCGGATCAGCCGCTACCCGCGCGGCGGTACCACCGCCACGGTGCAGGCCGCGCCGGTCTACCAGGTAGCCGCCGCGGCGGTTGCGGCGCCGGCCCTGCCGGCAACCTCCACGAGCTCGGCACCGGTCAGCGCCAAGCATGATCACACCGTCGCATCACCCATGGTCGGCACCTACTACTCCGCGCCTTCGCCCGGCGCCAAACTCTTTGTCGAACTGGGTACCGAGATCAAAGTCGGGCAGGTGCTGTGCATCATCGAAGCGATGAAGATGATGAACCAGATCGAGTCGGAGAAATCCGGAACGGTCACCGCCATCCTCGCCAAGAACGGCGACCCGGTCGAATTCGGCCAACCTTTGTTCGTCATCGAATAACACAATGATCGAGAAAGTCGTCATCGCAAATCGCGGCGAGATCGCTTTGCGCATTTTGCGCGCGTGCCGCGAACTGGGCATCAAGACGGTCGCGGTCCATTCGACTGCGGACTACAACACCAAGCATGTGCTGCTGGCGGACGAAACCGTGTGCATCGGACCGCCGCAATCCGCGCTGTCCTATCTCAACATGCCGGCCATCATCAGCGCCGCGGAAGTCACCGATGCGGTTGCCATTCATCCCGGCTACGGATTTCTGTCGGAGAACGCGGATTTCGCCGAGCGCGTGGAAAAGAGCGGCTTTATTTTCGTCGGCCCCAAGGCTGAGACGATTCGCATGATGGGAGACAAGGTCTCCGCCATCCGCACCATGAAAAAAGCCGGTGTGCCCTGCGTACCCGGCTCCGACGGCCCCTTGGGCAACGATCCGGACGAAAACTTCCGCATGGCCAAGGAGATCGGCTATCCGATCATCATCAAGGCCTCAGGCGGGGGCGGTGGCCGCGGCATGCGCGTGGTGCACACCGATGCCTCGCTGCTCAATGCCATCACCGTGACCCAATCCGAAGCGCTTGCTGCCTTCGGCAATGGCCAGGTGTACATGGAGAAGTTCCTGGAGCGGCCGCGGCACATCGAATTCCAGGTGTTGGCCGACAATCACGGCAACACCATCCATCTGGGAGAGCGCGACTGCTCCATGCAGCGCCGTCATCAGAAGGTGATGGAAGAGGCGCCCGCACCCGGCCTCACCGCCAAGCAGCGCAAGAGCATGGGCGAGCGCTGCGTCGCAGCCTGCCGCGCGGTGGGCTATCGCAATGCCGGCACGCTCGAGTTCCTGTACCAGGACAATGAGTTCTATTTCATCGAAATGAACACGCGCGTGCAGGTGGAGCACCCGGTCACCGAACTGGTCACCGGCATCGACATCGTCAAGACGCAACTGTTGATCGCATCCGGCGAGACGCTGCCCTACGCGCAGAACGACATCCAGATCCGCGGCCACGCGCTGGAATGCCGCATCAACGCGGAAGACCCCAAGACCTTCATGCCCTCACCCGGTCCGATCCGGCTGTGGCACGCGCCCGGCGGTCCGGGCATTCGCGTCGACAGCCACGTCTACACCGGCTACAACGTGCCGCCGTATTACGATTCCATGATCGGCAAGGTCATCTCGCACGGCGACACGCGCGACACCGCGATTGCGCGCATGCGCAATGCGCTGGCGGAAATGGTCGTCGAAGGCATCAAGACCAACATTCCGCTTCACCAGGAAATCTGCAACCATTCGGCCTTCCGTCAAGGGGGCACCGACATTCACTACCTCGAGCGACGTCTGGGATTAAAGTAGGCGTCACTCCAGAAGCCTGCCCAGGCAACGCCTATGAATTTTCTCGAGATCGAATTCCCGCTGGCCGGACGCGACAGCGAAACCCTCGCCGCGGCGCTGGAAGGACTGGGCGCGCTGTCAGTCACCTTCATGGACCGCGGCGACGAGCCGGTGCTGGAGCCACTGCCGGGCGAAGTGCGTTTGTGGTCCGACACGGCGGTGACCGCCCTGTTCGACGATTCGCTCAGCGCCGAACAGCGGCTGGCGCAGCTCGCCCGCCATGTCGCTGCCGATATCGCGTTCCACGCGCAGAGCCGCAGCGTCGAAGATCGCGTCTGGGAGCGCGAGTGGCTCAAAGACTGGCGGCCGCTGCAATTCGGTCAATGGCTGTGGGTGTACCCGACCGACTGCGACGAGCCGGTACCGGACGGCGCCGTCGTCGTGCGGCTGGATCCTGGCCTGGCATTTGGCACCGGCACGCACGCGACCACCGCGCAATGTCTGGACGTGCTCGAATCCATGGATCTCAACGGCCGGAGCGTCATCGACTACGGCTGCGGGTCAGGGATCTTGTGCATCGCAGCGCTCAAACTCGGGGCGATATCCGCGATTGGCGTCGATCTGGATCCACAAGCGCTGCTCGCGTTGAGCGACAACGCGCTGCGCAACGGCGTATCGAATAAAATTCACGGGCAACGCGTCGGCGAATCGCTGGCCGCAGCGGATTGCGTGGTGGCCAACATTCTGGCGAAGCCGCTCATCGACAACGCCGACCTGCTGAGCGCAGCGTGCAAAGTCGGCGGCGATCTGATCCTGTCGGGAATCCTGCTGGAGCAGACCGGTCAGGTGCTCGCCGCATATGCGCCAGGGTTTGATATGGTGGAACGTCGCCAGCGCGACGGTTGGTCCTGTCTGTGGTTGCGGCGGCGTGACCCTGCATGTTTTTCACCGGAGATTTGACCGCCTTGTTCACGCAATGCCCTGAATGCGAAACGATCTTCAAGCTGTCGGCAGAAGTACTGCGGGCGGCTGCCGGTGAAGTGCGCTGCGGCCGTTGCGGTGAGATCTTCAACGCGTTGCGCAGCCTTGCGGAGGAACCGCTCGCGTTCAACAAGGGCGAATCGTTGCGCGAGCAGGAAGCGCGGGCCGACAATATTCTGCACTTCATCCCGCCCGACCCGCCGCCGCAGCGGATCGACCCGCTGGACGAGGACTTCGAGCACGAAGGGTCGCCTGGAACCCAGATCGCGCATCTGGAAATACAGGGCGCCGACGATCTCATGTCGTGGACCGGCGAAGACGAGAAGAGCGACGAGACATTCACCAAAACGATCGCAGACGATCCTTCCATGGAGTTCACTCTGCCGCCGGGTGAACTGGACAAGATATTCATCGAAGCACGTCCAAGGGACTTTGGCCGCCTGAAGCCCTCCCCTGCCGCCGCTTCCTTGCACATCGAGGAATTCGAACCGGTCAGCCCTGAGGAGATCGGCGCACCGCCGCCCATCGACGATGAAGAGGATGCGGCGCCCTCCGTCACCGCCGGCGCCGTGCGCGCCACCCCACCATCACGGCTTGCAGCCGATTCGATCGAGCAGATCATCCCCTCGCAACACTGGATCGAAGAGCCGCGGATCGCGCCGGCCCACCGCGGCCGGTGGGTGGCCGCGGCGGCCTTGTTCGCGTTGCTGCTCGCGTTGCAGATCGTTCATCACAACCGCAATGCGCTGGCACAGGCATCAGGGTTGGGCAGCGCGCTGCGCACCCTGTACGCGATCACCGGCAACCCGATACCGGTGCACATGAACCTGGCGGCCTTCGAGGTGCGTCAATGGGGCGTGACGGGTGATGCCAGCGCCAATGGCACGTTGCGTGTGCGCGCCAGCGTGATCAACACCGGCGGATCCGCCCAACCCTATCCCTTGTTGCGACTCACGCTGGCGGATCGGTTCGGCACCCGCTTGGGCATGCGCGATTTTCTGCCCGCCGAGTATCTACGCAAGCCGCCGAAGCATCCGCTGGATGCGGGCGAACGCGCCGATGTGCTCATCGAGATTCTCGATCCGGGCAAGACCGCGGAAGGATTTGAAATCGACGTGTGCGATCGCGGCGCAGATTCGCGTGTGATCTGCGCCAACGACGCGCCGGCCCGCAGTAAATAACACAGATGAAGATCGGTCCGTACGAATTGAGTTCGCGCGCGTTGCTTGCGCCCATGGCCGGCGTCACCGACCGACCCTTTCGCATGCTGTGCAGGCGGTTCGGCGCGGGGCTCGCCGCATCGGAGATGCTCACCTCCGACGTGCGCCTCTGGCACACGCCCAAATCGCGACGGCGCAAGAATTTTGACGGCGAGACCGGCCTGCGCGCAGTCCAGATCGCGGGCTGGGATCCGGCGATGATGGCGGAGGCTGCTCAACGCAGCGTCGATGAAGGCGCGCAGATCATCGACATCAACATGGGCTGCCCGGCCAAGAAAGTCTGCAACCGTCTTGCCGGCTCCGCGCTGCTGCAGGACGAAGCGCTGGTGGCGCGGATACTGGCGGCCATCGTGCGCGCCGTGTCCGTGCCGGTGACACTCAAGACGCGCACCGGCTGGGATCCGCAGCGCAAAAATGGCCGGGCAATCGCGCGCCTGGCGCAGGAGTCGGGCATCGCCGCCATCGCCATCCACGGGCGGACGCGCTGCGACATGTACCGCGGCGAGGCCGAGCACGACACAGTGCGTGAAATAAAATCGGAACTTAAAATTCCGGTCATCGCCAACGGCGATATCGACGGCGCCGAGCAGGCGAGCGAGGTTTTGCGCCGCACGGGCTGTGATGCGGTGATGATCGGACGTGGCGCCTTTGGTAAGCCATGGATTTTTGACGAAGTCAATTTTTTCCTTTCCACAGGAGAATTTCGTCCACCGCTAGCGCTCGAAATCGTCCGTGATATCATGCGCGCCCATCTTGAAGACCTGTATTCGCTGTACGGCGATGACACAGGAGTCCGGGTGGCTCGCAAGCACTTGGGTTGGTATTGCCGTCAACATCCGGGCCGGGATGACCTCAGAGCGATTCTCATGCGCGCACAAACGCCGCAGGAGCAATTGTCGACGTTGACGATGCACTTCAACGCTTGAGATGCAAGCGAGCTGTCTTTAAGGGGGTGCTCGCAGGTTGGTCGCTTTTCGAATTCGCATCATGGTCACCAAGAAAAAATCAAGATCCAAGAAAGAGTTCGCGCCGTTCGACGGTCGCGACATCAAGGTCAACGGCAAGGGCGTGCCGTTGCGATCGCAAGCCGAAGAAGCACTGCAGTGCTATTTTGAAACCCTGAACGGCCACCGGCCCGCGCACCTGTACGACCTGGTCATGCGCGAAGTGGAAGAGCCGCTGTTCAAGGTGGTCATGGGACATGTGGACGGCAATCAAAGCCGGGCCGCCGACATTCTCGGCATCAATCGCGGCACCCTGCGCAAAAAGCTCAAAGAGTTCGGAATCAGCGAGTAATACGGCGTTGCCAACTTCCGTACGTGTCGGTCGCGCTCTGCTCAGTGTTTCGGACAAGACCGGCGTGGTTGAATTCGCGCGCGCACTGCGCGAGCGCGGCATCGAATTGCTCTCCACCGGTGGCACGGCCAAGCTGCTGGTGCAGCACGGCATTCCGGTCAAGGAAGTCGCCTCGCATACCGGCTTTCCCGAAATCATGGATGGCCGCGTCAAGACACTGCATCCGAAAATTCACGGCGGACTGCTGGGTCGTCGCGGCGTGGACGACGAGGTCATGCGCGAACATGGCATCGAGTCCATCGACCTGCTCGCCGTCAACCTCTACCCCTTCGCCGCCACCGTTGCGCAACCGGACTGCACCTACGAACAGGCGGTGGAGAACATCGATGTCGGTGGCCCGGCCATGGTGCGGGCGGCCGCCAAGAATCATGCCTCGGTCACGGTCATCGTCGACCCGTCCGACTACCGCAATGTACTGGACGAACTGGCAGCCAACCAGGGCAGCACCAATCTGCCCATGCGCCAGCAGATGGCAGCCAAGGCCTTTGCGCATACCGCGCAATACGATGCCATGGTCTCGGCCTACTTCACCGGCACGCTCGGCGCCAGGCCCGGCGCCGCCAGCGCACCGACCTTCCCCGACGATTTGAACATGTCGTTCCGCAAACGCATGGATCTGCGCTACGGTGAGAACCCGCATCAACAGGCGGCGTTCTACACCGACCCGCGCGGTCTGGGCGCCACGTTAAGCCGCGCCGCGCAAACGCAGGGCAAGGAACTGTCTTACAACAACATCGCCGATGCCGATACCGCGCTGGAATGCGTCCGA
>JANMXI010000223.1:0-9198 GCA_031394735.1 Pseudomonadota bacterium | reverse complement strand
TTCCTTTTTTTGCGGGGGCACCAACCCAACACAAAACCCCTTTTTGTTCATTGGTCTGGGGGGCTTGTCCAAAAAAAATCCCCCCGCCCCGCCACTGGCATACAGAGGCTTAAAGTTATTTCGACGTTTCGGACTTGGCCTTGGCCTGAGCCGCCGTACACTCGTCCTTGCTCAACGAAACCCAACCCTCGCCCTTGCAGGAATTCTGACCCTTGCAGCTGTTCTTTGCAGTCGAGCATTCCGAGGTGCCCTTGCAGGAATTCACACCCGTGCAATGCACCTTGGCGGTGTCGGCCGCGAAAGACGCGGTGGCAAATCCGGAAGTCATCATCATCGCCGCCGCAGCGGCCAAAGCGGAACCGGTTAATTTGTTCATAGGGGAATACGACCTCTCGATTGACGTTGTTGTGGGCAGCCACGAAGATGGCTGCAGTTGCAGGATATTAGACCCGCCAGCCACCGAAATTGTTACATGGCGACCTGGATTTGTGCCAACGACTTAACGCATCCGCGGACGGGATGCGGGACAAATTCCAGGTTGGTCGCGCATCCAAGCG
The DNA here is from genome assembly GCA_031394735.1 of Pseudomonadota bacterium. Taxonomy (GTDB): domain Bacteria; phylum Pseudomonadota; class Gammaproteobacteria; order Steroidobacterales; family Steroidobacteraceae; genus TMP-86. The sequence goes on along the minus strand of JANMXI010000223.1, from coordinate 8,641 downwards.
GGCCGGCCGGACGAAGAGAAGGAATGAGACACTCCAGCGCCGCTATCTTCCTTACACTGGCCGCTGCCTGCGGCTCACCGACCGCAATGGCAGCGCCGGGCGAGGAGATTGTGACCTATCGGGGCGTGGCGACAGAACTTTCCACCCGTCAGCCGTTGTATTCGGAGGAACATTTCCTGCGCTACCGCGACGGTCAGATCGCGCAACGCGTGGTGCTGTACCAGTGTGCCGATGGCAGGCCCTTCGCGCGCAAACAGGTCGAGTACGTTGATCGCTTCGCACCGGACTTCGACACGATCGATGTCAGCCGAGGTCTGCACGAGGGGTTGCGGTCCAGATCCGGCCAGCGCGAAGTGTTCTATCGGGAAACGACCGCAGATACCGAGGTCACCAAGCGGCTGCCGGCGGTGACCGGGCTGGTCGCCGATGCCGGCTTCGATGAATTCGTGCGCGGCCATTGGGATGCCTTGATGAGCGGGCAAAGCCTCGAACTGGATTTTCTCGTGCCCAGCCGGTTGGGGGTACACGAATTTCGGGTCAGTCATTTGCGAGCCGCGGTGACGGACGGGATCCCCGCGCAGGTGTTTCGCCTGAGGCTTTCCGGGCTGCTGGGGTTCGTGCTGCCGGCCATCGAAGTGCTCTACTCGGATTCGCAGCGCACGCTGTTGCGCTACGAAGGGCTGTCCAATCTGCAGGACGCCGATGGCAATCAGTACAAGGCGCGGATCGTCTTTCCACCCAAGGATCGCCTCACCAGCGATGTTGCCACGATGCGTAAAGCACAGGAGGCGGTTCTGCGTCCCTGCGGGTAGGGCTGGTGCAGCGAACTTGCTTCAGACGCCGAAAAATAAATAGTCGATGGCAGCAAGAATTTCCGTGCGTGAACCTAGCAGCGAAGCGATGGGTTTGCCGAGGTCGCGCGACGTCAGGTTCGTCAATGCCGGAATCAGCGCGACGAACTCGGCATCGTTCACGTTCACCGCCGGCGTGAGGCGACCGGTAACGCAGGCAATGGCGTTGCGTTGAACCAGGGGAACCACTATCTGCTCACGGGCATTCGCGGCAAAGTCCGATTGCAGCACCATCACGAAGGGGTAAGCGCCTCGAGCGGTGGCAATGGGGTTCGAAAAAACATCAAATTGCGCCATCGTCGTTCTCGTAGTGAGCGCGCACCATGTCGCCAAAGGATCCGTGAGTTTCCATGTACTGCTCGGCCGCCGCCAAGTCTTGTTGCAATTCGGCCATCAGGGCTGCGGAGCGCTTTTCGGCGTAGGCGTGAGCGAGTGCCTCTTCGGCCACCTTTGAGGTGTTGATGCCGAACGCTTTTGACTTCGCGTACAGGTCGGAATTCAACGTGACGCTCACGGTGCTTTTGGGTGCGTTACGATTGTAATTGGAGTCGCGCATGGATCGTTCCTCACAAAAGACACGTGTAAATATACCTCATTTGAAGACACGTGTTTTATACCCGTGCAAATTTGTGGCCGGTGAAGTTTCGCCTCACCGGGTAGACTTTCGTCCATGTTCAATTTGAACGCGTATTTCGTCGGCTTAGGCGCCTTGTGTGGCGCTGCGGTGTTGGTGTGGATGGTCAGCGTCCAGCGGCGCAATGTGGCCATCGTGGACAGTCTGTGGTCGTTGATGTTCATTCTTGCGGCGTTTGTCTATGCCGGGCAGGCCGCGTCGTTGGCGCCACGGGCTTTGCTGGTCCTGGTGCTGGTGAGCCTGTGGGGTTTAAGACTGTCGATCTACATCACCGTACGCAATTGGGACCATGGCGAGGACCGGCGCTATCAGGCCATCCGCGCGCGCAATGAACCGAACTTCACCTTCAAAAGCCTGTACCTGGTGTTCCTACTGCAGGCGCTGCTGGCATGGATCATTTCCCTGCCGCTGCATGCCGCCATCCTGCGCGGCGGTGACCTTGCGCCTCTGGATTACCTCGGCGCGGCGCTGTGGCTGATCGGCTTCAGTTTTGAGGCCGGCGGGGACTGGCAATTGGCCCGCTTCAAGGCGGACCCCGCCAATCGCGGCGCAGTCATGGACCGCGGCTTCTGGCGCTATACCCGCCATCCCAACTACTTCGGTGACTTCTGCCTGTGGTGGGGCTTCTACGCCATTGCGCTGGCCGCCGGGGGCTGGTGGAGCATTCCTGGCCCCCTGTTGATGTCCTTGCTCTTGATGCGGGTGTCCGGCGTGACCTTGCTGGAAAAGGATATCGGCGAACGGCGGCCGCAATATGCTCAGTATGTGCGACGCACCAATGCGTTCTTTCCGGGACTTCCCCGCGACTGAAATCGATAGGACCGCCAGTCGGATTGCGTGGATATCGCTGCGTTCCGCACTGAAGTATCCTGCGCAATCTAACCTGTTGAGTGGGGATGTATTTATGCGTTTTATCGTTATCCTCTGTGCCGCTCTTCTCGGCGCCTGCGCCGGTCAGACCGCCACCACGGTTCCTGCGACGACGTCGGTTGCAAAAGCCTCGCAAACCTCTGCCGCTGCCACGCCCATGGGTGTGGACGGAAAAGTAGATGCCGAGAAGCTGGCCAATGCCAAGAAGATGGGCTTCACGCCGGTCAACAAGAATGGCGAGGTCCTGTATTGCCGCAACGATCTGAAAACCGGCTCGCGGGTCGAACGTGAAACGGTTTGCATGACATTGGCGGAAATCGACGCGCTGCGGGAGCAGAGCAGGCAGCAGATGGGTGACTTTGCACGCCGCACGGCGCCCGCGCCGACGCGCTAGATCTGTCGGACCGTTCATGCTCGACGTTCCGGGCCAGCCGATTCTGGATAAGCAATTCCTGATCGGGGGTTGTCGGCGATTGCCGCTGAGTATCGATGCGCAGGCACTGCGGCATGAGGTGTCGTTGCTGCCACCGGATGTCTGGGGCACCAGGGGCGGTCGGGTCGGCGTGCACAATGTGGCCGAAGCGCTGTTCCTACGAGGGTTTGCGCCCGCCGAAGGCGAACGACCCGTCGAAGACCGACCCGCGCTGGACGCACTTCCGTATGCGCGGTCGGTGATCCACGGCCGGATCGCCGCGCCGCCACTGCGCTGTCTCTTGGCGCGGCTGCCGGCAGGGGCAGTGGTTGCGCCGCACATCGATCGCGCGCCGTATTTCTCCAAGACACTGCGTATCCATGTGCCCGTCGAAACCAATGAAGCGGTGTACATGGCCGCCTCGGGCCTGAGCTTCACGATGCGCGAAGGAGAAGTCTGGGCACTGAACAACAGCGCGTTGCACGGAGTGTGGAATGCTCACCCCTCTTTGTCGCGGACGCACCTGATTTGCGATTTCCTGCCCAGCGCGTCGTTGCTCGACCTGCTGGCACGGGGGGATGGGAACCTGGGCGTGCGCCGGGCAGACGTGGAGGCTCACATCGGCAACGCGCGCGCCTTCGGCCAAGCGGCCAACGGATGATCGTAACGCCGCGTTTCGTTTTTCTGCATCTGCATAAATCCGGTGGCACCTTCGTCAATGAATGTTTGAGGAAGTTCGTTCCGGACGCCCGCCATATCGGCTATCACCTGCCACGATCGATGATCCCCGCCGACTCCAGCGGATTGCCGGTGCTGGGGTTCGTGCGCAATCCCTGGAGTTACTACGTCTCCTGGTATTCATTTCAGTTGAATCGTCCCAATCCGAACTTTCTGTTCCGGATACTCAGCGATGATGGCAGGCTCGAGTTTGCCGACACCTTGCGCAATATGCTGGACCTGGGAGCGGGGAGCATTCGTTTGGATCTGGTGCTCCGCGCCTTGCCGAACTCCTATAGCAATCAGGGCTTGAATCTGCCGCGTTTCGCGCTGGCGCCGATCCGCGATTCACGCCTCGGGTTTTATACCTATTTGTATCGCTACCTGTACGCCGGTGGCGAGCGTCCCGTCACCGTCGGACGATTGGAAGAATTGCGTGACGATCTGATTCCCATGCTCGATCGCGTGTCTCAACCCGTCGGCAAGGAGATGCGCCGCTATATCGAAACGGAAAGTCCGCGCAACACTTCCAACCACACGGGTTACACGGATTATTACGATGATGCGTTGCGCGATCTGGTTGCGCAACGCGACGCCGAGGTCATTCAACGGCACGATTATCGCTTCGGCGCCTGAAGAAGGCGTAAAATTCCGGCGATCAGCGGATTGCGCGCAACCGCTTCCAGGTCAACTCCACGCCCGGCATGACGCGTTCTATTTCCGCCTGGTTATTTTTCCATTTGTCCGGTGCGGGCGCTGTCTGAGTGAAGCGCGAATTGGGCAGCGGCATGGACACGCGCGCGCTCAAGGCTGCATCGAAGTCCACTTCGATGAAGCGGCAGAGTTTCTCCATCACGGCTTTCGGATCTTGCAACAAACTCTGGTAGTCCAGCACGCTCCAGCGATCGCGCGGCACTTGCGCCAGATCATCCATGATGATTCGGTTGGTGGTTTCCCATTGAAACGCCGCGATTTCCTGCAAGTCTCGTTGGTTCATCTGCTGCCATCCGGGCGGCAGCAACAACGACCAGGGCCCGTCGAAGCCGTCCAGTCCGTTGTAGGTTTTCCAATTGCCGGAGCGCCAGGCTTCCATGATGCTGCTGATATTCTCGCGCGGATCCCGCCACAGGTAGATGAAGCGCGCATCCGGAAAAATCTGTTCGAAGAAAGGAATGCGCAGCGAATTCTTCGGCGTCTTTTCCACGAACCGCAAGTGGCGATCGGGTGTCACCGGGCGGCCGTTGCAATCGACCAGCCGGTCCAGGATCTTGGCAACGATCTGTTCCCCTACCTCGAGCGAGAAATGCGCTGCGGTCAGCCGATTCGACTCGACGCTGGCTGCGCCCAGCCGAAGTGACTCGGTCGCCTCCACCAACCAATGCGCCTCGCCGCCGAGCGTGCAGATGCCGGTACTTGCCGCGAGGGTCTCAAACAACAAGGTACTGCCGGAACGAGGGGCCGCGATCACAAACACGGGGCGCTTGAGCACCGGTGGCCGGGAGTGGCGACGCGTGGCGGCTCCCGGTGCCGCTGCGCCGGCCTCGGGCTTGGAAATTACCGCGCGCAGCACGCGCCCTTCGAGCACCGTATGCGCGGCAACGCGATTGGTCTTCATGAAGAGGCCCGCCCCCAGCGACGGCGCCGCCGCGCGCACGCTATCTCGCAGCTTGGTGAATTCGGGCCAGCCGGTGGGCGCGTCGCCGAACAGAGAGTAGAGCTGCCGCCAGTCGCGCCGGAAAGCGTCGAGCATCTGATGGAATTCCAAGAGCCGGCGTGAGTTCTGTGTGGATTCACCCGCGGCGGTCAATTCGGCACGCAGATCCAGGATCAGCAGGTCCACTTCTCCGGGCGGCATGATCGCGGGCAGCGAGATGCGTTCGGTCAGAAGATTCGGCTCGCGTGCAGGATCGAATTGATGCACGTGCATGGCGGCGCCGGGGGTGTCGCCCTGTGCGACCAAATTCCAGAATGCGGCGCTTCCAGCCGTGTCCGCAACCAGGTGAACGCGTGCCGCCTCCACCGGATTGTCGACGCGATGCAGCCGCCAATTGTCGAAAATCCAGGCTTCACCCGCAGCCATGTGCACGGAGTCGTCGCCGCAATGAAAACGTACCTGCGGGTGCGTGACGATGGGGATGTGCAGACGCGCCCGATAGAACCAGTGATAGTTGATATCGGCATGCTGCGGAACGCCGTGTTGCGCGCTCAGGCGCAGCAGCCGTGAGCGGCTCCATACCACTCCGAAACTGGACAACACCTGTCGCAGGTAGGGCGAGGATTCCAAATGCCGGGTCGGCAGCATGGCCCCATTCACCTCGTCGTTCTCTCCGCCCCCGACACTGATCAGGCGCAGGGAGAAGTTGCCGGCAATGTCGTTGGGATGCTTCGCCCACGCCTCCGCAGGAAAGGTGGCGAGCTCGGCGCGCAGCCGTTCCGTGTCAAAGGTAACGGGGAGCTTGTAAAAGGGTTTCGGGAGCCGCATTCAATTCGCTGGATTGCACTTTTGCAGGAACTGTTCGATCTTATTGAACAGCTCGACGTTGTTGGCGGCTTTCTCGAAGCCATGTCCCTCATCGGGACGGGAATAGAATTCCACCGGCTTGCCGGCACCTTGCAGTGCATCGCGAAACTGGGTGGCCGTACTGTAGGGAACGACCAAGTCATCCACTCCGTGAGCCAGAAAGACCGGAGCCGATATCTTCTTGATATTGTAAAGCGGCGATCGTTCGCGCAGGTAGGCCGAATCCTTCTGGCCGCCGAACGCGTCCGTCCAAAATGCCAGTTCTTCGCGCGAACGTTCACGGTACAAGCTATTCGTACGCACCATCGGTTCGAAGATTTCCTCCAGGTCGCTGATGCCGGAATAGCGGATGCCGCAGCGGTACAACTCGGGTGTCAGCACCAAGCCCATGAGTGCCGCATAGCCGCCGTAACTGACGCCGTAAATGGCGATGCGTCGCGCGTCGACGATGCCCTGTTTGATGGCCCAGTTGACACCGTCGGTGATGTCGTCCTGCATGCGTCCGCCCCATTCGCGCTTGCCCGATTTCTGAAACGCGGCGCCATACCCGCCGGATCCGCGGTAGTTGATTTGCAACACCGCATAGCCGCGGGTGGCGAAGAATTGAGTATCCGGATTCCAGCCGTCGTAGTCGCGAACGCCGTAGGGCCCGCCATGCGGGTCGACGATCAATGGCAGATTCTTGGCGTCGCGACCGGGCGGGAGGGTCAAATAGCCGTTCAACTCACGGCCGTCGCGCGAGGAGACCTTGACAGTCCTGACTTGGCCCATTTCCTTGGGGTTGATCCAGGGCGCGCGATCGGCAATCAATGTCACAGACTGTTTGACATCGTCGTACAGAAAATACTTTCCGGGCGATTGGTCGTTCGCCACGTCGATGATGGCGCGTTTGGCATCGATGCTCTGGCTGTAGATGCCGACGCGGTCGGCAGGAAATGCGCGCAGCAGGCTGGCCTGCAGTTCAGCCAGATTTTTGTCGAGATAAAAAACATGATTGTGATCCGTCGAGTACTCGACCCCCATCAACTGGCGGCCGTCGGCTGAATACAATGGATCGCTTACATCAACGCCCTGCGCTTCGAACAGCTTTTTGCCCAACGTCTTTGTGGCAGGGTCAAACTCGTACAGGCTGCGCGTGTCCGCTCCGAAGTTCGACAGCACATACAGCCGTTTGTTATCGGGGGTAAAGCCGATCGGCTCCACGTAGCCGCTGTCGTTCGTGAATCGCGCCAGTGTCTCCCAGGCAGCATCGTGGCCGGCGCGATACAGCAGCAGCCTCGACAAGTCTGTCTCCAGAGACAGGCAGACGCGGGCGTCGCCCTTCAGATCCGCGAGATAGTGGCAATTGCGCCCTGGTGCTGCCGTCAGCTTGTCGCGCCGCGTGTCGAACATATAACGCGTATTACCCGTGTGCGAAGTCATGGTGTGCCACATCGCCGAGGTGTCGGTCCTGTAGACGACCGGATAGGCGGGCGTTTCGCGTTCCGATGTCATCAACACATTGATGGGATCGTCGATCTGCAGATCGACGAGTTCGTCGGAATAGTAGCCGGTGCCGATGGGGTTGCGGTTGTCGAACATCAGCAGATGATTCTTGCCGTCGCGATTCACGGCGCCGATGTTCGATACCCTGTTTCGGTAGTGGTCATAGTCCCTGACGGTGTAAATCAATCGATCATCGGATTTCCAGTTTACTGCGACGACGGTGGCGGGTTCTGCGTAGCCCGTGATCGCTCCCGCCGACTTTTTCTCCAGATCGATCACCACCACGTTGAGCGCGCCGGTCGTCGCGCCCAGCGCCGCGACGAATTGACCGTGGGGAGAAATCGTCATCCGTGAAAATGCGGGGTATTTGAAAAACGATTCGGTCGACGGTTTGTCCGCATAGGCGACACATGCGAACAGCGACAACGAAATAAGCAACCAACCTGTCGATCCCTGATGAAAACACTTCATTGATTTCCCTCTGGTGAAGTTATGCCGTTTCGACCCCGTGTCTGAAGTCCCCGATTGCCGCAATCAAATCCGCCACCGCGGCCCTTTCTGCTTCGGTCAAATGGGGATTCCACAAGTCGAAGATCAACACGACGCGGATGGAATCGCTTCGATTCCAGGCCTCATGTTCGAAGGTGTCGTCGAACACCACGACTTTGCCTTCGCGCCAGGCGTGAATTTCACCGCCGACGTTGAGCGCACAATCCGCCGGCACGATTAACGGCAGATGCCCGACCAGCCGGGTGTTGGTCACACCCCGATGTGGCAGTAGATGCGTTCCGGGAGTGAACACCGAGAACAGGACTTCCGGGCCGTGATCGCGCACCCGCGACAGCGGCAGCCGGTCAAGCGCGGCGGCGGTGACGGGGCATCGGGAGCAATTCTCGCCACGGCGCTCGCCATGCCGAAAGAAGTAGTAGCCGTTCCAGCTGGGCGCCTTGTTTACGCCGCGCAGATTGACACGTTCGATATCGTCACTATCAAATACTCGCTCGCGCCCGGCATCCGATGGCAACAAGCCCAGTAATTCGTCTCTGATGCGCATCGTCTCGGCTTCAAACGCGGGAATCCAGTCGAACAGCATCGGATCGAAATAGGCCGTGGTGGGCAAGCCTGGAAAAAATAGAAAGCTGGGCTTCTGG
>JANMXI010000222.1:0-12960 GCA_031394735.1 Pseudomonadota bacterium | reverse complement strand
GTTCGGCGGCAGGCAAGCACATCACCGGGCAGGTACTGCCCATTGACGGTGGTGCCTCCGCCGTCGTTTAGTGAGCTAAATCAACCGAATAGGGGAGTATGTGTGCGCTCGCGAGCGCTGCTGCGACCCTGAGGTGGTACGGCCTGTGTAAGATTAGCCAAGCCTTTCCCAGCATGCGCGTCAAATGGTGCCGGCCTCCTTCAATCGAGAGTGGTCGCCGGATTGCGAACCGTTTCGAGAAACTGAGCCGCCTGCCTGCAGCGCACTCGCCGCTTCTGCGCCCAGGCGGCAATTCGCAGTACCCATGCCGACAAGAACAGGGCCGCGAACAAAGAACGAAATGTATTGGGACCCTTCACGCCATACAACACATATAAAAAATTCGTGCTTAGGATCGTGAGCCACAGGATATAAATCCCGCTCTTGTGAAGAACACGCCAGTTCCTTGTACTCAGATGGCGTGCATAGCGACGGAAGGATGTCAGGGTCATGGCTATCAGGAACAGATACGGAATTACACCGGCGATAAGATTGGGAAGGTTCACGAAGGTCCGTACGAAGTAGGGAAAATCATGTATCGCAATCCAGCCGATGAATACCAGTTGCCAGCCCATTCCCACGGCGAAGACGAGGCCAAGGTATCGACGATTCGCCAACAAGTATCGAGTGGTTTCACTCCGCCACAAGGTCGCCAACGGCGATGCGGCGAAAGTGAGCAAAAATGGAACGAGGGAGCAGCGTACGGCGTGGGCGGTCATGAACACGATCCCATCAACTGAGCGGAGATCCGTAAAGGGCATAACGACGACTACTGCGCTGCTCAGCGCAAGTGACAGCACCCAAAACAACGGCCAGGCTTTAAACCTCGTTTTTATCATGTGACCCCCAGGTCGAGTTCGAACGCATGGAGTGAGCTGCAACAGCGGTCCGTTAAAGCTTGCCGATTCCCCACTGCTCCAGCGCCACGCGCCAGCCCTGCGGCAGCTTCTTCCAGACATAGAGCACGCGGAAGTCGCCGGCCTCTTTCACTGCAGGTGGATTGGGTTCGCAATGTAGAACGGCGAACGATGCGTAGGTCTTGGCGGACTGGACCGCAGGACCTTCCGCCAGCGATACCTTGCATTTCTTGACGCCGTCCGGCCCCAACGAGGCCCAATGCGCTTCGAGCTCGGAGATGGCGGTTTTGATGCCGTGCTTCAAGCCGGTGTCGCCTTCCCCGACAATGACGACGTCGGGCGTATACAGCAGCTCGGCGAATTTGGCGGCGGAGATGCCGCCCACGATGGCCGCATACTGAGCATCGAGCGCAGCCTTGATCTCTTCCCGTGCGCTGGGTGCGGCCGCATCGGCTGTGGCAGCGCCGACGCCCCCGATGAGACATACGGCGAGGAGGGCGCTTGAAATGATTCGGTGGTAAGACATCCTGCAGCTCCAGTGTTCGTTGCGCGATTGCGGTGCAGGGCCATCATAGCGATGCGGTTGCGCGCGTCTCATCCTCAAACGGCAAATTCAAGGCGTGGCTGCGGCCGACTCTCTCAGCGACTCGCGCGCGCGCAGTCTCAAGTAGTGACGGATCGACTCGAGATCGCCTGGAGTGAATTCTGGAAACGCCGGCATGCCGCGCGATTGCAAAACTCCCTGCTGCACCACCTGACCAAACCCGGCCGGATCCATCGCGATGGGGGAGGCACGCAAGTCCGGCGCGGTGCCGCCGGCAACCGCGCCGGGACCGTGACACGTCATGCAATCGGCGCCAAAGATTTCCGTGCCGCGGCTGGCCTTGTCTGCATCGACGACAAACCCCGGATCGTCAATCGGTACCGCCCTGGATGGAGGCGGCGCGGCGGGCAGGACACCCGTCCCCTCGAGCGTGAAGGTCAACAAACGGCGCGGATGAATTCGTGCCTGCCAACCGAATTGTGCTGACACCGATCCGGCGGCGCCGGCACCGCCGCCCATTCCGGCGAGCACCGACACGAATTGCTTGCCCTTCACCGCGTAAGTGAGCGGCCCGGAAACGATGCCGTTGCCTGCATTGAAAGACCACACCTTGCGCCCGCCATCCGTTGCATAGGCAGAAAATTCCCCATCCGGGTGTCCCTGGAAGACCAGATCTCCCGCAGTTGCGATCGTCCCGCCGTTGCGGCAGCCCGGTGTCTTTACCTGCCATGCCGCCTTCTGCGTCGTAGGATTCCAGGCGAGCAGTGCACTGCTGCAGCTATCGGGCGGTCCGTCCGCGTTGACGGACTGGATGCCGAAATTGAACGTGTGCGCCTTGCTCACCCATTTCGTCGGATTGATCCCGTTGTCGTTGAACAACCCCGGTGACTCGATGGTCGGGATGAACACCAACCCTGCTTTCGGGCTGTACGACATGGCCGCGAGAGTGTGTCCGCCTTCGACGCCGGGATAGACCAGCGATTCGCCGTTTTCGTAGCGCGACCCGGCAAGCTCGACCGGTCGTCCTGTTTTCAAATCGATACGCTCGGCCCACGTGACCTTTGCGAATTTTTCCGCAGACAGCAATTTACCGTTGGTTCGGTCGATGAGGTAGAAGAAGCCGTTCTTCGGCGCTTGCATCAACACCTTGTATGATCGTCCGGCGATCGACAGGTCGGTGAGAACCATATCCATGGTGGCGTCATAGTCCCAGCTGTCGCCGGGATTCAATTGGTAGTGCCAAAGATACGCACCCGTATCAGCGTCGAGCGCGATGATGGATGACAGGTAGAGGTTGTCGCCGCCGCCCGGCGAACGAATCTTTCGATTCCAGGGCAATCCGTTGCCGGTACCAATATAGAAACGGTTCAGTTCAGCGTCGTAGGTGATGGCGTTCCAGACTGCACCACCGCCCCCCAATTTCCATGACCCGTCAGCCCAGGTTCGGGCGGCTCGTTCCATGGCCGCGTTTTCGAATCCTTTCGTCGGATCGCCGGGTACGGTGTAAAACCGCCACAATTGTCGGCCGGTGTCAGCGTCATAGGTGGTCACGTAGCCGCGGGTAATGCCCACATCGCCGCCTGCATGCCCGATAATCACCTTGTCGCCAAAAACCCGCGGCGCGCCGGTGATGAATCGATCGTCGCCGGCCTCAACCGTCATCCGTTCCCAGACCATGGCGCCGGTTTTCGCATCAAGACAGATGAGCCGGCCGTCTTCGGTGCCGACATACACACGCTTGTTCCAGAACGCGAGACCGCGGCTACCAAAGGACCAACGGGTCTTGTGTTGAGTATGCTTCTCGACTGCAGGATCATAGCGCCATAGCAGCTTGCCGCTGCTCGCGCTGACTGCATGTACGACGGCTCTGCCGACTGCGAAATACAGCGTGCCCCCAACTTCGAGCGGTTGTGATGCGACGCTATTGATGTCGGGAAGGTCGAGCGACCAGGCCAGTCTCAACCGGTCGATTGATCTGACATTGATCTGCTGAAGCGGGCTGTATCGATTCTCACTGGAGCCGCGCCCGTAGGAAGACCAATCGCCCGCCGATTGCTCGGCGCCTGGCGCCCTATTTGACAATGCGATCATTAGGGCTATCGCGCCGGACGTGAGTGGCTTCAAGTTGCGCGCTCGTGCTTGGGGAATACGAGTCACTGACGAACTGCTGGACACCTGTCGGTTCAGTGCAGGCTGATGAGGTAGTCGATGATTGATTTCCGGTCTGCCGCATCCGGTACTCCGGCGATCGTCATGAAGTTGCCGGGAACCTTGGTTGCGGGGTGCTTGATGTATTCCTCGAGCTCGTCGGCCGTCCACGTGATCGGTGCTCCACGCATTGCTGGTGAGTACGCGAATCCTACGGCGGTGCCGGCACGGCGCCCGATGATTCCACGAAGATTGGGGCCTACGCCGTTACTGCCGTCTTTTGACACGCTATGACATGCCGAACAGATCCCAAATGCGGCGGGTGGTTCGCCATTGGTCAACGTCGCTGGCATCTCGGGCGCTGTCGACAATGGAGATTTGGCCGGCGTTGAAGCGGGTTGTAGCTGCGACACCAGCGTCGCTCGAATGGCGCCGGGCTGAGACAATGCGTTGTAGCGCCACGGTGCCAGTTCCGATGCCGTGTAGGGCGTAAAATTCGCGGGCACGTGCTCTGCATCAAACGTTGCGATGATCCAGTTGAGAACCTCGGCACGCTCGCCGTCACTGAGCAGGGACTGTGCGGTTCCGGGCACGCGTGCAAGATAGGTGCGACCGTCACCCGTTGCCAGGAAGCGTGCGACGCTACCGCGAAATGCGGGAATGAAGCCCGGCTGCCCGGACCCATCGGCCTGATGGCAGCCTTCGCAATGCATCCGGTAGTTCATGGCGGCGGCGTAATGCGGCGCCTGCCCGCGCCCATCCGCCGTCGTGGTGCCGGCAGCACCGGCGACAAGCGAAGCAAGCACGCTGCTGAGCGCAAGGTTCCGGCGAACATCGTGCCTCGTCATCGTGTGGTTCTGCTGCTATTGAGCGACCGACAGCAATCGGGAAATGGTGCAATGGTAAGTACTGGAAACGCCGCCGAAGCACCACGTGACCGAATTCGATCGCTGCATGCGGTAGCGAGCAGTGGCTCCTTCGCTTCGTTCACAAAAGCCGATGCCGCATTGGGACTTGCCGCAGCAGTCGTGGTACGAGACCACGTAGGACTTTCCGTCGCCAGGATTCTTGCAGGTTCCGACCCATGCGATCGGCGACATTTCGGTGCCTGGAGGGCATTGGCTCGAAGAGCCTCCACAAGCGGTGCATAGCCATCCGGCAGTGGCGCAAAATGCCCAATACTCGCAGCTCTTGGGGTTGTTCCAATCAGTGCCGGTTTCCGACGACGCGGTGCCCGGCGGCAATGCGGTGGTACCGGGGGCCGGGACCTCTCCGGCCTCTGCGGTCGACAGGCGGGAAACGGGCAACAACGGCAGCGCTGCTGCGCCAATGAGCGCCGATCCAAGCCGCGCCAGGAAGGAGCGGCGCGAACCGTGTGCCGCCATCGCGCGGCTCGACCGTTCGATGATTTCGTCGAACCAGGAACTGTATTTCATGTGGGCCTCTACCTTCAATTCAGCCGCTGTGCGACGCCGATGCGGGAAGCGGAGCATTCCGTTCCAGGTAGTCCTGGATGGATGCAACCTTCAAGCGTTTTGCTTCAAACAGACTCTCCACGTGCTCGCGACTGTTGGTGAGTCCCTGCGAAACCAAGGTGCCGCTCTCGTCGAGCAACACTCCGTAGGGAAGCTTTGCAACCTGGAACGTCATGCCCAGTTCGGTCGATACCACGTAGGGGAAGGCGTCGAGTCCTTTGGCGCGCCGGAACGCGACATGATCCGATTGTTTGCCGTCGCTCGCGAATACGATGCGCAGCCAGGTTGATTCCTGCCGGCCAATGGAGACAAGCGCCGGGAGCAGGGTGGCGCACACCGGGCAGTCTGGTGCGACGAACATGATCAATGTGCTGCGCTTACCGGAGTCGTTGCCGCCGATCGACACGTCCGCGCCATCGAGCGATTTGAGCGTCATTGCCGGAGCCGGCGCGCCGATCTTCACACCCTGAGCGATCATCAATGCGCCGGCAGGAGCGACCCGCTGGTGCAGGATGCCGACCTGTCGCACGAGCGCCAGCAGCATGGCGGCGAGAGCAGCGATGGCGCACCATTGCAGTATCAGAATGGCGACGAGTGAGGAACTCATAAGGGTTGCTCCGCGGGTGAATCTTCAAACGTGAGAAGTCGATTGGCAGCGCCATACAGCAGAATGGCCGTCAATGTCGCCAGGATGATCGACACGACGTCTGCGGCGGCAAGGTCGCGATTGGCGACGGGGAGGGCCAGCGTGAACGCCGCCGCTGCCAGCAAAACGTTGCGGATGATCAGTGCCGGACGCACGCTCTGGCGCCGGCTTCCCCACGTACAGCCGCAATCGAGCAAGTCGTTTCCCCGAATGAGGTTCACCGTCATGGCGAATGCGTACAGAAGCAGCGTCCCGCCGGTCAGCAGCGCGGCTGCCGTTTGCGTGGTCGGCAATGCACAGGCCGCAATCAATGCAATCTCCAGAACGACGAGGGATGCGAGCAACAGCCATTCGATGCCGCTCCAATTGATCCCAAAGCCGCGAAGATATCCGGCCAGCGTGCGCCGAAACTGCGCGGCATTCGACAGCTTGTGTGTCAGTGCTGCGGAGAACAGCAGCGCAAATGCCATGCGCAGTGTCAGGGTGATGGTAGGGTCCAGGACCATTGACATCGCCTAGTTGACGGGTTGAATGACGGTGGGAATGCTGGGGAAGGGAATGCTCCACAGCAATTTCGCCGTCTTCGCGTCCTGAATGGTAAACATTGCGTAGAACCCCGAGGTTGCGTACAGCAGGGGTGAATCGTCCTGACTGATGGCAATGGAGTCGGTCGGATTCTTGAGTTTGATTCGCTGCAGGAGCTTCTTCGTCCCGAGATCAAACGCCCATGCTTCGGTACCCATTTGACGGTGAAAATCCGAACCGCTTGTCTTTGGTTTCAGTGTCGAGCGCTGCATCAGCACATACAGCGTCTGTTTCCGATCATGAATCGCGAGCGTTTGCGATGGCTGCCCCGGGATCCAGGTCATATCGCCGTCCTTGCTGGCGACCGACCAGGTCGGGAGAAACTTGAAGTCCGCGCCGGAGACGTCGACCGGATGAATCTGGCCGAGGTGTGACACGAAGTACCACATATTGCCGGAGCGAATGCCCGACTCGTGCAATGGGTCGGCGTCAGGGTCGAACAGCTTGGGATAGCGTTGCCGGGAGGCTTCACGACCCGCGTCATCCAGCGTGATGCGCAATGCGCTGCCATCGCCACAGAGTGCAAAAAAGGTGCGGTTGCCCGCCGGCATTGCATTGATGCAACCCGAGGTTTCAATTTCACCGATGTACTGGTTGGCCTTGATGTCCACCACGCCGATCGAGGATGCCGGCGTGACGAACTGCATCATCATGAAGCGCTTGTCGTCGGTAAGCGCGAAGTGATTGATGTCCTGAAAGCCGCGAATCGTCTTGGACGGTACGATCACCTCGCGTAACGGATTCAAGGTGTGAGAATCGAACGTGGTGACCACGTCCGTCCGTTGACCCCGAAAACCGCGCGACATGAACATTGCCGCGTTGTAGATCTCTTTGTCGGACCAAACCAGACTCCCGCCCTCCCAGCCGGTGTCCACCATGCCCAGCACATCGGCAGTGTCGGCATTGTAGAGCACCGCCCGGCCATAGTTGGCTCCCTGGTAGTCGATGATCCACACCCAGTGTGCCGCCGCAGGCTTGTCGGGCAGGCGGATGTTACGCGTCGGCTCCGGCAACGTCGGCGAGGCGCCGTAGACCAGCGCCGGCAGGCAAGCGGTGATGCCGGCGGCCATGATCCGCAGAGATCTGAAAATTGAACCGTACCTCATGCGCTGATTCCTCAACTCGCGTGTTCGGTTGAGTGTAGGCGGGCGCCACCGTGGGGACGTCCGCTAGCGGCAATCGGGGTCGACTTGCCACTCTCGGATAGATGCGGCTGGTGCACGCGCCTAGCATGACGGCCGATACGTTTTTTTGCGAAAAGTAGGGATCATCGATGCCAATCCGATTTGATGGCCGCGTGGCGATTGTGACCGGTGCCGGCGGCGGGCTTGGACGCGAGCATGCGCTCCTGCTCGCCCGCAGTGGCGCCAAAGTCATCGTCAATGATCCCGGCGCAACCCTCAATGGAACGGCTGCCGACGGTTCCGTGGCGCAGCGCGTGGTTGACGATATCCGCGCGGCGGGGGGCGAGGCGACGGCGAACCAGGATAGTGTTGCCGATGCCGACGGCGCCGCTCGGATGGTGCGCACGGCTGTCGAGACCTATGGTCGGCTGGATATCCTCGTCAACAACGCCGGTATCCTTCGCGATAAATCCTTTGCCAAGATGGCTCTCGAGGACTTCCATTCGGTCATCGATGTTCACCTGTATGGGACCGTCAATTGTACGAAGGCGGCCTGGGCCTTGATGAATGAGCAGAAGTATGGCCGCATCGTCGTGACCACCTCCGTCATCGGCTATAGCGGCGGTTTCGGCCAAGCCAATTACGGCGCCGCCAAGATGGCGGTGCTCGGGTTCATGAATTGCCTGGCGCGCGAGGGCGCCAAGAACAACGTTCTCATCAATGCGATTGCCCCTTCGGCGGTGACGCGCATGACCGAATCGCTGGTCGCGCCGGGGCATGCAAGTCACATGCGCTCCGACCTCATTTCGCCCGCCGTTGCCTGGATGTGCAGCGAACACTGCGAGGAAACGGCGTTGATCGTGTCGGCCATCGCCGGCTACTTTTCGCGGGTGCAGATGTTCGAAAGCCAAGGTGTTCAATTCGACCCGAGGCAACCTGTGACGCCCGAGATGGTGGCCGAGGCGTTCCTGCGCTTCGGCCGGATGGATCAGGCGAAGCCGGTCGATCCGAGCCCGGTCGGCGATCTGGATGGCCGCTTACGCTACCTGGGACTGTTGGCATGAGCCTCAACGGGACTGCGTTCATTGCCGGTGCCTATGAGCATCCGACCCGCAAGGCGGATGATAAATCGCTCGCACAGTTGCATGCCGAAGTGGCCAAAGGCGCCTTGGATGACGCGGGCCTGAGTCACCGCGACGTCGACGGCTATTTCTGTTCCGGCGACGCGCCGGGGTTGGGGCCGATTTCCATGATGGAGTACATGGGACTGCAAGCCGGCTACGTTGACTCCACGGATACCGGCGGTTCGTCCTACGTGCTGGCCGTTGCTCATGCGGCGGCGGCGATTGCAGCCGGCAAATGCACGGTGGCACTGATCACCTGCGCGGGTCGGCCGCGTGCCGAGCGGGCGCCGCCGGATGAGTCGCTGAAGATTCTGTTTGGTCCGAATGTCCCCGAGGTGCCTTTCGAGAACCCGTATCGGCACAGCGTTGCGAATACGTATGCCATGGCGGCGAAACGCCATATGTACGAATTCGGCACCACCAGCGAGCAACTCGCCTGGGTCAAGGTGGCGGCGTCGCATCATGCGCAGTACAACCCGCACGCCATGCTGCGCAATGTCGTGACGGTGGAAGAGGTTGTCAATTCGCCGATGATCGCGGATCCGCTTCACAAGCTCGATTGCTGCGTTGTCAGCGACGGCGGCGGTGCGCTGTTGGTGGTGAGCCCGGAGGTTGCCCGCAGTCTCAAGCGTCCGCTGATCAAGGTTCGCGGGACCGGCGAGGCTGTGAAACACTTGAATGGCGGCAGGGTTGATCTCACCTGGTCGGCCGCGCGGCTCAGCGGTCCACGGGCGTTTGCGGAAGCGGGCGTCACGCCGGCGGACATCCAGTACGTGTCCGTCTACGACAGTTTCACCATCACGGTGGTGATCCAGCTGGAGGACCTCGGCTTCTGCGA
The DNA here is from genome assembly GCA_031394735.1 of Pseudomonadota bacterium. Taxonomy (GTDB): domain Bacteria; phylum Pseudomonadota; class Gammaproteobacteria; order Steroidobacterales; family Steroidobacteraceae; genus TMP-86. Next base: position 3,580 of record JANMXI010000222.1, on the reverse strand, counting down.
GAAGGGCCGCGGTGGATCCTTCGTGGCGGATGGAAACCTGATTTCAGGGGTAGGTCGACTGCCGTTCAACACCGATGGCGGCGGCCTGTGCAGCAACCATCCCGGAAACCGCGGTGGCATGACCAAAGTCATCGAGGCGGTTCGGCAACTGCGTGGTGAGGCGCATCCGCAGGTGCAGGTGCCCAGTTGCAACCTGGCGTTGGCCCATGGCACGGGCGGATCGCTCGGTACGCGCCATGCATCGGGCACATTGATCCTCGAGAGGCTTTGACTGATGTCGTCCCAACCGAACTGGAATCCCGAAATAGAGCCCGTCAGGCGTGCGGCGGCGGAGGGCCGTCTGCTGTTGAAGACGTGCAGGGACTGCGGTGAGCCGCACTACTATCCGCGGACGATTTGCCCTTTCTGTTTCAGCGCCAACACGGATTGGAAGGTGAGCAGCGGGCTGGGCTCCATCTACTCATTTAGCATTCAAAGACGCATCGAGGTGCCCTTCGTCATGGCGTACGTGACGCTCGATGAAGGTCCGACGATGATGACGTGGATCGTTGACAGCCCATCGCTCGAGTCAGTTTGCATCGGTCAGCGTGTCGAATTGGTTTTCCGTGCCGACGAATCAGGTGCTCCGGTGCCGATGTTCAGGCCGGTGCAATAGCTCGATAGCGCTCGACGAGACGAAACTTCTGTACCTTTCCGGTAGGCGTCCGCGGCAACGGCTCCATTTTAAACAGCACGATTCTCGGCACCTTGAAGCTGGCGAGAGTCGTGCGGCAGAAGTCCTGCACTTGAACGGCACTGAGTGATGCCCCTTCGATCGTAACAATCACCGCGGTGACCACCTCACCCCAGATCTCGTGCGGAAGCCCCACCACGGCGCAATCCACGATTCCGCGGAGATTCATGAGAGCCGCCTCGATTTCGGCAGAGTGCACGTTTTGACCGCCCGAAATGATCATGTCCTTGACGCGGCCGCAGATATAAAGATAGCCGTCAGCATCGAAGCGGCCGAGATCGCCGGAATGAAACCAGCCCTTGCGAAATGCCTCGGCGTTCTTCGCCGGGCTTTGATAATACTCGGTGATGCAATGGGGCGAGCGACCTATGATCTCGCCGATCTCCCCGACTGCAACCGGGTTGCCCAGCGGGTCGACCACGCGTACCTCGGCGAACAACACGGGTTTTCCCACCGAATCCGGCGCGCGCCGGCGGTCCGTCGGCGTGCTCATGGTCAGCATGCCGGATTCCTGCAACCCGTAACCCTCGTAGATATTCGGACACAGGCGCTGCGTCGCTTGTTCACGCAGGGTTGCTGGCAACATGGAGCCGACGAAGCCGATGTGCCGCAGAGAATCCAGTCGGTGAGTATCAAGGTCCGGAAGCTGCAGCAGCAGGGCCGCCATCGTCGGGACCAACCAGACGACTGTGACCGATTCCTCCTGTATCAATCGCAGCGTCGCTTCGGCATCGAAGTTGACCATGATGCTGCGCGCTCCCATCGTAATGGCGAGTATGAGATTGGCAAATCCCACCCGCCCGAACACCGGGAACACAACGAGACTGACATCGTCCGCGCGGACGTCCTGCGACACCACCCCGCCCAACAGAGCGCTGGCCGAATATTGAGTGAGAACGTAAGCCTTCGGAAGGCCCGTTGTCCCAGAGGTCAGATTGAAGTAGTAGGGCGCGTGTTCATCGATGTCCACCTCAGGTGCGGTGGGCGGTGACAGTGACAGGAGATCTTCATAGCGTTTGCACGAATCGGGCGGCCGGTCACCGATCCAAATCGTGTGCGCAAGCGCCGGACAGTGTTCTTCCAGATAACCGAGGACACCGCCGAATCGGGCCTCACAAAATAGGGCGACGGCACCGATCGCGTTGATCAGTGACTCCAGTTCCGCGGGGGCGAGGCGGTAATTGAGCGGCAGACCTACGAGACCGGATTTCGCGATCGCCGCGTAGATCTCGAGTATCTCGGCGCGATTGGAGCAAATGAAGGCTACGACCGAGCCGCGCTCAAGCGGCAACGCCGTGAGGGCGTTTGCCAGTCGGTTGGAGCGCTCATTCATTTGCCTGAAGGTAAAGCGCCGGCCGGTTCCCGCACACAGGAGTGCTTCGCGGTTTGGCAAGCGTGCAGCCGCGCTTGCCAGGATGCCGCCCACCGTAAATTTGCCGAGGGATCGACGCGGCTCAGAATTCATCGCTTGATCATAGGGATGGCGAGTCCGCCCTATATCCGAAAATGGCAATGGTCGAGGCGTCTCGCTGCTCCTGTCTTGCCGTGCGCGGATAGGGGGTGCGCCGCCGGGGAACAAAATCCAGTCGTCGTGAACGCGTGGAGACGACTTTGGTGATTCGAGAAGTGCTGTGTCGGTGACGCGCCGCGAATTGCTCGCCTGGCTTGGCATGTTCGCCACCGGGCGATTGTTACCTTGTCGGGGCGCGGAAGTATCCGGACTGCCGGCGCAGCCCTACTTCGCCGAAGTGTTGCGTGCGGTGGATGCTCTTGCTGCACTGGGATCGCCCCTCAATCCTGAAGACGCAGCGCAGATCGTCCACCTGGCTCGGGGGCGGGACGCAACCACCATCGCGACCGTCGAGGCGATTTTGAATCGCTATACCTTGGCCAATCTGTCGATCGAGGCGACAGGTAATTTGGGCATCACCGCGGGTGGCGCACGGGGCGAACTGATTGAACAAGGCTGGCGTCTGTTCCTGGTGCGGGTGGACAACCCCACAGGCCGCACCGACCCCATCAATGTCTCGAATGGCTGGTATTACACACCCACCCCGGGTCAGATGATGCCGGGCACCGGCACTTTGCGACTGGCGCAGCGATCGTTCCTGCTCGATACGCTGAACCCCGCGCCGCTCATTGAAAAAGCTTGGTTCATGGCGCAGCTGCACGGGACGAGTCCGTCGTCAACGTATGGCTTGGAAGTCCCGACGATGTCACTTTCCGGCTTTCCGGTGCAGTACCAGGTGCTGCAGGTGTTCAGTCGTGATGCCGGGCGCCGCAATGGCGCACTGACGTTGACTCTGTTTCCGAAATCGGGCGCGACCCCGCGCACTGCATCGCGGCGTTTCGAATTCGACGCACGGCTCTCCCGCGTCGTGACTTTGAGCGTGCGCGATGCCGATGGCCGAGGCTGCATGGCCTCATTGACGGTTCGGGATGAGCGGGGTCAGGTATATCCGCCGCTCGCCATGCGTTTGGCGCCGGACATGGGCTTTCACGAGCAGGTCTATCGCGGCGATGGCGAGACGCTGCGCTTGCCGGATGGCGAGTACCTCGTCGAAGGCCGACGCGGCCCCGAATACTTGCCGGTGAAACAGAAATTCCGCGTCGACGACCAGCATCAAACGCTTGAGATGCAGCTGCAGCGCTGGATCGATCCGACGCAGTGGGGATGGTACGCAGGAGATCCGCACATTCACGCCGGCGGATGCCTGCATTATCAAGTGCCCAGCGAGGGAGTATCGCCGGAAACCATGATCCGCCATCTGCGCGGCGAAGGCTTGAGCATCGGTGATGTGCTGAGCTGGGGTCCGAGTTGGTACTACCAGAAGCAGTTCTTTTCCG
>JANMXI010000221.1:0-11136 GCA_031394735.1 Pseudomonadota bacterium | reverse complement strand
CCAGGTCGATGTTCATGCCGCCGGCTACGATCGGCGGTTCAATTCGCGGCCGCGAAATGGAGCCCGGCGTCGGGGGCGAGGCGGGCGCCGTCGTTTGACCAACAGCCGTGAGGCTGTACGTCATGGCAAGTGCGATCGAGGCGATCAGGCCGCCCGATGCGGCTCCGATGATATTCGTATTCATGTCGATACTTCTCCTGTTCGGAAGCTGATCATTCGTGCGCCGAATCGCGCCCGATCTTGGTGCCGCGAATGACGGTGATCGTCTGGTCTCGTGCGAGCATCGGAGCGCGCGACGGAATCTTGATTTGAGGCTTGGGCGCCTCCACCTTGTGACGCGCGTCGCCTTCGTCCAGCGGGTTGCGCAATGCAAGTTGAATCGACCCGGCTGCCTTCCCTTTGAGCAGAACTTCCGCTTCCTCCGGAGTCACTTCCAGCGTCACGGCGCGGACGACCACCGGTTCATTCGAGTTGGACGCCGCGGTCTGATCCACAGCCAGGACCTTGATGTTGCTCAGGACCGTCTCAGCCTTGAATGCGCCGCCTTTGTTGTCGTTGCTGGTGGCAACGACGTCAACGCGGTTTCCGGGCAGCAGAAATCCGGCAACGCCGACGACGTCGTCAACGCGGACAGTAACCGCGCGTTTGTCTTTCGAAACCACTGCCGCCAACGTGCTTCCCTCGCCCTCCTTTGCGAATGCCGGTGCCATCAACAGTTGGCCTGTGGTGAGACTCGCCACGGTGATCTTGCCCTCGACTTCTTTTAGGTCGTGGAACGATCCAGGAGGCTCCTGCCCCGGGATCATCTCCATGGTGGCCACATGCCGGCTCTCGATCTTGGTTCCGAGCGGCAAGTTCATGGCCGCCGTGAGTACGTGAGTCGTCGTGCGCGGCTGTGTAGCCCCGGAATGCGATGTGATCCATCCGTTGGCAAGCCAAGCTGCTCCGCCGGCGAGCAATAGCGATGAAACGATCAGGACGGGTCCTCTGCCTCTAGCCATAATTTCCTCTTTGTCGCAAGTTTGCGCGACCTATGCAGTCCACTTTCGATACGAATTAGTCGTTGCGGAACCCAGATCATCGTCATCGGATGTCTCGGCACCGGAAAAGAAATAAATGTCCCAGGCCCAGCGCAAGTCTGCGGCATTGAACCGTCCGGTCCGCTGGTCGTAACTCGCTTTGTCCAACGCCATGCCGATCAGGTCGCGCGGATGGCAGGGCAGCAGTGGACGGCCGCTCGCCGGATACAACTCGGTCAGCGCGTAATTCAAAAGATCCTGATCGAACGCGATTTTCATTTCGTCGCAGACCGATACCCACACGCGCATGTACAGGTCCACCGGTAACGGACCCAGCTTGATCTTGTATGCCAACCGTCGCAGTACGGCCTCGTCGGTGAGATCGGCAGGGTCAAGATTGGTCGAGAACACGACGACGGCATTGCACGGAGTCATGAACCGCGCGTCACTGCCGATCGTCAGATAGTCCAAATGGTGTTCAAGCGGGACGATCCACCTGTCGAACAGCCTTTGCGGAAGAAATCGCTGGCGCCCGAGGTCATCGATCACCAGAACGCCGTTGTTTGACTTCATCTGCAGCGGCGCGTTGTATTCACGCGTACTGGCGTTGAACTGAATGTCGAGCATTTCTATGCTCAGGTCGCCGCCGACGATGATGCGTGGACGTTCGCACAAGGCAAACCGTGCATCGAATCCTTGTGCGAGCAGTACTTTGCGATTTCCTTCCAACAGCTCGATCTGTTCGTGAACGGCGGAGTCGAATACGCGGACCACCTTGTCGTTGACGGCAACGGCATGTGGTATCAGGACCTCACCGGGCAGTGCGGAGATGAGTCGCGAGGCGATGTAGGTCTTGCCGCTTCCCGCGGTGCCGTAGATGAATATGGCGCGGCCCGAACCCATTGCAACGCCCAAGCGATCGCATAGCTCCTCGGACATGATGATGTTTCGGAAGGCCTGGCGCGTGCTTTCTCGGGACAGCGCGTGACGCGAAATAGCCTGCGCTTTGACCACGCGCACGTAATGTTCCAGTGTCACAGGTGCTGCACCGATGTAACCACAGCGTTGCAATGCTTCAGAAGCGCTTTGACGCCCCCGTTCTGTGAGCGCGAGCCGCGGGCCGCTGTCGAAGGTGCCGTTGGTCTGCAGATGAACACGGCCTTCCTGTCTCAGGAATTGCAGCAACTGTTCGACCACGAGTCCCGCAAGACCGAGACGCTCGGCAAGGGTGGATCCGGTCAAGGGTCCCGCTCGGAATAGATGTTTGAGCAGCAGGTCCGCCAGCATGTCGGGGGCGATGCCCGTCGATTCGAGACTCGTTGGTCGCGGCGCCACTTGAGCGAGCCTGCTCGAAACCGACATGGTAGGAACGGCTTTTGCCGGTACGCTGCTCATGCAATCTCCCGCAACTGCGATAGCGATGTTTTTATTGGCTCAACCTGCAACCAGGCTGCTGCGATACTGCCCAGCGCTATTGGCAGCGCGTAGGCGATCCGCTCGCGTCGGGCGACGCGGATAGCAGCCATCACAGACGATCCGGTGGTTCGGGCGCGCACGGCGCGCCAGGTGAGATGTGTCACAGCGGCAATTCCGCCGGCAATGAGCGACAGCAGTGCTGTGGTGATTGCACATTGTGGTCCGAGAAACGCCCCGATGGCCGTCAGTAATTTGACATCGCCTGCGCCCATGGCGCCCAGCAGATAGAAGGGCGCAAAGCAGAGGAATCCGGCGCCGGCACCGACCAGCGCGATGATCACTCCATGCGATCCGCCGTACGCGGCCTGCAGGGCAAATGCCACGACGATTCCTGTCGCGCACAGCGCATTTGGAATTCGGTGACTCGCCAGATCGGCGCGAACCGCAATGGCGAGCATCGCTGACAGCGCGGTCAAGGTGATCAGGGTGTGCGTTGACATGATAGATCGGATAACCGAAACCGCAGGCCGACCGCTGTTGCGATGACCTGCGGTTTCCGCCCAGATCAGCCCGTAACGAAACCCGCCAGAGCGGTGATCTTGTTGATGATCGCCGTACCCAGGCTGGTGAATGCCGTGACGGTCGCCGCAGCAACCAGCGCTCCAGCAATTGCGTACTCGACCATCGTCAGGCCTTCTTCATTTTTCGCAAACGATGCGATCAATTTCTTCACGTGAATTACCTCTTGATTATGACAACTAAGTTGCTTACCCAATGCGCCGCGCATAACTACGTGTTTTCTTCGATAAGAATGTGCGGTGCATGAGTAGTAAGCAGTATTGAAAAACTGTCTGCGAGAAGGATTGTGCGCAACGTCAGCACTTTTGTGCGTGTTTGACTTATGCCGCGGACGCTCGTGAAAGATGTGACGTGGTGCCTTGGCTTGCAGCGGCGTGTTCGAAACAGTGTCGTTTGAATGCCTATAAATCAACCTCTGCAAATGATCTGGGTGGATTGCTCGTCAAATCGCTCAGGAAGCGAACTCCTGGAGGAATGCCGTCGCGCATGCGCCGTGTCGCGGTGCTCGCCCGGCCAGCTGTTGTCGTTGCTCGCCTTCAAGCAGCCTTATGCTGTGGTGTTTGAATTTGGCGATCCGATGGCGTCCCACTTGCAATTGCTTCGAAGCATCAAGCGGCAGTACCCACGCGTTCCCATTTTGATGATCACGGAATCTCACAGCGAAGACCTGGCGGTATGGGCATTCCGCGCCCGGGTCTGGAACTATCTGGTTAAGCCGGTGCCGCTGCGGGAACTGAAGGCGAATTTACGGCAACTGATCAAGGTGGCGGCCGAGCGAGTCGAGACGGACGCGCGTCGCGTGGAGAGGCCTGGCGCGATGTTGCCGGCTGCGTACGGCCTGCCCGCTCCGCAAAGCGCTGAGGCGTCAATGCAGCGGATCATCGAGTGCATGCAGCGCGACCACGCCAGTCGGTTGAGCATTACGAAGCTTGCGCGCGAATGCAAAATGAGTCGCTTTAGCTTCAGCCGCCTCTTTCGTAAGACTTTCGGGTGCAGCTGTCGTGAATACCTGATGCGGCTGCGGATCGAGACGGCCTGTACTTTGCTGCAATCGTCGGATGCATCCGTCACCGGCGTTGCAGCGTCCGCTGGGTTTACCGACGCGTCTTATTTTGCCCGCATGTTTCGCCGGCAAATGGGTGCTAGCCCTACGGAATATGCCGCATCGGCCAGGGTGACAAAATTGGAACTGTCGATCGCGATGGAGTGATGACGAACCTGTCGGTGCGCCCGCAACGATTGGCTACAGCAGCCCGGGGATCAATCGATACCGGACGCGGGATCGATATTGGGCATAGATGGGATCGGTGCTCAGGAATTGCTCTTCCGCTACTGCCCGCGAGAATTGCAGCAGCGCTGCAATGGCAAACACCAGAACATTCAGCGGACTTGGATTGACCAACACCACGCCGCACAGGACGAGCAACTCGGAGGCGTAAAGCGGGTGGCGGATCCACTGGTACAGACCCGATGTCCGGATTCCACGATTCGCAGGTACGATGCCGAAGCTGCGCCGAAGGGACAAGAACGACAGGAGCATCGCGACCGTCCCGGCCAACTGAACTGCGCTACCTAACGTCGTCAACCCGCTCGAATCGCTTGGGCGCACGGCCAGCGGCATACAGGTCCCCGCGAATGCCAGTATCCAGAGCGCCAAGGATTTGGAAATCTGCTTGGCGTCGCTCCGCGCCACATACATTGAGACCATCACGGCGTTGACGATCACCAGGCCGAGCCAGTTCAGTGAGTCATTTTCCTCGAATTTCTTATAACAAAGAAAGACTTGGAGTAGAAGGGCGATGCAAACGGCGGCGTTTGCTATGGATTTTAAGACGCTGGCGCCCAGTGACTTTGTCATGAGTTTCATCCGCGACAGAATAGGCAGGAATGCCCTGGGTTTACCGTGAGGGGTCTCACGTCGACCCAGGCAATTAGTTAAACCAGGTTCGTGCTGCGATGCGTCATCCATCTCCGGCGATGGCGCTGTCCGCGTTATTTGACCTAGGCGCTCCGTCGCGTATACTCCGCGCTCCATTTTTCAGGTCGGAACGCGTGGGCGCCGACGCCAGTCATCCGCTGTAAGGGTGCTGGGGTCGCGGTGTCCAGACCGCCGGCTGGTTTAACGACAGCGAAGGCCAATCGAAGCTTTCGCGGTGTGAGGATAGAGGAATGACAATTGGTCTGGTTGGCCGCAAATGCGGCATGACCCGCGTTTTCAATGACGCCGGTGTTGCCGTTCCCGTAACGGTCATCGAAGCGTTGCCGAATCGGGTGACGCAAATCAAAACCGATAAGACGGACGGGTACTCGGCTGTCCAAATCACGGTCGGAACACGCCGCGCATCGCGCGTGACCAAAGCGCTCGCCGGGCACTACGCCAAGGCCAGTGTCGCAGCGGGCTCCACGTCGGGTGAATTCCGGCTCGCCAAGGGCGAAGGCGAGAGCCTCGCGCCGGGAACGGAACTGAAAGTCGACATTTTCAGCGCAGGCCAGGTGGTCGACGTCACCGGCACCACGGTGGGCAAGGGCTTCGCCGGCACGATGAAGCGGCACAATTTCAAAGGCGGCCGCAAGACCCACGGCAACTCGTTATCGCATCGCTCCCCCGGTTCCATCGGCATGCGCCAGACCCCAGGCCGCGTGTTCAAGGGCAAGCGCATGTCGGGCCACATGGGCGTGATGGTCCGCACCATCGAAAATCTCAAAGTCATCCAGGTAGACCTGCCCCGCAATCTGCTGCTGATTTCCGGCGCAGTACCGGGCGCGGAAGGCGGCCGGGTTGTGGTTCGTCCGTCGGTCAAGGCGAAGGGCCAGGCCCGCCGTAACAAGCTGACGCCGAACAAGGTTGCTGCCGCACCGGGTAAGCCGGGCGCCTCCAAGTCCGACAAGCCAAGTCCGGCCAAGAAATAAAGTCGTCAGGTTAATCAAGCCATGAAGCTCGAACTAAAAAATGCGCAACCCGCGAGCGATATTCAGCTCTCGGATGAAGCTTTCGGCCGTGCATACAATGAGGCGCTGGTCCATCAAGTCGTCACGGCTTACATGGCAGCCGGCCGGTCCGGAACCAAGGCGCAGAAAACGCGCGCTGAAGTTCGCGGCGGCGGCAAGAAGCCGTGGGCCCAGAAGGGCACGGGCCAGGCGCGTTCAGGGTCGATCCGCAGCCCCATCTGGGTCGGCGGCGGTCGTGCCTTCGCTGCCAAGCCGCGCGACTTCTCGCAGAAGGTAAATCGCAAGATGTATCGCGCCGCCATGCAATCCATGGTTTCCGAACTGGTTCGCCAGGGTCGTTTGGTGGCGGTGCAGTCCATCGAACTGGCGGCCCCCAAGACCAAGATGCTGGTGAGCAAGCTCGCCGAATTCGGCTTGACCAGGGCGTTGATCCTGGTCGAGGCCTTCGAGGAAAAGCTGTTTCTGGCGGCGCGCAATCTGCCGCACGTCGAAGTGCTCGCCGTCGCCTCGCTCGATCCTCTGAGCCTGATCAAGCACGACAAGGTCATCGCGACTGCCGGTGCTTTAAAGTTACTGGAACAACGTCTCGGGGCCGCTCATGAATAAAGAACGGTTGATGAACGTGCTGATTCAGCCGCACGTGTCTGAAAAAAGCGCGACGGTGGCTGAGAAGGCCAACCAGTTCGTGTTCCGCGTCATCGATGACGCCACCAAGGCGGACGTCAAGGCCGCCGTGGAATTGATGTTCGAAGTGAAGGTGATGAACGTGAATCTTCTGAACCGCCCGGGCAAGACCCGCCGCTTCAAGAACATGCCGGGCAAGCGCACGGGCTTCAAGAAAGCCTATGTGCGTCTGGTGGCGGGCCAGAGCATCGATTTCACCGGCACCGCGAAGTAAGGATACGCACATGGCACTCATCAAAATGAAGCCGACCTCGCCGGGCACGCGCTTCGTCGTCAAGATCGACCGCTCGCACCTGCACAAGGGTGGGCCGCTGGCGTCGCTGACCGAGAAGAAGAACCGCACCGGCGCGCGCAACAATTTCGGCCGTCAGACCACGCGTCACATCGGTGGCGGCCACAAGCAGCGCTATCGCATCATCGACTTCAAGCGCGACAAGGACGGCGTCCCTGGCGTCGTCGTGCGTTTGTAATACGATCCGAACCGCACCGCGCACCTGGCGCTGGTGTTGTACAAGGACGGCGAGCGCCGCTACATTCTTGCGCCCAAGGGCGTGAAGGCCGGTGATGAAATCCGCTCCGGTTCCGATGCGCCGATCAAACCGGGCAATGCGATGCCGCTGCGGCACATTCCGGTCGGCAGCACCATTCACAACATCGAATTGAAAGTCGGCCGCGGTGGCCAGCTGGTGCGCAGCGCCGGCGGTTCTGCGCAGTTTGCCGCGCGCGACGGCGTGTACGGTACGGTTCGCCTAAAGTCGGGTGAGATGCGCAAGATTCACGTCGACTGCCGTGCCACCATCGGCGAAATCGGCAACGACGAACACAACCTGCGCGTCTTCGGCAAGGCCGGCGCGGTGCGTTGGTTGGGCGTGCGACCGACGGTTCGGGGCGTGGTGATGAATCCCGTCGATCACCCGCACGGTGGTGGTGAAGGCAAATCCGGACAGGGCAACCCGCATCCGGTCAGTCCTTGGGGCTTGCAGACCAAGGGCAAGAAGACTCGTCGCAACAAGCGTACGGACGGCATGATCGTCCAGCGCCGCAAGAAATAGTGCAGGAGTAGCGTAAGTGCCCCGTTCCTTAAAGAAAGGCCCGTTCGTCGATTTGCATCTCGCCAAGAAAGTGGCGGTTGCCAGTCAGAAGAACGACCGGCGCCCGATCAAAACCTGGTCGCGTCGCTCCATGGTGATCCCCGATATGGTGGGACTGACCATTGCCGTGCATAACGGACGTTTACACGTGCCGGTGCTCGTGTCCGAAAACATGGTCGGCCACAAGCTGGGCGAGTTTGCTCCGACGCGCACCTTCAAGGCGCATTCGGGCGATAAGAAAGTGTCTTCTTCGGAGTAAGCATGCAGACCAAAGCAATATTGCGGTACGCACGCATTTCCCCGCAGAAATGCCGGTTGGTGGTCGACGTGATCCGCGGCAAGTCCGCGACGCTGGCGGTGAACACATTGAAGTTCATGCCGCAGAAGGGCGCACGTATCGTTCTGAAAGTGTTGGATTCGGCCATCGCGAATGCCTACAACAATTTCAATGCCGATGTCGATGAGCTGAAGGTGACGCGGATCGAAGTCGATGCGGCGCCGGTGCTGAAACGATTCCACGCACGCGCCAAAGGGCGCGGCGTGCGCATCACCAAGCGCAACAGTCATATCCTGGTTCAAGTGTCCGACGGAAAGGCATCAAGCTAATGGGTCAAAAAGTAAATCCGATAGGCATCCGCCTCGGTATTACACGTGAGTGGTCTTCGAAGTGGTACGCCCATACGAAGAACTTTGCGGCAAATATCCATGCCGATCATCTGGTGCGCACGCTGCTGAAGAAGAAGCTGGCCGATGCGTCGGTGAGCCGCATTCACATCGAACGGGCTGCGCGCCGCGCCAACATCACGATACATACGGCACGTCCGGGCATCGTGATCGGCAAGAAGGGCGAGGACATCGAAAAACTCCGCAATCAGGTCGCCAAGATGTTGGGCATGACCATGCAGGACGTGCGCATCAACATCGCCGAGATTCGCAAGCCGGAGCTCGATGCGCAACTCGTCGCTGAAGGCATCGGCCAGCAGCTGGAAAAGCGTGTCATGTTCCGTCGCGCCATGAAGCGCGCAGTGACCAACACCATGCGTTCCGGCGCGCTGGGCATCAAGGTGCGCATTTCCGGCCGGTTGAACGGTTCGGAAATTGCCCGCACCGAGACCAACCGCGAAGGTCGCGTGCCGTTGCACACCTTCCGCGCCGACATTGACTACGGTCTGGCCGAAGCGCAGACGACCTATGGCGTCATCGGCATCAAGGTCTGGATATTCAAGGGCGAAGTGTTCGATCAGCCGGATCTGGGCATGACGGACGCGGAAGCCGAAGCTGCGAAGGCGCCGGAAGCCGTCGCACCGACCCCGACCCCTTTGGCCGGTTGAGACGGGTAAGCCAACATGATGCAACCGAAGCGGACCAAGTTCCGCAAACAGTTCAAGGGACGTCTCGCAGGCTCCGCGCAGCGCGGCAACTCGGTGGCGTTCGGCGAGTTCGGCCTGAAGGCCACGGATCGCTGCCGCATGACGGCGCGAGAAATCGAAGCGGCGCGCCGCGCGATCTCCCGCTACGTGAAGCGCGGCGGCCGCATCTGGATCCGCGTGTTCCCGGATGTGCCCATCACCCAGAAGCCGCTCGAAGTGCGCATGGGCAGCGGCAAGGGCAACGTCGAATACTGGATCGCCAAAGTGCTGCCCGGCAAGGTTCTGTTTGAAATGGAAGGCATCAGCGAGACCATCGCCCGCGAAGCCTTCCGTCTGGCGGCTGCCAAGCTGTCGGTGTCCACGACATTTGTTAAGCGTCAGGTGCGCTGATGAAGGGTAAAGAACTGAAGGCAAAGAGCGCGGCTGATCTCAACGAGGAGCTGCTGAAGCTGCGTCGTGAGCAGTTCAACCTGCGCATGGCGCGAGCCACGGGTCAGGCTGCGAAGCCGGACCAGTTTGCAAAAGTACGCAAGAACATTGCACGCGTAAAGACGGTGCTCGCGGCGACGCGGGCCAGCGGAGTGAAAGCATCATGACGGATGAAACTGAAGGCGTCGAAAAGACCGTTCCCGGACAGCGACTGCTCACCGGCAAGGTGGTCAGTACGAAGATGAACAAAACCATCGCCGTCTCGGTCGAGCGTCTGGTCAAGCACGAGATGTACGGCAAGTTCATCCGCCGCACGACCAAGCTGCTGGCGCACGATGCCAACAACGAGAGCAAGGAAGGCGACACCGTGTCGATCAAGCCGTGCCGGCCGATGTCGCGCCGCAAGTCCTGGACCCTGGTGCGCATTGTCGAACGTGCGAGCGCCGAACCCGTGATTAACAAGGCAACGACATGATCCAGCTCCAAAGCATGTTGAACGTGGCCGACAACAGCGGCGCGAAGCGGCTGATGTGCATCAAGGTGCTCGGCGGCTCCAAGCGTCGTTACGCGGCCATCGGCGATGTCATCAAGGTCAGCGTCAAAGATGCGATCCCGCGCGGTAAGGTCAAGAAAGGCGAAGTGTACGACGCCGTCGTGGTCCGCACCCGCAGCGGCGTGCGCCGCGCCGACGGGTCGCTGATCCGCTTCGATACCAACGCGGCCGTGTTGCTGACGCCGAAGCTCGAGCCCATCGGCACGCGTATTTTCGGACCTGTGACCCGCGAGCTGCGCAACGTGCAGTTCATGAAGATCATTTCCCTGGCTCCTGAAGTGCTTTGAGAGAGTTCGCACGATGAACAAGATTCGCAAGGGTGACCAGGTGGTCGTCATCACAGGTCGCAACAAGGGCCGCCGCGGCGCCGTGATCGAAGTGCTGAAGGATGACCGTCTGCGCGTCGAAGGCCTGAACATGATCAAAAAGCATCAGAAGCCCAACCCGCAGGCCGGCGTGCAGGGTGGCATCGTCGAGCGCGAAGCGCCTTTGCACATTTCCAATGTGCTGGTGTTCAACCCCTCGACGCAGAAGGGCGACCGCGTGGGTTTCAAGAAACTCGCCGACGGCAAAAAAGTGCGCATTTTCAAATCGAACAAAGAAGTGGTGGACGTCTGAACGACGTCAAGTGATATCAATCATGGCAAGGCTACAAAAGAAATTCCGCGACACGATCGTCCCCGAGCTCAAGAAGTCCTTGGGCCTGGCGAACACGATGCAGGTGCCGCGGATCACCAAGATCACGATCAACATGGGCGTCGGCGAAGCCGTTGCCGACAAGAAAGTCATGGACGCCGCAGTCGGCGATCTGACCAAGATCAGTGGACAGAAACCCGCCGTCACCAAGGCGAAGAAATCCGTTGCGACCTTCAAGGTTCGCGACGGCCAGGCGATCGGCTGCAAGGTGACGCTGCGCGGCGCCCGCATGTACGAATTCCTGGACCGCCTGGTCAGCATCGCCATTCCGCGCATCCGCGATTTTCGCGGCATCAGCGGGCGCTCCTTTGACGGCCGTGGCAACTACAGCCTGGGTGTGAAGGAACAAA
>JANMXI010000220.1:0-5298 GCA_031394735.1 Pseudomonadota bacterium | reverse complement strand
ATCGGCACGCGTCCCGGTAGTGCAGAGCTTCATGCGCAACAAAGCGCTCGCCGTATTGCTCTAGAACGTGCCGCCGCTCCAGTGTCCCATGGTGACGCGCCATCCCTTCGCACTCTTGCGAAACACGAACAATACCCGGCTGTCTTCGTCCTTCTCGCCGGCCTTGGATGCCGTGCAGTGCTGGGAGAGAAAAGCAGCCGCGAGATTGCCCGAACTGCGGATCGGATCGATCAGCTTGAGATCACAATTTGCGGCGCCTGCGGAGAGCCGGACAAAGGTATCGATGAAGGAGGCAAGGCCCTTGTAGCCCCTGGTTTCTCCTTCACCCGTGATCATCAGGTCCTCGTCGAATAGTGCCGCAGCGATTTCCCTGCCCGGTGCACTGCGCTTCTGCAGCGCATTGGTCTCATCGATCGTTGTCTGGATACCGTCGCGGACGTCGTTCCGATCAGCGGAGACGGCCAAGCCCGCGGCGAGCGTGAGTGCGCTGCCGATGGCGATCAATCCGTGGCGCGTGCGAGTGATGTGGCTCATACCGGACTTGCTCCTGTTTTCCTTAAGCGTAGCGTCGCTACGTTCACTGATCTATCCGCCATCGGCAAGCACACTTCGGCATCGTCGGATGTTTCCGGATTGCCGGTCGCGGATAACCGACATTTAAAGCCAACCTAGGCTGTTTCAACGCCGGAAAATTACTGGAACAGGACAGACGTGAAAATCGAGCGATTGCACCACGTGGCCTATCGATGTCGTGACGCCAAGGAAACGGTTTTCTGGTACCAGACCATGCTCCAAATGGATTTCCTGCTCGCGTTCTCTGAAGACGAGGTGCCGTCCACCCAGGAACCCGATCCCTATATGCACGTCTTTCTCGATGCGGGCGGCGGTAATGTGCTGGCCTTTTTTGAGCTTCCCTCGCAACCGCCGATGGGCCGCGATCCGAATACGCCGGTGTGGGTGCAGCACATTGCTTTCAAGGTGAAGGATCGTTCCGAACTCTTGGAATTCAAGGCGCACCTCGAAGGAAACGGCGTCGAAGTCTTGGGTGTCACCGACCATGGTGCATTCCACTCGATCTATTTCTTCGATCCCAACGGCCATCGTCTGGAAATTGCCTGTCCGGATCCGGATGAGGCGGCGATGAACGCCCGCCTCGATAAGGTCAAATGGGCGATGCTCGAGGAGTGGTCGCAGACGAAGCGGGCGCCGCGGCAGGCCTCGTTCGCCCACGACCGCGCATCCAACACGTGACAGCATCGCTCGACTCCACTCATGACCCGGCGCTGCAGAGCTGGGTTGAATCTGCGAACGAGGCGACGACCGATTTCCCGATTCAGAATCTGCCGTTCGGGCGATTCCGGCAACGTGAGCAGCGCGGCGCGGGGCCGTGGCGAATCGGCATTGCGATCGGTGATCAGGTCCTGGATCTGCGGGCTGCACGGATCATCGACACTGACGACATCGTGTCGTTGCTGGCAGCGCCGGCAGCGGAGCGGCGGGCGCTGCGTCGGTTAGTATCCGAAGGACTTCGCCTTGGCAGTGGCCGCGAGACGGTTTGGCGTCAGGCGCTGACGGCGGTCGCAGATGTCGTACTCGGGCTGCCGTGTGACATTCGCAATTACACCGACTTCTACACGGGCATTCATCACGCTCGCGCGATCGGCCGCTTGTTCCGGCCTGACCAACCGTTGCTGCCGAATTATCAATGGGTACCGATCGGCTATCACGGTCGTGCCTCCTCACTGCTGGCGAGCGGCGCGAACTTTCGACGACCGCACGGCCAGATCAAACCCGCCGACTGCGATGCGCCGGTGCTGAGCCCGACTGCTCGGCTCGACTTTGAGCTGGAACTCGGGTTCATCGTCGGGCAGGGGAATGAGCTCGGTCATCCGGTGAACATCGAGGCGGCGGAAGAGCGAATCTTTGGTCTGACGTTGTTGAATGATTGGAGCGCACGCGATATCCAGAGTTGGGAGTACCAACCGCTAGGTCCCTTCCTGTCAAAAAATTTCGCCAGCACGTTGTCCCCGTGGATGGTGACCCTCGAAGCGCTGGCGCCATTTCGACTTCCCTTTACGCGGCCGGCAGGCGATCCGGCGCCCTTGTCATATCTGGATTGCGCCGCCGATCACGAGGCGGGCTCCATCGACATCCGTTTACAGGCCTGGATTGAAACCGAGACCATGCGGCGCGCGGGGATGCCGCCTGAGCTGCTAAGTGAGTCCAACGCTTGTCACGCCTACTGGACGATGGCGCAGCTGGTCGCGCATCACACGATGAACGGCTGCAATCTACAAGCCGGTGACCTGCTCGGCAGCGGCACGTTGTCTGGGCCGGCATCTGATGAGGGAGGCTCGCTGATTGAATTGACGGCGGGCGGCAGGAACCCAATCCGACTTCGCGACGGTGAAAGCCGTACGTTTCTCCTGGACGGCGATGCGATCCTGTTCAAGGCAATTTGTGAGAAACCCGGCGCTAGACGCATCGGGTTCGGCGAGTGTCGAGGAATGGTTGGACACCTGCCGCAAGCATTTGCCGCTGCCGGATATCCTCACGACGGGTGAAACCCTATTGTCGCGGCATGCGCCGTACGATCGACTTTCTACTGTATGACTGGCTCCAGATCGAATCCTTGTTCGATCGTCCAAGGTTCAAGGACCATTCGCGTGACACCTTTGATGCCGCGCTGGATACCTGCGAACGGATCGCCGCTGAACGCTTCGCGCCGTTCAATCGCTTGGTTGACACCGAAGAGCCTCGGATGGAAGGTGATGCGGTCGTGCTGCCACAATGCGCCTACGATGCCGCCAACGCGTATGCGCAATCCGGAATGCTTGCGGCGGCGCAGGACTACTCCGAGAATGGCCTGCAACTTCCCTGCGTCGTCGAAATGGCGGGCAATGCGTTTTTCTTAAAGGGTGGGGTGGGGCTTGGCGGTGGTTCTGGGCTGACGGCGGGCAATGCCAATCTCATTATGGCGCACGGGACGCCTCTCCAGAAGGAGATATTTGCGCGGCACGAATTCTCGGGCAAGTGGTCTGGCACGATGTGTTTGTCGGAACCGCAGGCGGGTTCCAGTCTCTCGGACATCACCACGAAAGCGCTTCCCGACGGACCGACGCACGCGGACGATGTGCTGGGACCGCGCTATCGTTTGTTCGGCAACAAGATGTGGATCAGCAGCGGCGATCACGAACTCACCGAGAACATCGTGCATCTCGTGCTCGCCAAGATTCCGGGTGCTGACGGTGCTCTGATTCCCGGCGTGCGTGGCATCTCGCTGTTCATCGTTCCGAAGAAGCTCGTCGACTCCGGTGGTGCGCTGACGGGTGAACGCAATGACGTGGCGCTTGCAGGACTCAACCATAAGCTCGGCGTGCGCGGCATGACCAACACGCTGTTGAACTTTGGCGAGGGTCGCTTTCCCGTTCGTGGCGGCGCCGGCGCGATTGGCTACTTGGTAGGCCGGCCTGGAGAGGGCCTGCGCTGCATGTTTCACATGATGAACGAGGCGCGCATCCACGTCGGACTCGGCGCGGTCGCGATCGGTTATGCGGGTTTCGAGGCAAGCCTCGAATACGCGCAGAACCGACGCCAGGGCCGCCCCATCGGGCCCAACGGCAAGGATCCGTCGCAACCACAAGTGCGGATCATCGAGCACGCGGACGTGCGGCGAATGTTGCTGGCGCAAAAGTCCTACGTCGAAGGCGGCTTGGCACTTGAACTGTACTGCGCGCGATTGGTGGATGAACGCCGTACGGGCACCGCGGAAGAGGGCGCACAGGCGGCCTCTCTGCTGGAGGTTTTGACCCCGATTGCGAAGAGCTGGCCGAGCGAGTGGTGTCTGGAGGCGAACAGCCTGGCAATACAGATCCACGGCGGATACGGCTATACGCGTGACTTTCCCGTCGAACAGCTGTGGCGAGACAATCGTCTGAACATGATTCACGAAGGAACGCATGGAATCCAGGCGATCGACCTCCTCGGGCGCAAGGTGATCATGGAGGGCGGCGCTTGTTTCCTGGTGCTCGGCGAGCGAGTCGCCGGTACTTTACGGCGCGCACGCGAACAGCCCGAGTGTGCGGATGATGCGAACGCGCTGGAGGCCGCCTTCTCAGAACTTGGCAACACGACCCGCGAAGCATGGTCGGCGGCCGACCCGGAAGTCGCACTGGCCAATGCGACACCGTATCTGCAGGCGTTCGGACACGTTGTCATCGCCTGGATCTGGCTCGACGTCGTTACTGCAGTCCGCTCGCGCGATGAGCGCTCTTCCGCTGGCCGTGCCGAACTCTGGCGGGGTAAGCTGCAGGCTGCGCGCTATTTTTTCGACTATGAACTGCCGAAGATTTCGGCGTGGCTTGGCGTCGTTAGAAATGCCAACCCGACGTGCCGCGAAATGCGAGAGGAGTGGTTTTTGCAATGAGCCGGAGCATTCATGAGCTGTTCGATCTGAAGGGCCGCACGGCGCTGATTACCGGTGGCTCGCGCGGACTCGGGTTGCAAGTTGCGCAAGCCCTGGGTGAAGCGGGCGCGTCGCTGCTGCTAACGTCACGCAAGGAGGCGGACCTTGGTGAAGCGGTCGAATTGCTTGCATCGCGTGGCATCAAGGCGCAGTGGACGGCCGGGGATGCGGCGGATCCCGAACAAATCGAACGTATCTGCCGCCACGCCATCGAGCGGCTGGGACGGGTCGATATCCTCGTCAACAACGCCGGCGCAACCTGGGGTTCCCCCGCCGAGGACTATCCGCTCAGCGGCTGGGACAAGGTGATGAACTTGAATGTGCGCAGTGTGTTCCTCTTCAGTCAATACATTGCAAAGCACAGCATGATTCCCAATCGTGACGGTCGTATCCTCATGATGGCATCGGTAGGGGGACTGCGTGGGTCCCGTCCGGGTAATGAAACGGTGGCTTACAACACCAGCAAGGCTGCACTCATCAACCTCACACGTTCGCTCGCCGGCGAGTGGGGTCAGTTCGGTATCAATGTGAACGCATTGGCGCCGGGATGGTTTCCGACCAAGATGACCCGCGGCACCTTTGACGCGCACGGCCTTGATGCGCTGTCAGCGCAAGCTCCCTTGAGAAGGCTGGGTGACGACGAGGATTTGAAGGGAGCCGCCGTTTTACTGTGTTCGGCGGCGGGCAAGCACATCACCGGGCAGGTATTGCCCGTTGACGGTGGTGCATCCGCCGTCGTTTAGTAAGCTGTAACAATCGAATAGAAGGGTATGAGCGTGCTTGCGTGCACTAATGCGGCACAGGTGGTACGGCTTGCGCAACGTTGGTCAAGC
>JANMXI010000219.1:0-28553 GCA_031394735.1 Pseudomonadota bacterium | reverse complement strand
ACGTATGTAAAGGGGAATCTGTTTCCCCAATCCTCGGGCTAGCCAATGTTTTCACTAGTATACGTCGCGCAAGTTCGCCTGTTATCAATCTGACGGATACTTCATGCCCGGGACGATTTTGGCCGTCCCGGGCCCCGGCGGACACGCCCGGATGACGCGTCCACGGCAAGGCCGTGTGGTAGCCACAATGAATTCGCGTTTGGAATAGAATCGGACATTGAGCATGCTCACTCCCAAGTTTGACTACCTCATCATCGGCGGCGGCACGGCCGGGTTATTGCTAGCCAATCGACTCAGCGCAGACACGAGCAAGCGCGTACTGCTGATCGAAGCCGGCGGTAGGGACTCTCATCCCTGGATTCACATCCCCGTCGGCTATCTGTATTGCATCAACAATCCGCGCACCGATTGGTGCCTGCGCACCCAACCCGTTCCCGGACTGAACGGCCGCAGCCTGCTGTATCCGCGCGGCAAGACCCTGGGCGGATCGTCGAGCATCAACGGCATGATCTACATGCGCGGTCAGCGGCGCGACTACGATTCGTGGGCGGAGATCACAGGGGAGCCGGATTGGCGTTGGGACAATTCGCTGCCCGATTTTGTGGCACATGAAAGCAATCACCGCTTTGACAGCGCCGATCGACACTCGGACCTTGCCAACTTTCACGGCAGCGATGGCGAATGGCGCGTGGAAAAGCAGCGCCTTCGCTGGGAAATTCTCGACGCCTTCGCACAGGCCGCGCAGCAGGCCGGGTTGCCGGCCAGCGATGACTTCAATCGCGGCGACAACGAAGGCGTCGGTTATTTCGAAGTGAATCAAAAGAGCGGCTGGCGCTGGAATACCGCCAAAGCATTCTTGCGGCCGGTGCAACGCCTGCGAAAAAATTTGACGGTCTGGACTCATGCGCAGGTCAGTCGCCTGGTCATCGAACCGCAGGGCGATGGCGCCCTGCGCTGTGTGGGTGCCGAAGTAATGCGTGGCGGAGCCCGCAAGATCGTGCGGGCGGCTCGCGAAGTCGTTGTCAGCGCGGGGTCGATCGGCACGCCGCAACTGTTGCAGCTCTCCGGCATTGGACCGGCCAGTCTGTTGCAACAACACGGCATTCCCGTTCTCAAAGATGCGGCCGGCGTCGGCGCCAATCTGCAGGATCATCTGCAACTGCGTCTGATCTACGGCGTTCAAGGTGTCACGACATTGAACACGCTGGCGCGCCATTGGTGGGGCAAAGCGAAAATCGGACTGGAATACGCCTTGACCCGCAGTGGACCGATGAGCATGGCGCCCTCGCAGCTCGGCGCCTTCGCTCGCAGTGATCCGCAGCAGCCTCACCCGAACATCCAGTTCCATGTGCAGCCGTTGAGCCTGCCCGCATTCGGTCAGCCCTTGCATGACTATGCGGCATTCACCGCCAGCGTCTGCAATCTCAATCCGACCAGTCGCGGGTCCGTGCAGATCACCAGCGCGGATTTTCGATCCGCACCCGCCATCGCGCCCAATTATCTCGATACGCAGGCGGACAGGGTGACAGCGGCCGCCTCCATTCGGTTCGCGCGCCGCATCGTGGAGCAGCGGGCGCTGGCTCGCTACCGGCCGGAAGAACTGCAGCCGGGTTTGCAATTCAACAGCGACGAGGACCTCGCGCGATTGGCGGGCGACATCGGCACGACCATTTTTCACCCCGTCGGTACGGCCAGGATGGGGCGCCCGGAAGATCCTCACGCGGTGGTGGACCCCCGATTACGAGTGATCGGCGTCTCCAACCTGCGCATCGCGGATGCCAGCATCATGCCCACCATCACCAGCGGCAATACCAACAGCCCGACGTTGATGATCGCGGAAAAGGCCGCGCGATGGATTGCGACATCCGCGGCGGACGATATGGTGTAATCCGCTTTTTGCGGGAGAGACAGCGTGGGGCTGTGACGCCAAGGACGACATTCACTCCAGCTACAAGGCCGAACTCAAGGCTCACCTTGCCAAGCGCGGCTACGGCGACATCGAAGTCAAAGTGGGTGGCGGCTATGACCCCACGCAAACCGATGAACATTCCTCCCTGATCCAAGCCTCGACTGCGGTATACAAGAAGGAGGGTATGGCAGTAAGCCTGTCACCGCGCCTCGCCGGATCCTGGCCGGGATTTATTTTCACCGGCGCACCGGTGAGTCTGCCTGCGGGCCACTTTGGCACCGGACACGGCAGCCGCGCGCATGCACCCGATGACTACTACGTGATCGAGTCCAGTAATCCGGCAGTGCACGGCATGGCGGAGGCAACGCTTGCTTATGTCATGCATTTATATG
Organism: Pseudomonadota bacterium; assembly: GCA_031394735.1. Lineage (GTDB taxonomy): Bacteria > Pseudomonadota > Gammaproteobacteria > Steroidobacterales > Steroidobacteraceae > TMP-86. Next base: position 26,252 of record JANMXI010000219.1, on the reverse strand, counting down.
CGCTCGCGTCGGTGTAACGGGTGGCGCGAGCAGCGCCGAGCGGACGTGCGATACTAGTCCGCTCCGATATCCAGCATCCTTACGGAACCTTCGCGTGCCCGATTCGAATAAAGCGGTCTTTCTAAGCTACGCCAAGCAGGATGCCGACGCCGCCGCAAGAATCTGCGACTCGCTGCGCGCTGCGGGTGTCGAAGTCTGGTTCGACCAAAGCGAGTTGCGCGGCGGGGATGCTTGGGATGCCGCCATCCGTCGACAGATCAAGACCTGCGCGCTCATGATCCCGATCATCTCGGCGAACACTCAGGGACGCGCGGAAGGGTATTTTCGCCTGGAATGGAAGCTGGCGATCGACCGGTCGCATCTGATGTCGCACGATCGTCCGTTCCTGGTGCCGGTGGTCATCGACCAGACCAGCGAAGGTGACGAGCGCGTTCCGGAAAAGTTTCGGGAGGTTCAGTGGACTCGTTTGCCCGGCGGGGAGACTTCGACCGCTTTCATTGCTCAGATTTTGCGGCTGCTCGACAAAGAATCGACAACGAGCGCGTCAGTGCCTCCGACTGTCCCGGCTAGTCGCGCACCCGCCGAGGCGAGCCTGGCATCAACGGCAACGCCTGTCGTTGCGCCGAAACGGAAAATTCCGGTCGCGATGTTGGCGACGGTCGCAGTGGTCCTCTGCCTCGGCATCGCGGCGTGGGCGACTCGCAGTGCCTGGCTGCATTCGCCATCGATCGTCGCCTACTCCAACGAAGACCGGCGAATGACGTACGCCGTCCTGCCATTTCAGGCGCCTGCCGAAGACGCGCATGGCGCGCAGGTCGCGAAGGCCACAGGCGATGAGCTCACGAGCATGCTCGAATCGCGAAAGGATTTGGTGAGCGTCATGCCCCGTGCCAGTGCGGAGCAGGCTGTCGCGCATGAAACCAGCATCAAGAAGTTGGCGAAAGCGCTCAACGTGCATTTCCTCGTGCGCGGCACGCTGGCGCGCGATGGGGCCGGCTACAAGGTAACCGTACTGGGCTTCGACGGCGAGAGCGAGCGCATTCTTGCCACTCAATCACTGACGGTAGCCGCCGACGCATTAACGCCCCGCTGGCGTGACGATGTGCAGAACGTAGCGTATGAAATTGTTGGCGCAGGGCTTCGCGCAGAGGTGAAAGCCGCGCGGGACAAGCCCCTGAATGAACTCGATGTCCGCGATCTGTCCTTTCGCGCCCATGTGGATTGGCGCGCGAATCGGGAGGCGGACGGTAAGAAAGCGAACGCCGATGCGAACGCGCTGCTCGACAAGGCGCTCGCGTTGGCGCCAGACGATCAATTTGCGCTGCGCACCCGAGCCTCGATCAACCTGTGTGACTGCGTCAATGTGTGGTCGACAAACCCTGACGAACAGAAAGCCATCGGCGCCGCTGCCATGGAAAAATATCTGCGTGCCGACCCCAATTCACCCTTCATGCTCATCGAGAAGGCATCTCTTTACCAGCTGCGATTGAGGTGGGAAGAATCGATGGTGATTGCCGATACGGTTCTGGGACTGGAGCCGGACGATGTGAACGCTCTTGGGATCAAGGCATCAGGTCTGCTACGTCTGGGCAGAGCGAAAGAAGCTCAGACCATCATGGATGGATTGTTGGTCCGCTACCCCAACAACTGGTATGCAGCCGCAGAGACCGCAGATGTCTACTTCGCGCTCGGCGACTATGCCCGCGCGGCACAGCTGGCGCAGAAGGCGACGGCGCAAATGAGCGAAACAGACCTGCGTGACCGGGTGACGGGACCGGTGCGGCTCACGTTGATCGCGGCCGAAGCAAAGCTTGGCCACGACGCGCGAGCCAAAGCAGCGCTCGCGGATTTTGAGACCACGCTGCCGGGCGTCAACAGCATCACAGCCATCAGGAAGTGGATCCACCCGTCCGCCGATCTTGCGGATTTCGAACCGCTGTATGAAGGCTTGCGGTTGGCCGGCGTCGGAACCTGACTAATGGAGCGGGCGATGGGAATCGAACCCACGGCTCTAGCTTGGGAAGCTAGGGTATTACCATTATACGACGCCCGCTCTTATCGCCTTCAGTCTATGCGGGTTGCAGCCGATCAGGCAAGCCGGCTGCTGTCTCCAACACCGGATAATCCGTGTAACCAGCCTCTCCCGGCGTGTACAGCGTCTTGGGGTTGAGGTCGTTCAAGGGAGCGTGCGTCGCATACCGCTCCACCAGATCCGGATTGCCGATGAACGGCCGCCCGAAAACGACGGCGTCCACCTTTCCTGCAGCCAACGCCGTCTGAGCCGATTCCAGATCGTAGGCACCGTTGACGAACAGCGGACCGCGGAACGCCTGGCGTGCGATGGCCGCCAGCTTCACTTCCTCGGGCTTGCGATGATCCTCGTGCCGGAGTTCCAGAAACGACACCTTGCGGGCATTCAGTTCCGTAGCAACGTAGCGCACCAATTCCTGCGGATTCGAATCCGCCATGTCATTGAAGCGCACCAGCGGTGAGATACGCACCGACACCCGGCCCGAGCCGAACACGGCGCTGACCGCGTCCACCGATTCGAGCAGCAATCGCGCGCGATTGGCGATCGAGCCGCCGTACGCATCGACGCGATCGTTGACACCATCGCGCAAGAATTGATCGAGCAGGTAGCCGTGTGCGCCGTGTAACTGCGCGCCATCGAAACCGGCTCGTTTGGCGCGCTCGGCGGCGGCGCCAAATTGCGCCACGATGCCGGCAATCTCGCTCAAGGCAAGACGGCGCGGCGTCTCGTAGGGCTTCGAACCTTGCGGCGTGTGAATGCTGCCGTCGCGGATGGCGCGGTCGGTGCTGGAAATGGGCTGCACGCCCTCATTCAAGAGCGAATGCGCAGCGCGGCCTGGATGCCAGAGCTGTACGATGATGCGGCCGCCGCGCGCATGCACCGCGTCGGTCACCGCACGCCAGCCGGTCACGCAGGCCTCGTCGAACAGACCGCCTTCGCCGGTGAACGCACAGCCATCGCCGGCTACCATGGTCGCCTCGGTGATAATCAACCCGGCGGAGGCGCGCTGCGAATAGTAGTTGGCCATCAACGCATTCGGGATGTGGGTACGTCCGGCGCGAGCGCGGGTCAGTGCCGCCATGACTATTCGGTTCGACAGCGTGAGATCGCCGGCACGTAGGGGGTCAAACAGGGTGGACAAGATACAATCTCCGAATGAGTGGGGTCTTAAGGTGAACGATTGGGCGCAAGGCGCCAAAGTTCAAGCGATACCCTATATCAAACAGGTATCGCACTCATACAGATAGGGTATTGGATTTTCCGACAGACGCTCAAGGCGTCCAAAGGTTGAACATGGCCTGGTGGTACTTGCTGGCGGCGGGAATATTCGAAATCGGCTTTGCGGTGTCGATGAAATTGATGGACGGCCACAAGAACATTCCTTGGTCGATTGCATTTTACATCTGCATTATCTCGAGCTTTTTCTGCCTGCAGGAGGCCACCAAGACCATCCCCATCGGCACCGCCTATGGCGTGTGGACCGGCATCGGCGGCTTGGGCGTCGCCACTATCGGCATTCTATATTTCGGCGACTCGGCAGCGCCGCTGCGCATTCTCTTTCTGGCCATACTGCTGTCGGCGCTGATAGGACTCAAGCTGACCTCCGCTCACTAGCGAAGGCTGCTACAACGTATTTTTCGGCGGTGACACGATGGGCGGCCATTCCTGCGACACGCCTTCATACAAACTGACCGTCTTCTCCAACCGCGCGGTGCCGTCATGCACGGCGATGGTGTGTGGCCGTCCGGGTTCGTAGCCGGTCCACATCGACACGCCGGCATAGGCGCCGTCTTTACGAAGCACGTAGTAGGTCATGTCGAGATATCGAATGCGTTCTTTATCACTGCCGTAATTGCGCACGATGCGCTTCAGCGCATCCATACCAGCTTCGAACGGACTCATGCCCTTGCGCATGTTCTCCACAATGGTGTGCGCTCCGGCCACTTTGATGTTTTCCTCGCCACTGCCGGTGGCGCCGGCTGAACCGATGTCCTGATCTGTGTAGACTCCTGCACCGATGATGGGCGAGTCACCGAGGCGGCCCGGCAGCTTCCAGGCCAGACCGCTGGTCGTGGTGCAACCCGACATTTCACCGCGCGCATTCAGCGCTGAACAATGAATCGTGCCGGTGGGCGGAAACAACACCTTGTGGATGGCGGCTGTTCGGCGCGCAGGATCGATGCCCAGATCCTGCGCGATTGCTTGCAGACGCTGATAGTAGCCCGCCGCCGCATCGGACTGCAGGCGCTGTTGCAGACGACCTTTCCAGCCCGGATCGGCCAAACCCGGTCCCCACCAATCGGCATGCGATTCCTTCCACAGCAACCACACCTTACGTGAATCCTCGGTGAGCAGATCCTCGCGCTTGAAGCCTCGCGCCAGCGCGAAGCGTTCGGCGCCCTCGCCCACCAGCATCACATGACCCGTGTGCAGCATCACCTCGCGCGCAAGCAGCGAGACATTCTTGATATTGCGCACACCACCCACGGCTCCGGCACGCCGTGAAGGCCCGTGCATGCAGCTTGCGTCGAGTTCGACCACGCCTTCTTCATTGGGCAATCCACCCAGGCCTACGCTGTCGTCGTTCGGATCGTCTTCCGGTCCGCGCACGACGCGCAGTGCGGCATCGAGTGTGTCGCCACCCTCGGCCAGCACTCGATAACCGTCCGCGATGGTGGCAAAGCCATTGCCTGCGCTGACGATGATGGGCAGCTTCGCGGCGCGCATGGTTTGCTTGGGCGCGATGGCTGCATCGGGCGCTGCGCCCGCAGCCGTTCCACCCAGCGCACCGAGCGCCACTCCGGTAACGAATTCACGACGGGTCAGACTCATGCACGTCTCCTTGCAGATTGGGTTCGCAACGCGATCAATGCGCCGCGCTTGCACCTTTGACGATCTTGCCGTCCTTCATCACGAAGTCGATCTTACGCAAGGACTCGATGTCATCCAGCGGATTGGCCGGCATGGCGATGAGATCCGCCGCCAACCCTTCCGCCACGCGACCGCGCACCTTCTCGATGCGAAGCAACTGCGCTGCATCGGAGGTCATGGCACGCAGGATATCCTGCGGCGGAATGCCGGCCAGCCGCCAGACACCCAGGTAGTCGAACATCATGTCGGCGCGGGAACGACCTTTCATGTCGACCACCACGTCACTACCGAACACCAGCTTGACGCCGACCTTGTGCGCGCGCATCAGCCGGTCGACGATCTTCGGCGCGAGCACGGCTGGCTCGGGCAGGATGCCGCCAGAAGTGCCGACGATGTCCAGATGCGCACGCGGGAAATCGGTGCTCACCAGGAATATGCCCTTGTCCTTCATCTTTTTCATCTGCGCATCGGTGAGTTCGAAGCCGTGCTCGATGGAATCCACGCCCGCCTCGATGGCGTTATCCGCGCAGTCTCCGCTGTATACGTGAACGGACACGGGGATGCCGGCGTGATGCGCCTCGTCGACCGCAGCCCGGAACTCCTCCAGCGAATAATGGTAGGCGCTGTTGTCGCCCACCAGTTTGATGACGCCGGCGCCGTAATAAATGTTGGTGCGAATGGCTTTGCGGATTTCGGCCGGACCGTCGGCATCGATGTACTCGAAGCCCCAGAAGGCGCCCTGTTTGGGCGGCATATTGCGCGACTGGCCGCCGAAGGGCGCGATGATTTTGCCGGAGTCGATGATGGTCGGGCCGACGAACCAACCTTCCTCGATGGCGCGGCGCACATCCGACATGGCGTACTCGGCGCTGTTGCCCACGTCGCGCAGGGTGGTGAAGCCTTGCGACAGCACGACCTGTGAATTGTGCAATCCGCGCATGCCGCGGAAGGTGGAGCTCTGATTCAGATAGAAGGACTCGAACGGCGCATTGCCCTCCATCTCGGTGAGCGTCATGTGCGTGTGCGCGTCGATGAGGCCGGCGGTCACCCACTCACCCGAGAGGTCGATCACCTGTGCGCCGGCAGGAATGGGGACGACTGCGCCGATCGCCTTGATCTTGCCCTGCTCGACTAGAATGACCTGATCCTTGAGAATCGTGCCGCGCGACGGATCGATGACAGCGCCCGCCTTGATGGCGATGACCTGCGCAAACAGCGGCGCCGTGAACAGCAGACAGAGTGCGGCGAAGAGCTTCTTCATTCTTATCCCCCAAGTGCGTCTGAAAACAAAAAGGCCGGCGGACTGTAACATCCGCCGGCCCTCATTTTCACTACAAGCCGATCATTACAAGACCGGTCGTCAGAATTTGTAGTTCACATGCGCCTTGAACCAGCGCGGCATGCCGGGGTAGCGCTGGGCGAGGCCGTTGATGGAGGTGTTGTCGAAGCCCATCACGCCGTAGTGCTTGTCGGCGAGATTCTCCAGCGACACGCCGAACTCGTACTTGTCGGTGGCCCAGTTGATGCGCGCATTAGCCACGCCAAAGGCCTTCTGTTCCACCGCCGGCGTGTTGCCGAGGTTGAACCAGAACTTCGACAGGTAGTTGCCGTCGACCTGCAGGGTCAACTTCCCCGAACCCACTGGCAGGGTATAGGCGGCCATCGCGTTGGTGCTCCACTTGGGCGCGTTCGGCGCCACGAAGTCACCGGGCACGCCGGTTCCGCGCGAGTCCACGTCCTTGACGACGGCATCGACGTAACCCACGCCCCATCCAAACCGCCACGACTCGTTCGGCGCCCATTCAAGCTCGGCTTCCGCGCCCTTGTGCGTGGCATCCGCGTTCACCACGAGCTGGTTGAGTGAGATCGTGTAGATCAGAGCCTGGTAGTCCTTGTAGTCGTAGTAATAGGCGGCGGCGTTGAAGCGCAGTGTGTGGTCGAGGAATTCGGATTTGAAGCCCACTTCGTAGTTCGTGAGTTTCTCAGGCGAGAACGTCACCTTCGGAATATCCGAGACAAACAAGGGGAACAGCGGCGCATTGAAGCCGCCACCCTTCACGCCCTTGTTGTAGCTGACATAGGCCAGCGCGTTATCGGCGAGATGGAAATCCACCTGCGCCTTCCCGCTCCACAGAGTGTCTGAGCGCGAATTGTCATATTCGTTCAGCACAGACCCGGTGGGACGCGTGAGCTGCGTGATCGCGCCGGTGGTGCTCTGCGGGTAGTAGATGTACGGGGCCCAGGTGTACTGGTAATCCTTCTTGTCCTTGGTGACACGAGCGCCGACGGTGACGCCGATCAGATCCGTAGCACGCCATTCCACCTGACCGAAGGCCGCGAACGACTTGGTCAGCAGGGAATACGGGGCGCGGGTTGCCGGAATACCACCCGCGGTAATTGGATAGTTGGCACCGGTGCCCGGCAGGCCGCCATCCGTGAAATACGGAGGAGTGCCTTCCGGCCACGCACCCGGGATGCCAAAGTAGCCGCCGCTGCCATCGGGAAGGGGATTGTTGGGATTAGTGCCCGTCTCGAACTCCTTGGCCCAGAAGAACGCAGGCCCCTGCCAGCCTTCGAAATACTTGCCGTTGATGCGCATGCCGTAGACACCGGCAGTCCAGTTCAACGTCTTGTCGCCGCCGTTCAGGCGCGCCTCCAGGGACTGTTGATCCACATCGCTGCCGTTGAAGAACTGGAACAGCGTGAAGGGCGAAGAGTCCGAATCTTCCGCATAATCCTTTCGCAGCTTGGTGTAGTCGCCGATGATGGTCAGCGTGGCGCCACCGACCGGCTGCGAGTAATGAGCCGTCAGGCCGCTGGTCTTGATTTTGGCAAAGCCGCTGAAGTTGTCGTGAGTGGTGAAATCCTGACCGCCCGGAACACCAGTGGCGTTGTTCCCGGCACCAGTGCCCCAAATGTCTTCGCTGGGATCCGCCAGACCATTCACGCCGGGACCCAGGTTCTTGGTGGTGTACACCTCCCACGAACCGGCATGCACATCGGATCGCGCGGCATGCGCGGAGAGAAGCAGATTGCCGGTGTTCGGCAAGTCGAACGACAACTGGCCGCGCACGGCCCAGTCATTGCCGTTCTCGGCTTCGGCGGCACCACCGTACGCGTTCTTGAACAACGGATCGTAATGATTGGTCTGGAAGGACAGGCGGCCGTTGATGCCGTCCTTGATTGCGCCGTTCACCGCACCTTCGATGCGAGTCAGATTACGCTCGCCGATGGTGAGATTGATGTATCCACCTGTCTCGGCGGTGGGCTTGCGGGTGACGAAATTCGCCAGACCGCCGGTGGCATTGCGACCGAACAGGGTGCCCTGCGGTCCGCGCAGCACTTCGACGCGTTCAATGTCGAACAATGAGAAGGCGAGGCCTGCCATCTGCGAGCTATAGACTTCGTCGACGTAAATCGCTGCCGGGCTCTCCTGGTGATCGGCGAAATCATTCTGCGTGACGCCGCGGATGGCCAGACTGAACGAAGACGGACCGTTCGGTTGCGTCAACACAACAGCCGGCATGCTTTTGGTGATGTCGGTGGCCGCCACCGCACCCAGCGAGTTCAAATCCGCGCCGCTGATAGCGGAAATCGAGATGCCGATGTCCTGCGAGTTCTGCGCACGCTTCTGCGCCGTAACAATGATTTCTTCCAGGGTTCCGCCGCTGGATGCCTGCTGCGCGAGCGCCGCCAGGGGGAGCGCGCCGATCAGGGCCGCCGTCGCCAGCCAGCGTTTGAAATTCAATGGTGTCATGATGGCAATCCCCTCAATTTTGTATCGTCTCCGCAACGGGAGCGCGGGTTGAGAGGATAGACGCAAGGTGGTGCCCGGAGCAATACGCATTGGATATGAGTTTTGAACCAAACGGCATGGACGCCCCTGATTGGCGCGCGAATCTGCGCTACCGTCCCAACAACAGTGCAAAATTCTCCCATGAACGTGATTGATCCGACCCGCACATTCGTGCCCTACCCCTTCAGCGCCACCCGCCACGCGGCCTGGGTACCCGGACTGGTGGACGGCGCAGAAGAAAGCGTGCACCCGGTGGTCATCGTCGGCGCCGGACCGGTCGGATTGGCAACCGCCTTAGGGTTGGCCAACCACGGCATCGCCTCGGTGGTGCTGGAGGCCGACGATGCCGTATGCACGGGCAGCCGCGCCATCTGCATCTCGCGGCGCAGCTTGGAAATCATCGATCAGCTGGGCGCCCTGCCCGCCTTTTTGAAAACCGGGCTGCCGTGGGCGGGTGGCCGCAGCTTCTATCGCAACGCCGAAGTGTTGCAGTTTCAGATGCCACACGACGCGGCGCAGCGGCTGCCGCCGATGATCAACATCCAGCAATACTATATAGAGCAGTTCCTGCTCGATGCCTGCGAGGCGCGGGCCGGAATGATCCAGGTACGCTGGCAAAGTCGCGTCACCGACATCGGCACCGACAACGACGGCGCGAGCCTGCACGTTCAAACACCCGCAGGCGAATATCGCTGCCGCACCCACTGGCTGATCGGCTGCGACGGCGCGCGCAGCGTGGTTCGCGAGGCCGCGGGTTTAAAACTGGAGGGCACGAGCTACGAAGGACGCTATGTCATCGCCGACATCGCCCTGAAAAGCGACCGGCCCGTCGAACGGCTGGCGTGGTTCGATCCGCCGTCGAACCCGGGCTCCACGCTGCTCATGCATCGGACGCCCGATGACATCTGGCGCATCGACTACCAGCTGCGCGATGACGAAGATCCGGACGAGGCGATCAAACCCGAGAATGTGATTCCTCGTATCGACAGCCATCTGCGGATGATTGGCGAACGCGACGACTGGTCACCCGTCTGGATCAGCTTGTACAAGGCGAATGCGCTGACCTTGAACCGCTATCGCGAGGTCCGCTGCCTGCTCGCCGGCGACGCTGCGCACCTGTTACCCATCTTCGGCGTGCGCGGCGCGAATTCGGGATTCGAGGACGCACACAATCTAGCCTGGAAGCTGGCCTTCGTTATTCGCGGGCTGGCGCGAGACTCTCTGCTCACCACCTACTCCGACGAGCGCGTGTCCGCCGCGCGCGAGAATCTGCAAGCCGGGATCAAGAGCACCGAGTTCATGTCGCCGCCCACCTTTGCGTTCGAATGGATGCGCACGGCTGCGCTGTCCCTCGCCGTGAAACATTCCTGGGTGCGATCGTTGATCAATCCGCGTCAGACGCGCGCCGCGGATTATCCGGCGCCGCCGCTTTCCGTGTTGCGGCGGCCGGCGAGCGAATTTCACAGCGGCCCTGCACCGGGCTCGGTACTCGTCGACCTGCCGGTGATGGTCTGGGATGGACGCCGCTCTCGCGCCGGCCATCTGACCGAACTGCTGCGCCCGGGATTCACGCTGTTTTACTTTACGCATGCAGAACTGCCGCTGTCATTGACGGCGCCGCTGGCGGAGCTGTCGAAACGCTACGCGCCCGTGCACATCGTGTCGCTGTACGTCAAAGTCCGCTCGTCCAACTTAGGCACCAGCGGCACGGACATCAGCGGGTTGCTATGGCGCGGCTACGACGCCCAGGTGGGCAGCGCGTATCTGGTCCGTCCCGACGGGCACGTGCTGGCGCGCTGGCATCGAGTCACGCTGGATGACATCCAACACGCAATGAAGTGGGCTCTACATCATGAATGAACAGGAACTGGACGAAGTGTACGGCGAGTTCTGCCGCAAGCTCAGTGCCGTGGGTGAAGCGCAGGCCACGCCCTACCTGGCGCGCTTCGCGCTGTTGGCGTTTCATGCGATCGACGATGCGAATCGGATCCGTACGCTCATCGAGGCTGCCGGGCCTGATCCGACCTGAAGACTATTCTTTGACCGGCGGCTTGATGCGCGCCGCGCCCTGAAATTCCAGCATCCACCCCGGGTATTCCGGCGGCAACTGACTGACCACATCCAGCGTCGCCACTTCCTCGGCAGTCAATCGCACCCGCGCCGAGGCGATGTTGTCATTCAACTGTTCCATGGTCTTGGCACCGATGATGACCGTGGTGACGAAAGGTTTGGCCAACAACCAGGCCAGCGCAATCTGCGCCACCGACACCTGATGCGTCTGCGCAATGACGCGCATCGCCTCCACGCAATTCGCGGTGCGGGGTTTGTCGACCTGCGGAAAATCGAACTTCTCGCGCCGAGCACCGGCCGGCCCCTTGCCATCGGCAATCGAGTACTTGCCGGTGAGCAGACCGCCGGCCAGCGGACTCCACACCATCAGCCCCAGACCTTGTTCCTGCATCAGCGGCACGATCTCGCGCTCCAGATCGCGGCCGGCAATGGTGTAGTAAGCCTGCACGCTGACGAATTTCGCCAGCCGCTGCTGCTCGGAAATTCCCAGCGCTTTCATGATCTGCCAGGCCGCCATGTTGCACAGTCCGATGTAGCGGATTTTGCCGGCGCGCACCAGGTCGTCCAGCGCTCGCAGCGATTCTTCGAACGGCGTCAACGGGTCGAAAGAATGGAGCTGGTACAGGTCGATGTGATCCAGCTGCAGACGCTTCAGACTCGCCTCCACTTCGTGGTAAATGTGATAGCGAGTCTGGCCGCGACCATTGGGCGTGTCGTTCATGGAGCCGCTGGACTTGGTGGCGACGATGACCTGGTCACGCGGCAGCTTCAACGCCTTCAGCGATGCGCCCAGCAGCGTTTCCGACTCGCCGCGAGCATAGACATTCGCCGTATCGATGAAATTCACGCCGGCATCCAGCGCAGCCCGGACCTGTTCGTTGACGGCATCCTGCTGCAAAGCGCCGAGTGCCGCCCAAAAATCGCCGTTGCCACCATAAGTCATGGTGCCGAGGCAGATCTCAGAGACATACAGGCCGGTCCGGCCGAGTAAACGATAGCGCATGGAAAGCGTTCCAATGACAAGGGATACGACAGTCTTACACAGTGCATGGAAAGTATCGATTGTTGCAGCGGATGCGCTGCGACTACACTGCGCTTTGAATTTTCTACCCGCCGGAGCCGTGATGCCAACGCCAGATTCACGCCTCGAAAGCCCTTCCCGATCGATTGGTGTTCTTCGGGCCGCGTGCCTGCTGAGCACCACGCTGTTCCTGGCACCGCAACTCTCGTTGGGCGATGCCAGGGCTGCGCCGGCAGAAGAGAAGATCGGCTCGGCCGACAATTTCCTGATGCTGCCGCCGGACGAACAGCCCGGGTCTTTCCGCAACACCGACAAGCTGTTCGCGAGCCGCCTCTTCAAACATGGCTCCACCGTTTTCGCGCTACCGCCGGCGGCTAAACCCCTGACCGCGGTGCCTTACGAAGTCGCGGGCAAGAAGTTCGGCATCGACGAGTTCATGACCCGTAATCGCGTCTCCGGTTTGCTCATCCTCGATCACGGACACATCGCGTTGGAGCGTTACGGCCTGGGCAATACCGCGTCCAGCCGCTGGACGTCGTTTTCGGTGGGCAAGTCCTTCGTTTCCACGCTGGTCGGCGCCGCAGTGGCAGACGGATCCATCCACAGCATCGAGGATCCGATCACCCACTATCTGCCGGCGCTCAAGGGATCGGCGTATGACGGCGTCAGCGTGCGCAATATGCTGCAGATGTCTTCAGGCGTGAAGTGGAACGAGGACTACCGCCAGCATGAGTCGGACATCGGCAAGTTGCTGGCCTGCGTGGCCGCCAAGACTCCCGGCTGCATCATCGGCTTCATGAGCAAGCTGCCACGCGCAGCAGCGCCGGGAACCGTGTTCAACTACAACACCGGCGAAACGCATTTGTTGGGACTCGCCGTCAGCGCCGCCACCGGCAAGCACTTGTCGGATTATCTGTCCGACAAGATCTGGTCGCGCTTCGGCATGGAGAGCGATGGCTACTGGTCGCTGGAGTCCACGCACGGCGCGGAGATGGCGGGCGGCAGCCTGTCGATGACGCTGCGCGACTACGGTCGATTCGGCCAATTCATTCTGTGTGGCGGCGTGGCCGATGGTCAGCAAGTGTTACCGAAGGGATGGCTGGCGGAGGCGAGTCAGCCGCGCGCCGATTCGCCGCAGGTGGGCTTCGGCAAATTGGAGCCGGGCGATCCGCTCGGATATGGCTATCAGTGGTGGGTGTTGCCGCATTCCCCGCTGCATGTCGGCGCCTTTGAGGCCGAAGGAATCTTCGGCCAGTTCATTTATATCAACCCTAATCGACAGTTGGTGGCCGTTGTGTGGAGCGCATGGCCTGAAGCCTGGATCGTCAACAACTCAATTGAAACGCATACCTTTCTGAGCGCGGCGGTGAAGACCCTGTCGGGCGCCCGGTCAAAGGCTCAAGGCCAATGACCGGGCGCTGAGTCACGACGACTAGCGTCGATCCCCCGCGGCGAGTCCCGCGAACAAGAAGAACACATCCGTGTTGTCGAGGGTGCCTGCGGCGCCTGGTCGGCGCTGACGGCAAGTCGGTTGGAATGAGTGCAGCCGCTCGCGAGAAAACAGGCCAGCAGCGTGGCCGCTGCGAAATGAACCGAGAGTTTCAAATTCCCACCCCTTCCCCGTCCGGGTTTGTACGCGGAGAGGAATGTAGGGGCCGCAGATTTCAGCGCGGTGAATCAAATGTGACAATTGTTGGCGTAGCGATGCGAGGACCGGCGGCGCCATTGTTGTAGACTCGACTTTTGAGCGCCGCCCATGAAAGCCATCCTCTGCAAACATTACGGTCCGCCCGGTTCCCTGGTCGTCGAGAATCTTCCGAGCCCCCATCCCGGTCCTCACCAGGTGCTGATCGGTGTCCGTGCCGCCGGCGTGAACTTTCCCGACACGCTCATCATTCAAAATCTGTATCAATTCAAACCGCCGCTGCCTTTCACACCGGGTGGTGAGTGCGCAGGTGAAATCAAGGCGGTGGGCGCAGCCGTCAGCCGGTTCAAAATCGGACAGCGGGTCACCGCGTTTGCGGCTTGGGGCGCATTCGCCGAGGAAATTGCTGTCGACGAGGACAAGGTCACCGCCATCCCCGATGAATTGTCGTTCGAGCTGGCCGCGTCCTTCGTGATGGCCTATGGAACCTCGTATCACGCGCTGAAAGACCGCGCGACCTTGCGCGCCGGCGAAACACTGCTCGTGCTGGGCGCTGCCGGCGGCGTCGGGTTGGCCGCAGTGGAAATCGGCAAATCACTGGGCGCGCGCGTCATCGCTGCAGCGTCCAGCGACGAAAAACTGGCGGTGTGCCGCGCGCATGGCGCCGATGAATGCATCAACTACAGCACGGAAAATATGCGTGAGCGCATCAAGTCCCTCACCGCAGGCCGCGGCGTCGATGTGGTCTATGACCCGGTGGGCGGCGAGTACAGTGAACCGGCGCTGCGCAGCGTCGGCTGGCGCGGTCGCTTTCTGGTGGTGGGATTCGCCAATGGCACCATCCCGAGCATCGCGTTGAATCTGACCCTGCTCAAGGGCCTGTCCATCGTCGGCGTGTTCTGGGGCGAATTCGCCAAACGAGAACCGGAACGGTGGGCGCAGGATCTTGCCGACCTGTTGCGCATGGTCAACGCCGGCGAACTCAAGCCGCTCGTCTCCGCGCGCTACCCGTTTGAGCGGGTGGCCGATGCCTTGAACGCCGTGTCGGCGCGCAAGGTCATCGGCAAGATCGTGCTGACCCCGACTTAGAACCGATAACGCAGGCCCACCGAGGACAACACCCGCGGCTCGAGTTGCAGGCCGTTCACGCGCTGGTATATCGGCACTTGCACAAACGCGAATCCGTCCAGGCGATCGGATAGCTTGAAGCCGAGGCCCGGGCTGATATACGCAAGCGTCGCTCCGCTGTTGGGGATATCCGCATTCGCACCCGACTCACGCTTTTCCGCCCGCACATTGACCTGCAGTTGCGGACTCATGCCGGCCGGCAACACACTGGTATAACGCAACCCCAAGGTCAGGTTGACGCCGGCGCCAGGCTTGAAGTCATTGCGCGAATTCAGCGGCTGCTGCCAGAGCAGATTGCCGAAATAGGCGAAGCTGCCGCCCAGCGAGTGTACCGTGTACAGACCGAGCAAAAGATCGGTGGTGCCGGTCCCCAATTGCAGACCGCGATCAACCGTTTCTCCCGCCAACGGACCACTGCGAAACGTGTCGCCAATTTCACCGGTGGGTAGCTTCAATCCAAACTGAACACCGATAGACAGGTCCGGTTGAAAACCCTGATAGCGGGCAACGACGCGCACATCACCCAATCCGCGGCTGTGCGAACCGGACAGTTCGGTCTCGCCTTCATCGTAGGTGATATGTGGCCGATCGAAGTACGGAATCAATACGTTGACGCCCCAATTGCGCGCGGGGCTGTAGTCCAGACCCAACGTCAAATTGCGGTTGATCGTGTTGTGCTGCACTTCCTGCTCAGCCGGCAGCGCCACCTCCGAGCGCGAGACGCTGCGGGTGCCGCTGCGCAATTCGGACTGATCGAAATAATCGTATCGAAGATCCCAATGCAGACCCGATGAGGTCGTATACCCCTGACTCGACCAATCGGAGTTCAACGTGCATCCACAACTCGAACAGCCGAAAGCCCCTGAACTCAATGCAGTGCAGCCGATCCCGGCTGCCAATACCGTCAACCTGTTCATCCACATTCTCCCGCCAATGCATTCCTCAACGGAACACCAAGCGCTCGCCGCAGCCTTCAAATCGGCCGCGACGAATCGCTACAAATATCCCACTTGGCTTTAGGAGACAGCGGGAGGGCCGCGGGCGGAGCGGTATCGAAGCGGTGCGGAACCAGGCACGCCCGCATGCAGTGCGGGTGTATCCCAGACTAAAAGATGAACAGCTGCGGAGGTGAGATCCAGGGTCGAAGCAAGCGCGGGGTTTGCACTCTGCGCATACGAGCAGTCCTCGCCAGACTGTTCGGCGCCGCCCGTGCGGCTCTTGCCATCCTGATGATGGTGATGCTGATGCGCAGAGGACCCCGCGCTGGCGCTGTAGGCGTGGCCATCGCACAGAATCAGGGTAAAGGCGCCATCGACCCAGGCCGGCATGAACCCCGCCGGAATCAGCGAGCGCATCAATACCAGGGCTAGCAGCCAGGAAATCCCGGAACGCAAAGGACGACGCCTCATGCTGCCATCCTAGCCCCCTGCCCCCGCACGCCTCAATAGGTTGTTTGCCCACCTCTGAGGTTTACATAAATAGTTCAACGCGCCAGGTGGCAGCGGCTAAACTCACCCTCGTGAAATCACTCGATCATTTGATTCGCAACAACCGGGAATGGGCTGACAAGATCCAGCGTCAGGACCCGGAGTTTTTCGTCAACCTGTCCAAACAACAGTCGCCGAAATATCTGTGGATCGGCTGTTCCGACAGCCGGGTCCCCGCCAATGAGATCGTCGACCTGCCGCCCGGCGAGTTGTTCGTGCATCGCAACGTGGCCAATGTGGTCGTTCACACCGACCTGAACTGCCTGACCGTCATGCAATTCGCGGTGGACGTACTCAAAGTGGAGCACATCATCGTTGTCGGTCACTACGGCTGCAGCGGCGTTCGCATGGCCATGTCCAACGAGCGCATTGGCCTCGCCGACAATTGGTTGCGCCACGTCCAGGATGTGCGCGAACAGCATGCCGCCACGCTCGCCGAGACCACCGATGCGCACGAGCGCGCCAATCGACTGTGCGAGCTGAACGTCATCGAACAGGTGACGCATGTGTGCCAGACCTCCATCGTGCTCGACGCCTGGGATCGCAACCAGCCGCTCGCGATTCACGGTTGGATTTATGGTCTGAACAACGGCCTGGTGCGCGATCTGAACTACACCGTGTCAAACCCCGCCGAGGTCGTCTCCGGATACCCACAAGCGCTGAAAGCGCTGCTGCCCGCCAAACGCTAAACGTCGCGAGAGTGTTACAGCAGATTGTCGGCGGCCAATGGCGCCAACAATTTAATCCCTAAGCGCCGCAGCGCCGAGGTGTCCGGGTCCTTGGTCCAGACACGCTTGGTCTCACCCTCGCCAGCAGACCAACGGATGCGGTTCGAACCGGGCGGCAATTCCAAAAAGTAACTGCCGTCGCTTACCACGTCATCGAACAAGGCCTCGACCTGACGCGCCAGGGTGGCGTTGCGGATGACGACGCCCATTTCACTGTTGGTGCGCGCCGAGCGCGCGTCCATGTTCATGGAGCCAATGAATAACGTCTTGTGATCGATGACCAGTGACTTGGCATGCAGGCTGGCGTGTGAGGAACGGAACGGATGGAAGCGCTTTTTCTTCTGGCCCAGGACGGCGCGTAGCTCGTGCAATTCGACACCGGCCTTGAGCAAATCCCGCCGGTAGCGCGAATAACCAATGTGAACCAAAGGCGAATCGGTGGTGGCGAGCGAGTTGGTCAGCACGCGCACGCGAACGCCCCGATCGGTCAGCGTGCGCATCAACTCGACGCCTTTCTTGCCGGGGACGAAATACGGCGAGATGACGGTGACCTCCTCATTCGCGGTCGTCATCAAGTCCGCAATGCTGTCGGCGATCGGTTCCGCTTCGTCCGGTTCGGTTTCACCGGCGATTTTGGCGGGTACATCGGCCAAAACGGCAGCCGGTGACCACAGCAGGCCCAGCTTGCCGGCCCGAATGTCGGCTTCCAAAAATTTCGCCTCGGGCACGGAAGCAGCTTCGGTCGTAGGCGGCGCGGTGGCTGCTTTGTCGGTGGCGGCAGCCGAAGCGAGTGAGGCAATGGGATAGGCAAACTTGCTGTTCCAGAAGGCATCGAATTGCGAGGAGAGCTGCGGCACAATCGGGCCCGCGGCGATCACGTCCAGATCGACGAAATTACTGTCCTTGCTGCGCACGAAATATTGGTCGGCAATGTTGCGCCCGCCGGTGACCGCCAGTGCGTTGTCGACGACGAACAACTTGTTGTGCATTCGGTGATTGATGCGCGGAATCTCGGTCGCCGAGAAGACGAACCGCGTCCACAGTGACAGGCGCCCGGCGGGAAACGGATTAAAGACCCGTACCTCCAGATTCGGCTGTTCGCTGAGCCGCATATTGCGGCGGTCCATACCGGCGGTATTCAAATCGTCAATGAGAATGCGCACGCGCACACCGCGCGCCGCCGCTGCTCGTACATGCCGCAGAATCGCGCGCGCGGAATCGTCCTGCTCGATGATGTACTGCTGGATGTCGATGCTGCGCTCGGCTTCATCGGCCAGCGTGATCAAGGTTGCAAAAGCTTCCTCGCCGGAGGACAGCAGACGTACTCCGGAGAGATTTTTCCCTTCTGTTGACGCGGCGACCAGCCGACTGAGCGAACTGTCGGTAGAAACCAGGATGGCGGAGGACACCGGCTTGTCCACGCTTTTGGGGAGCGAAGCGCATCCGGCAAGCGCGAAAACGGCCAGCAGCGCAAGGCGATGAACGCGCGCAATGCGCACGGGTCTAGGAATCATGGGGCGCACGTCCGGCGCGATCGGCGGCGCATGCTGGTTTGAAATTTTTTGCCCGAGTGGCTGCAACGGCTGGGGACATTGTCTGATGATATCAGGCACACTTTGCGCCCGTATGCCTACCACACGCCACATCCGCAGTTTCGTGCTCCGCGCCGGCCGAATGACCGATGGGCAGGCTCGCGCACTCCAGGATTTATGGCCGCGATTCGGCATCGACTTCCAGCAGGAACCGCTGGACCTGGATGCCGCATTCGGCCGGCATGCGCCGCGTTGCGTGGAGATCGGATTCGGCATTGGCGAGGTGATCGGTGCGCTGGCGCGCGCCAATCCGCAGATCGACTATCTTGGCATCGAAGTGCACCGGCCCGGCGTCGGACGTCTGTTGCAGGATTGCGCGGCATCGAATCTCACCAATGTGCGTGTCGTCTCTCATGACGCCGTCGAAGTACTTCGATTCGGACTTGCGGATTCGAGCGTCGACGAAGTGCTCATCTTTTTTCCTGATCCCTGGCACAAGAAGCGTCATCACAAACGTCGGCTCATCGACGATTCTTTTCTGACTCTTCTGGCCCTAAAGATTAAACCTGGCGGCGTCCTCAGACTCGCCACCGATTGGCATGACTACGCCGAGCAAATGCTCAACTCCGGGAATGCTAGCACCGATTTTGAATCACTCAGTCCGGATAGCACGTTTGTTCAACGCTACGATCTTCGCAGCTCTACTCGGTTTGAGCGTCGCGGAGAACGACTCGGACATGGAGTCTGGGATTTGGCTTTCCGCCGTAAAACGTAGGCCTTCCTGCGTTTTGTATTGACGCCGCGGATCGGGGCTGGCGGAGGGCGATGCAATGTCCTCGAAACTCGAAGCGCACATCAGCAGAAGTCTGATCCAGTCGTCGCGGTGTCGCAGTGCTTGCCGGGGGAGTGGTGTTGCGCAGCGCATTGAGGGCGCCGCCACCGGCCGCTTCGCGCGCAGCAGCGTTACAATAAAATTACGTGCTGAGATCCGTGGGGGCGAAGCGCGCGGCCGGTGGCGGGACACGGCAGCTCGTGCCAACGCGGCGAATTGTCGAAACCATCAACGCTGCCGCGCCCGATTGCGCTGCGCAACACCACTCCCCCGGCAAGCACGGAGAAGCACGTGCGTCGACAGAATCAAGCGTCAGCTGAGAAAGCTGCCTCGAATTCCATCGACAATAAACTGCACCGCCAAAGCAGCAAGAACGACACCCGAAAGTCGGTTAACGACATTTGCACCCGTCACGCCCAGAACACGCATCAGCCTTGGCGTGGCGAGCATGATGATCCAGCAGATAAGCATGACCGCGGCGACCACCGCTAAAAAGCCGGCGAACAAGACAGGGTTTCCTCCCACTTCTCCGGCGGTGAGCAGAATGGTCGCCAGCGCGCCGGGCCCGGCGATGAAGGGAAACGCCAGCGGGAAAACCGACACGTCCGCGCGCTTTGCGCATTCCTGCTCTTCAGGCACCGTGCTGCGCGTGCCGGAGGGACGGGCGAAGACCATTTCCAGTGAAATCAGGAACAGCAGCGTGCCGCCGGCCAGCCGAAACGAACTCAATGCTATGCCCATGATTTCCAAAAACTTCGCACCGCCCAGCGCGAACAGCACGCAGATCCCTAAGGCGATGGCGGAGGCCTTCAGGGCCATCTTGCGTTTGTATCCATCGCTGCCGCCCTCGGTCAGACCGGCGAACACGGGAATCAGAGAGATAGGTTCGACGACGACGAAGAAGACGATAAAGAACTTTAGGAGTTGCTGAATCACGTTCGATGCTGCTTCGCGCCATGGAAAACACCGATTGCGCGACGCGCGCAATGGGAGTTGAATTGGATTGCAGCATAACAGACGGAGGAAGCCATGAAGGTGCTCAAGCCAGAGATTGGCGAGTGGTATCGCGGCGCGACCAATGCGCTGTTCGAGATCGTCGCCATCGATGACGAAGATCAAACCATCGAGATCCAATATTTCGACGGCACCGTCGAGGAGATGGATTTCGATGGGTGGAACGAGATGCTCAAAGACGAATCCATCGAAGCGGCCGATGCACCTGAAGATTGGTCCGGTTCAGTGGATGTCGATTCAGAGGACCTGGGCCGCGAATTCGAGGACAACGCGCAGCCGCAGTGGTCAACTGACACCAGTCGCCACAGCCCTCGATTGCGTTGATTCTACGTCGCAGGGTCGGTACGGGCGTGTTTTACCTGGAAGTCGGCCCGGCAAACGCGCCACGATTCACGAGCAGCGCGAGCAGCGCCAGTCCGGGCAAGCTCAGCGCGGCGGTGTACATGAAAAAATGCGTATAGCCTATGGCGTCCACCACGATCCCAGAAGTTCCCATCAACAGCTTGCCGGGAAGCGCATACAGCGAGGCAAGCAGCGCATATTGCGTTGCCGTATATCTGCTGCTCGTCAAACTCGACAGATAGGCGATCAAGGATGTGCCATGCACGCCTATGGCAATGTTGTCGATGCTGACGACCGTGGCAAGGCCGATGACACTGGGTTTCCCGATGGAGGCGAACAGCGAATACGCCAGATTGGACGTGATGATCAATGCGCTTCCGAGCACTAGCGAACGAACGCGGCCTAGCTTGGCCACCGCCAGTCCGCCCAGAATGACTCCGCAGATGGTGGCACCGATTCCGAAGAACTTCGCGATCAAGGAGATCTGCACCTTGGTGAAGCCGAGATCGGCATAGAACGAGTTCGCCATCACACCCATCACGAAATCCGGCAATCGATAGCTGCCGATGAAGGCGAAGATAATGGCGCCCAAAGCAAGTCCCTGGCGCGAGAAAAAATCAACCAGCGGACACACCACAGCGCCGACGAACCAAGCGCCAGATTGCCGCAATACGTAAGGCCAGTGCGCTTTCTGCTCAAGCCAGTCGAACACCCTTGATTCGTCCAGCACTGCTTCCTGGGGCGCCAAACGCAAAGGTTCCTCAACCAACAGCGTGATGATCACGCCAATGCCCGCCAACGCCGCCATGCTCATGTAGCTGACACGCCAGCCCGATGCTGCCGCGAGGCCAATCGCTCCTGCGCTACCCACCGCGGTCGATACGCGATACCCCAATTGATAGGCCGCCGCCATGGCACCTTGTTTGTCCTTGGTGGCGGATTCGATGCGCCAGGCATCCACCGCGATATCTTGTGTTGTAGAAAAGAACGCAACCCAAAGGGCCCATCCGACAACGAAGCGGATGCTGTTCGTCGGGTCCGCATGCGCCAAATTCAATAGTCCAATTGCAATACCAACTTGTCCGATCAGAATCCAGCTGCGGCGGCGTCCCAGCAATCGGTCAAGCAACGGCAGTCCGAGGCGGTCAACGACCGGCGACCATAGGAATTTGATCGAATAAACGATGCCGACCCACGACAACATGCCGATGGTAGCTCGCTCTATGCCGGATTCGCGCAGCCACAGCGACAACGTGGAGAACACCAGAAGGAAAGGCAATCCCGAGGAGAATCCCATGAATAACATGGACAGGACCGGGCGCTCCGAGTAGATGCGCACGGCATCCAGCCAACTGCGGGGTTCTGATGTATCGCTGCGCACAGCCCGCGATCATAGCAGTCGTCAGTTGCGTCGCGGCAAGGCTCTTGCCAGACTCGCCCCCTATGCCAGCCACCTACAAGACCGATTTCATCGAGTTGTGCGCCCGCATCGGTGCGCTCAAGTTCGGCCAGTTCAAACTCAAGTCCGGCCGCAACAGCCCCTATTTCTTCAACGCCGGCCTGTTCAACCAGGGCGCGGCGATCGCCGCATTGGGCCGCGCGTATGCCGCGGCACTCAGCGCTTCGGGGCTGCAATTCGACCGCCTGTTCGGGCCCGCTTACAAGGGCATTCCCCTGGTCACGGTCACCGCCGCGGCCTTGGCCGAACACCAACAACGGGACCTTCCGTTCGCCTTCAATCGTAAGGAGGCCAAGGATCACGGCGAAGGCGGCAGCATCGTCGGTCAGCCGTTGCAGGGACGTGTGCTCATCGTCGATGACGTCATTACGGCGGGAACGGCCATCCGTGAATCGATCCAGATCATCCGGGCGGCGGGCGCCGTCCCGGCCGGGGTGCTAATCGCCCTGGATCGCCAGGAGCGGGGTCAGGACAGCAACCTGTCAGCCGTTCAAGAAGTGCGGCAACAATTCGAGATACCGGTCATTTCCATCATCAATCTGGCCGATTTGATGGAGCACACCAGGGCCGAAGGACGCGACCAGGATCTGGCCGCGATGCAAGCATACCGGGCTCAATTTGGGACGGAAGCCACCGATTTGAGCAATGCTACCTAGGAATATTCTGCGTGCATGGTCACAATACCTCTCCCAAAATCGTAGAGGGCTGCCCGTGACTCGCTCCGTTTGGATTCTGACCTCGCTCTTCCTGCTCTGCTCAGTGGTGCAAGCGCATGCGGCAGGCGCCGAGCGCAAGCTGTACAAATGGACGGACAAAGCCGGTCAGGTACATTACGGCGATCAGGTGCCGCCGGAATATGCGTCCGAAGAGCGGCACGTGATGAATGCGCGCGGCGTCGAGGTGGACAAACTCGATGCGCAAAAGACGCCTGAACAGCAGGCGATCGCCGATCAAAAGGCGCGCGACGAATCAACACAGCGCGACCGTGATCGCAACCTGCTGAACACCTACGTCTCGGTGCAGGAAATCGAACGCCTGCGCGATCAGCGGTTGGCGCTGGTGGTGGGCCAGATTAACGTCACCTCGGCATTTCTTGAAACGCTCGAAACGCGGCAGAAGAAATTGCGGTCCCAAAGCATGAATTTCAGACCCTATAGCTCGCGGGCCGAAGCGCCGCCCATGCCCGACCAGATTGCCGAAGACCTGGTGCGCACCGGCAACGACATCCGCGCGCAGCAGCAGAATCTGCGCCAGAAGCGCAAGGAAGAAGCCACGTTGAAATCCTCGTTCGCATCGGACATAGAACGCTTCAAACAATTGAAGAGCGGCCGTTGACCCCGAAGAAGCGCGTACTGTTGGGAGTCAGCGGCGGGATCGCCGCCTATAAGAGTCCGGATCTGGTGCGACGCCTGATCGAGCGCGGCGCGGAAGTGCAGGTGGTGATGAGCGCAGGCGCTCAGCACTTCGTCACTTCGACGACTTTTCAGGCCGTCTCCGGCCATCCCGTGCGAAGTGATTTGTGGGATCCGGCTGCCGAAGCGGCCATGGGCCACATCGAACTGGCCCGCTGGGCCGAAATCGTGTTGATCGCGCCTGCCTCGGCGGATTGTCTGGCGCGCCTGGCGCAAGGCCGTGCAGACGATCTGCTCATGACGCTGTGCCTGGCCACCGAGGCGCCCATCGTCGTCGCGCCCGCCATGAACCGCCTGATGTGGGCCAACAAAGCCACTCAAGCCAATGTCGCGACGCTGCTATCGCGCGGTGTGCGCGTGCTGGGGCCGGCCACAGGGGATCAGGCGTGCGGTGAAACCGGCCCCGGACGCATGCTCGAGCCGGTTGAACTCGCCGACCGGCTGCTGACGCCGCCGACCAATACCGGCGCCCTCGCTGGCCTCAATGTCATGATCACGGCCGGGCCGACCCGCGAGTGCATCGACCCGGTGCGCTATCTCACCAATCGCAGCTCTGGCAAGATGGGCTTCGCCGTCGCTGCCGCAGCTCACGAAGCCGGCGCTCGCGTAACGCTGGTCGCGGGCCCTGTTCAATTGGCGACACCGACCGGCACTATCACCCGCATCGATGTGCAGAGCGCTCGCGATATGCATGCCGCTGTGCACCGGCACATCGCTGCCACCGACATCTTCATCGCAGCAGCAGCCGTTGCCGACTTTCAGCCGGTAACCTTTGCGAAAGAAAAGATCAAGAAAGACGGCAAGCCGGTGACGCTGCAACTCGAGCCCGCACCCGACATCATCAAGTCCGTCGCCGATCTCGCCAAGCGGCCCTTCGTCGTGGGCTTTGCCGCCGAGACGAACGACGTCGAACAGAACGCGCGCCTCAAGCTTAAGCGCAAGAAGCTCGATATGATCGCTGCCAATCACGTGGGCGAAGGCATTGCGTTCGACTGTGAAGACAATGCGCTGACCGTGATCTGGCCCGGCGGCAGAGTCGAAGTGCCCCGCGGTCCGAAGCTGGACGTGGCACGCGAATTGATCGCCTTGATCGCAAAATTGCTGCCGCCCAGCGACGGGCCGAACCGCCGCAATGCCCGACCACGGCGCAGTTCTGCGGCGACTACGCCGCGCGATCGCGTGCGCAGCCGGCGCGTGCGGCGTTGAAGCGCATCAAGCTGCGGATCCTCGATCCGCGCATTGGCACTGAATTCCCCCTCCCCCAGCATGCCACGTCCGGATCGGCCGGCATGGATCTGCGCGCCTGCATTGCAGCGCCGCTGCAGTTGAGCGCCGGCCAGGTGGAATTGATCCCCACTGGGGTGTCGATATTCATCGAAGATCCCGGCCTCGCCGCCGTGCTGCTGCCACGCTCCGGGTTGGGACACAAGAACGGCATCGTGCTCGGCAATCTGGTGGGCCTCATCGACTCGGATTACCAAGGCCCCCTGATGGTGTCGTGCTGGAACCGCGGATCAACGCCGTTCACCATCAATCCCGGTGACCGGATCGCACAGATGGTGTTCGTGCCGGTGGTGCAGGCGCAGTTCGACGTCGTCACCGATTTTTCGCAGACTGCGCGCGCCGAGGGTGGCTTCGGAAGCTCCGGACGCGGATAGCGCGGCGCTACATTTCTGCACTAACGCGCACCAATCAACTCTGGTTGGAACGCACACCCTCTCGCATGCTGCGAGCATGGCGATACGCGACTGGCCCCTCGACGAACGTCCGCGCGAAAAACTGCTGGCGCGCGGTGCCGGTGCACTGACCGACGCGGAACTGCTCGCCATCCTGCTGCACTCAGGCATGGCCGGCGCATCGGCGCTGGATCTGGCCAAGGACATCCTCAAGAACTTCGCCAGCCTTCGAAAGCTCATCGCCGCCGACCGGCAGAAATTCTGCGCACAATCGGGGCTCGGATTGGCGCGCTTTGCGCAAATGCAGGCGGCATTGGAAATCTCCCGTCGCCAGTTGACCGAAAGTCTGCGCGCGGGCCCCGCCTTGTCAACGCCGCGCGCGACGCAGGACTTTCTGTTCTCGCAAATCCGCGATCTGGAACACGAAGTGTTCTGCTGCATCTACCTCGACAATCGCCACCGACTCATTCATTTCGCTGAACTGTTTCGCGGCACCATCGACGGCGCCTTATATCTGACTTCGCTCCCGTCAATAGCGCATAAATTCCTATAAATACAGCACTTTGCGTGTCTTTATATAATAACAGATCTAGGCATTTGTAAATAAGTAGGGTCGGTGGGCGTTCTTATTGACGTTTTGAGAGGGTGGATTGGCTCGATTGCCGGGGGTGTGACTGTGCCACGTCGGTCGTCGCGGTCAATCGCCTTTCCCGGCATAAAACGGCTTCCTGCCCGCCGAGCGGGTTCCCCTCCATTTTATTCCAGGATGCAATTGAGCGCTCCGCTGCGACGTGCAGGTCCTCCCCGCCGGCAATTTCGCCGGCTACCAGGAGATTCACATGACTCGTCGCTCACTTTCTAAAAAGCTTGCCGTTCGCTCAGACCGCGGCTACGTTGTAGCCCCGCCGGAGACTTTCAGCACGGGATTCTTTGAGCAGACCAAGACCGGCATGGCGCCGGTTGCCGATTCTGCGGTCATCGAAGCGTCTCTCGCGATACTCGCGAAGCGCGTGGCACGCGGTTCGGTGCTCAGCTCTCCGAGCGCCGTCAAAAACTTCCTGGTAACGCGTCTTGCGGATCTGGAGCATGAGATCTTCGGCGTGATGCTGCTCACGACGCGCCATCATCTCATCGACTTCGTCGAGCTTTTCCGCGGCACTTTGGATGGCGCGAACGTGGCACCTCGTGAGGTTCTCAAGCTGGTTCT
>JANMXI010000218.1:0-2367 GCA_031394735.1 Pseudomonadota bacterium | reverse complement strand
CCAACAGCGTGCCGTTCTCAGCGCCGTGCACAAGGCACTGTATCGACCGCGGATGGTGGACCGCAAACTGGCCGCAAGTTCAGGCGTGCAATTCCGCGAAATCATTTACATCAAGCGATAAACCATGCGACACGCCTTTCTATCTCGCGCTGCGATCCTGCTCGCCGTCTACGTCGGCCTGTGCACCGCCGCCATTGCCGCCTCCTCCGGCCAACCATCCGCCGCAGTCGCGACACCGGACGAGTTCGGGTCCCGAACTGCGATGGAGATCCTGCAGCGCGGCGGCAACGCCGTCGATGCCGCAGTAGCCACTGCCTTCGTCCTGGCGGTCACGTATCCGGAAGCCGGCAACCTGGGCGGCGGCGGCTTCATGACGATCTATGCGCACGGCAAACCGCTGTTTCTCGACTATCGCGAAACGGCGCCGGCCGCGGCAACGCGCGATATGTATCTGGATGCGCACGGAGAGGTGATCGCCGATTCGAGCATCATCGGAACGCGCGCCAGCGGCGTACCCGGCACGGTCGCCGGGATGTGGAGCGCGCATCAACGCTTCGGCAAAATGCCGTGGCGCGAGTTGCTTGCGCCGGCCATCACCTTGGCGCACGACGGGTTCACCGTGTCGGCACATCTGGCTACGCGCATACAGGAAGTCCACGGAGGTTTCAGCGGCAAGACCAATTTCGATCAGTATTACGCGGCCGTCCGTGCAGGCGAGAGTTTCAAACAACCGCAACTCGCCGCAACGTTACAACGCATTGCCGCGCACGGATCCAACGGATTCTATGCCGGCAGAACGGCGCAACTCCTCGCCGCCCAAATGCGGCGCGGCGACGGCCTGATCACGGTGAAAGATCTGGCCGGCTACAAGGCCATGTGGCGGGAGCCGCTGCAGGCCGATTGGCGCAACTTTCGCCTCGTGTCAGCACCCTTGCCCAGCTCCGGCGGCTTCGCGCTGATCCAACTGCTGGGCATGAAGGAGCGCCTGGCCGACCGCTTCGCCGGCCTTACTCATAACTCCACTCAATACGTGCACCTCGTCGCGGAGATGGAAAAGCGGGTGTTCGCCGATCGCGCCGAGTATCTGGGTGATCCGGATTTCGTCGCCGTGCCCATGGCGCGCCTGATTGCACCGTCCTACATCGCGCTCCGCGCCGCCCAGGTGAATCCCGATGCTATTTCGCCCCTGCAAAGCGTGCAGCCGGGTCTGGCCGAGAGCATGCACACCACTCACTTCTCCATTCTGGATGGCGAAGGCAATGCAGTGGCCAACACCTACACGCTCAATGACTGGTTCGGCAACGGCGTGGTCGTCGAGGGTGCCGGATTTCTGCTCAACAACGAGATGGATGACTTCAGCATCAAGCCCGGCGTGCCGAACATCTACGGCGTCGTCGGCGGCACGGCGAACAAAATCGCGCCGGGCAAACGCATGCTCTCCTCGATGTCGCCCACCATCCTCTTGCGCGACGGAAAAGTTGCCATGGTGCTCGGGTCGCCGGGCGGCTCGACGATCTTCACCTCGGTGTTTCAAACCATCGTCAACATCACCGACTTCGGCATGACGCCGCAACAGGCAGTGGCGGCCAGCCGCTTCCACCATCAGTTGCTGCCGCCCGATCAGATCATCTACAGCGTCTGCTGCGCGCTGCCGGCCCAGACCCTCGAGGGCCTGCGCGACCGCGGCTACAAGCCGATGCAAAGCAAGTGGGAATTCGGCGACGTGCAGGTCATCTCGGTCGACAATTCAGGTCAGGTGAGCGTCGGATCGGATCCGCGTGGACGCGGTGTGGGACTGGTCGCTGCGGCTGAAACACGGCGTTGAGTCGGTGCAGTGGGTCGCGATTAGTACACTGCGCGGGACTCAAATCCAGTCGATCTCCAGGTCCTGACCCACGCGCAAAGTTGACTCAGCGCCGCGCACGACGATGCCGTTCTGCCCGAACAGAACGCCGCGCAGCTTGGAATCCCAGCGATAGGATTTCAGGGTACGCAACGGTTCAGCGCTCGGGCGCTGCCCGGTCGCCTGATCGGTGGTGGTGATACTGCAACGATCGCAGGGTTTGACCAGGCGCAGTCGGACCGTGTCCGTGTGCAGGTCGCGAATGCGGTCCTCGTCATGCGCTTGCAACCCACTCAGGACGATGTTGGGACGGAACCGGTTCATCGGCAACGGCTCGCTCAACCGGGAATTGAGATTTTCCAACGACGCTTCCGACAGGATCAAGAGTGGAAAACCGTCGGCAAACAGGCTCGTAGCTTCGACCTCGCCCGTCCATGTTGGGTCGCAAACACGCTTTTGACTCGAATCGAACCTCACCAACCGCAGTTGACGGTCGAGAAAATCCGACAGCCATTGCGAAGCGG
>JANMXI010000217.1:0-83901 GCA_031394735.1 Pseudomonadota bacterium | reverse complement strand
CAGGCTCGATCACCACCGGCTGGATCCACATCTGATAACACTTCGCCAACAATGTCATCCAGTGATCGGCGCGGTCGGGGCTGACCTTTGCATAGTCGGTTCGGAACCAGGGCGGTAGCCCGTCGGCAACTGTCTGAAGTTTCGCCGCCAATTGTGTCGCGGGCCATTGACTGCGTTTTCGCACTTCCTCCGCCGACAATCCTGATCGAAGATTGGCGCCGGAGATGACGAGTCGACGCACCAAGGCCGGGTGATCTCGCGCGATCAGCAAGCCAATATTGGCGCCGTCACTATGTCCCACGATATCCACGGGGCCAATGCCCAGCTTCTCGATGACAGCTGCTGTGTCATCCGCCATCTGCTGGTACGAAAGCGTCCACGGACCGTCCGGGCTATGACCGTGTCCGCGCTGATCAATGCCGATGACTCTGCGATACGCCGCGAAATAATCGCGCTGTTTGGCGTAATTGTTGTCGAAGAAAAGCATCCCGCCGTGTAGAAACACGATCGGCGCGCCGCGTCCAAAGGCTTCGGTGTACAGCTTCGCACCGCTTACCTCGACGTAGCGGTGTGCGCCGTCCGCGCTGGCGCCGGGATTGTCCGCATGTGCCGGCGTGGACGAATACACCAGGATGGCGCAAAGAAATCCGCGAACGAGAAGATTCACAATGGTTCCTTGATCTATGAGTAGGTCGGTTTCTACTAGTCTACGCGTATTCCCGACCGCTCCTTGGTTGCCCAATCGAGGTAAAATGACGTTGAACCATCATCGAGGCAATAGCAGAGCATGAACGATCCGCAAACCTACACCCCGCCCGCCGTCTGGACCTGGAAAAAGGACAGCGCAGGACGCTTCTCGACCATCAATCGCCCGATCGCGGGAGCGACGCACGACAAAGAGCTTCCCATTGGACGTCATCCGCTGCAGTTGTATTCGCTCGCCACACCCAATGGCGTCAAAGTCACGGTCATGTTGGAAGAGCTGCTGGCGCGCAAATTCAGCGGCGCCGAGTACGACGCCTGGATGATCAGCATCATGGACGGCGATCAGTTCGGCAGCGGCTTCGTCGCGGTCAATCCCAACTCCAAGATCCCGGCGCTCATGGATCGCAGCGGCCCCACACCCATCCGCGTATTTGAGTCGGGCTCGATCTTGCTGTACCTCGCCGAAAAATTCGGCGCGTTTCTCCCGACCGACATCGCCACTCGCACCGAATGCTTGTCGTGGCTGTTCTGGCAGATGGGCAGCGCGCCGTACCTGGGTGGTGGTTTCGGTCACTTCTACGCCTACGCGCCGTGGAAGATCGAATACGCCATCGACCGCTTTTCCATGGAGGTGAAGCGGCAACTCGACGTCCTAAACCGGCGTCTGGCGGAGACAGAGTATCTGGCAGGCGCGGACTATACGATCGCGGACATCGCCACCTGGCCTTGGTATGGCGCGTTGTTGCAGGGCAGGATCTACGGTGCCGCTGAATTCCTGCAGGTTCACGAGTACGTCAATGTAAAGCGCTGGTCCGACGCGATCACCGCGCGCGCGGCCGTGCAGCGCGGGCTCAAGGTGAATCGCAATTACGGCGACCCGTCAAAGCAGCTGCATGAACGGCATGACGCGAGCGACTTCGACACCAAGACGCAGGACAAAATTGAGGCAGCGAAGGCAGCGAACGGCGGTTGATCTCATTTTACGAAGGAGAGGGTCATGGCACTCAGTGACGAACTGACCAAGTTACAAGACTTGCACGGGCGCGGCGGGCTGACGGACGAAGAATTCGCCCGTGCCAAAGCGCGCGTGTTGAACGAGCCGGTGCCGCCCACGCCACCGCCGGCAATTGCGGCGGCCAACGCCATGCGCCGCAGCCGTACGGATAGCTGGTTCGCCGGTGTCTGTGGCGGCATCGCGCGCACCACCGGCGTTGACTCCTGGCTCATCCGGCTGCTGTTTTGCATTCTCATTCTGTGCGGTGGCGTCGGCCTGCTGGTGTATATCCTGTTGTGGATTTTCGTGCCGATGGAGTGACGACATCAATCCGGTCCACCCGCTGAACTCGGCCTCCAATCGACGGCGCCGAAGCGCGTCTGTCCGAGCAATGCATAACCGAGGCTCACGCTCCCGACAGTCTGATGCGACGTGGGAAGGGTGGCGTAACGTCCGTCACGTCGCGATTCCGAATACCGGATGGTGATGGCGTGTAAATGGTAGACGCGCACCGTCAGTGCGACTTCCGCCCGGGCAATGTTCTCCGTGCCGGTGCTTTCAGTAGAGCCGAGCCGGCTGACATAAAAGTCGCGTGCGGTTGCATCGATGGAGGCGCGATCGCCCATGATCAATCTCAATGACAGCATTGCCTGCGGCGTGACACCGTAGTGATAGTCACGTTGCCCATCGCCGAGGGGACCGGCAGTGGTGACTCTTGCGCCGTGGAGCACGCCGGCGCCGCCGTACCCGACACCGGCGAGTCCGGTGCCTTGCAGCGCCACCGTGCGTGACAGCCACCGTTGTCCTGTCGTGCCGAGCGCAAGACCCGTAGTCGAGACTCGAAACACCTGCGGCGCGACGTAAGCATAGGTGCCATACAATCCCCAGATGCCCCGATAGTTGGGTCCGATGGCGTAATCGGTTCCCACCAGTAGTCCGCGGCTGAAGACCGTTTCGAATGCGTTGCTGGTGGCAGCGGCAAATTCGAAATTGAAGTAATCGAAGGGACGCGAATAGGTGTAATCAGGCTTGCCGGGCAATCCGTAGGCCATGGTGAAATCGGCGCTCACCTGCCGCCGTTGCAAAGTCTGGGCGACGGGCGGTCCCAGCAAGTCTGCGTTCACGTTGACGTTGGATTCGAAATGCGTGCTCAAGTTTGCACCCAGGTCGATGCGCGTGAAAACAGCCGGATCGTTGCTGCGAAACACTCCTCTGAATCGCTGACCGAAGGCCAACCGATTCAATCCGGTCGGCGGCGAAATGGCCGCCGCCGCCCACTCGCGCCAACGGCTTGGCTGCGCGCCCGACGTGCTTTCGAGCAGCAGGCTGGCCATTCGAAACAGCGGTTCGCCTAAGAAGGCGCCGCCGATGCCGCTCGCCACCTGATCATTGATGGACGGTCGGGTGTTTTCGCCGGCTTCCTCCCACAGCAGACTGCCGGCGGTCGTGTAGCCGAGCGATTGCCAGAAGCCGAGTCCGGCTGATCGCGCAAAGCCGTGATAGATCGAGCCCTGATAGGGGTGCAAAAATTGATTGGTGGCAAATGCGTCGTTGTCGACCACCCATTTGCGGTGCAGGTTGTCGCGCAGGTTGGACCATGGCGAGGTATAGACCTGAGCGTCGACTGCATAGTGATTGAATCGATTCAGCGCGAATTCGAATCCTGCAATCTCCGCGGCCGGCACCCAATAGCTCTTGCCGTCGCCGACGCCCCAGTTCAGAACGGGTTTAGGCTTCTCTGCGGCAAACGCCGTGGGTGCTTCCTTTTGCGCCGGCGTGTCGAGCTTGGGATCGTCCGCCGCCGTCGCCAAGACCCATGATCCCAGCAACCACAGCGCAACCAATGTGGCAATTCGCGATCCCATCCTCACATGTGTTCTCCTGCCCGAGAGGAAACGACCCTAGCAGGAGAAACTTGCGGTGTGCATAGGCGGAGGCCGACAGTTGTCGGTGTCGATGGACCGGTAATTGTTACCGGTTATGCGTGGCCCTCAGTGCTTGGACGCCGCCAGCAATTCATCCCGCAGCGTGCGCCGCAGGATCTTCCCGACATTGGTCTTGGGCAGCTCAGTGCGGAAATACACGTGCCTCGGCACTTTGTAGTTGGTGAGTTGTTTGCGGCAATGCTCGATCAGGCTCTCCGCCGTCAACGCAGGATCTTTCTTCACCACGAACAACGCGACCACTTCGCCTGCACGTTCATCCGGTTGTGACACGGCAGCGACCTCGAGCACGCCGGGGTGCTCGACCGCGACGCTTTCCACCTCATTCGGATACACGTTGAAGCCGGACACGATGATCATGTCCTTCTTGCGATCTTCGATGTAGAAAAAGCCTTGCGCGTCCATGCGGCCGATGTCGCCCGTGCGCAGCCATTCGCCGCCCATCAGCACCTTGGCGGTTTCGTCGGGTCGGTTCCAATAGCCGCGCATCACCTGCGGACCACGCACGCACAGCTCGCCGACTTCGTTGACGCCGAGCGCGTTGCCGGCATCGTCCGCCACTGCAATGTCGGTGGAGGGCAGCGGCACACCGATCGAACCGTTGAAATCCAAGCCCGGCGGATTGGCGGAGACCACGGGCGAGGTTTCGGTCAGTCCCCAGCCCTGCGTGAGTACGCAACCGGTGACCTTCTTCCAATGTGCCGCTACCGTGCCCTGTACGGCCATGCCGCCGCCGAGGCTCATGCGCAGATGGCTGAAATCCAGCGTCTCGAAGCCCGGTGTGTGCAGCAAGGCGTTGTAGAGCGTGTTGACGCCGCTGATGAAGTGAAATTTGTATTTGCGCAATTCGGCAACGAAGCCGGGGAAGTCGCGCGGATTGGT
This sequence comes from Pseudomonadota bacterium, assembly GCA_031394735.1. Lineage (GTDB taxonomy): Bacteria > Pseudomonadota > Gammaproteobacteria > Steroidobacterales > Steroidobacteraceae > TMP-86. The sequence goes on along the minus strand of JANMXI010000217.1, from coordinate 79,377 downwards.
GATCAGTAGATTGCGCCCGCCGAGATGCGCAAACAGCAGCGCATTCACTGTCAGCGAGAAGATGTGATACATCGGCAGAGCCGTCACCACCACAGGTGGCTCATGCTCGTGGGCATCGCCGGCCAGGATGGCGCCGGCCTGTAACACGTTCACCACCATGTTGCGATGAGTCAGGATGGCGCCTTTGGAAACGCCGGTGGTGCCGCCCGTGTATTGCAGGAACGCGATGTCCTCCGGCCCCACCGTCGGCGGTTCCCATTGCAGTCCCAGTCCGGCAGCGAGTGCATTCTTGAAGCGCAAGGCCTTGGGAATGTTCCAGGCCGCCACCTGCTTGCGCACATGCCGCAGGACCATGTTGACGATGAAGCCGCGGGGAAAGCCGAGCAGGTCGCCTACGCCGGTCACCAGGACATGCTTGATTTCGGTCTTCGGCAGCACCTTTTCCAGCACGTGCGCAAAGTTCTCGAGGATCACGATGGCTTTGGCGCCCGAGTCGGCGAGCTGATGCTCCAGCTCCGTAGCCGTGTACAGCGGATTGGTATTGACGACCACCAGGCCCGCCCGCAGCGCGCCAAACAGCGCCACGGGGTACTGCAATACGTTCGGCAACATCAGCGCGACGCGATCGCCGGGGGCCAGGCCCGCCTTTTGCGTCAGCCACGCTGCGAATGCGCGGGACAGCTCGTCTAACTGCGAGTAGCTCAAGGTGGCATTCATGTTGGTGAACGCAGGCTTGCCGGCATGCCGGTGGCAGGCGGATTCGAACAATTCCTTGAGGGAGGCGTAAATGCTGGGATCGACCTCGCTCGGCACACCGGCGGGATACTGCTTAAGCCAGATTCGATCCACAAACACCCCCTGATTCATCGCAAGCGCGTGTATAGCATAATAGCGCCATGATCACCTTGCGCGCGTGCCGATGGCTCCTACCCCTGCTCACCGTGTCGATGACCGGCTGCGTGCTGGGCTATGGCCACTGCAAGTTCCTCGAACCGGTGAAGTCCTCGCTGACGGGGCGGGTCTATTTTCGCGAGTACCGCGATGACCAGCGCTTCGATCGCGCGCCGATTCTGCTGCTCGACCGTACCGAGTACATCTACGTACCGGCGCCGGGCAAGCAATGCGTGTCAGCGCACGAGCTGCAGTTGATCCCGGTTGGGGACCTGCCCGACGAGGTGGCCGACAAGGCGCACGTCGTGGTCGAAGGCACTCTGGTCGCCGCCACCCAAAGCCATCAGCACACGCGCTTCGTGTTCAATGTCGCGTCCGTGCGGCTGATCAAATGATCGCGGCTCATTTGCTCCGGTAAACCTGCCGACCCTTGAACCAGGTCTCCAGCACTTTGGTGTTGGCGATGTCATCCGGTTTGCTGGCGGCCAGCTTCACGATGTCCCGGTCCAGCACGATGAAGTCGGCAGATTTTCCCACTTCGATGGAACCGGCATCCTTGTCCAGACCGAGCATGCGCGCGCCGTTGATGGTATAGGCGTCAATCACCTCGCGGATCGTGATCGCTTGCTTCGGGTTCAGCGCCGGGGCGCTGCCGCCGTGACGGGTGAGGGCATGCGACATGTTGATGAAGGGCCGCGGATCGCGCGTATCCACCGGCGCATCGGAACCCGCGGTCAATATCGCACCCGCGCCCTTCACGGATTTTACCGGATACGCATTGGAGTCGTAGTAACCACCGGTGCGGTGCAGCGAGCTGTAGGCATTGCCGCTGACCTGATCGATGAAGGGAATCACGGTCATGTCGTAGCCGGTGTCGGTGTATGCCCATGCATAGGTAAAGGCCACGAACAGATGGTCGCGCCCGATACGTGCCACATCATCCGGGTGCGCGAGCTGCACATGCGCGAGGCTGTCACGCGTGGTGGAAACGCCATTTGCGGCGCGCGCCGCTTCGATGGCCTCCACCGCCGTGCGCACGGCGCGATCGCCGATTGCGTGAATGTGCAGATTGAAGCCGGCCGTATGAAAGCGCCGCGCGAATTCCAAGATCACCTCGCGATCATGCTGCAACTGACCATCGGAAATCGTGCATTGCGAGGGGAAGAAACCATGCTCGGTCTTGAACGCGGCCGCCAACGCCGCGTCCTCGTATTTCGTCGCGTCGATCCGTTCCTGCGCGCACACCGGTGAGCTCGTGTCCACATAGCCCGTGACGGTCGGCACGCCGTACTTGTCGACACCGAAGTTCGGCTGCAGATAAGGGCGCAGCGATGCAGCATTGGGCAGCGTTGGCGGCACGGCCACGGGGTTGCCCTCGAGCACGCCGTCGGCAAACAGCTTGACGAAATCGGCGCGGATCAATTCGTTCTTCGCATACCTGGCGCGCACCGCCGTTGCCGCCTCGACCATCGCGTCAAAATCCACGCGGCCATTGGCACGCTTGAAACGCTCCGGATCCAGGAACTGCGCGAGCACTGCGCGCATCGTGAATTGCCCGCGCGCCTGCAACGCATCGTAGACGGGCAGCGAATCCGGCGTGGCCATGGCATCCATGATGGCCGTGATGCCGACGCTGTTCAGACGCTGCGCGACGCGCTCGGGCGCCTTGGCGACATCCGCCAGATCAGAATTCAGCATGGCGTGGACGTCGATCAGAAAGCGCGCGTCCTCGTTGACCGCGCCATTGGGTTCACCGCGGTCATCGACGCCGATGATTTTCTTGTAAACCGCGAACTCCTTGTTGAGCGTGGCTTTGGATAGGCCGATGACCTTGCCGTCGAAGCCCTTGGCCGACGCCAGCGCCAGTGAGTTGAACGCACCGTGATGACCGTCATTGCCCAGCAGTTCGATCTGATGTTCGGTGGAGGCCTTGTCCAGCGCCACGCGCAGCGTCGGGTAGTCCGCATCCGGTTGATTGCCGGTGGTGTAGGCCCACTGATGGATGACCAGCCGGCTCCCCGGCGCCGTTTGATAGCGCTCAAGGCAGGCGCGTGCGATGGCGGAAAGCTCCCGCAAGGTGTGGGACTCGCTCTTCAGATCGCAGAAATCCAGATCCACGATATCCATGGCGTGAATGTGTGCGTCCACCAGCCCCGGTAGAATGCGTCGGCCATCCAGATGTCTGACCACGGTCTTTGGACCGATCCATTTCTGCGCGTCTTTCTGGGTGCCGACGAAGACGATGCGATCGTTGACCACGGCCAGTGCGTGCGCCGATTCGGCAACGCCGCTTGCCGTGTAGATGCGGGCGTTGGTCAGCACCAGATCGGCCGACTCATGGGATTGGGCGCTAAGGGACAGCGGCACGAGCAACAGCATCAAGGCGGCGGTCAGTGTGCCAAGAAGAGTTCGGTTGAGGGGCTTGATCACGGGTGCTCCCGATGGTGTATGTTTAACCGTCGAGAATACATAACAAAGGGCGTCCCGTGCACACTGTCTACCATTCCTTCGCTTGTTTGCTGAGTTCGATGTTACTCGCTGTCGCCTGCCACGCGGCCGACGTACCGGCTGATTCAGTCTACCGACACGGCTTCGTCTACACGGTCGATGCCAAGGACAGCGTGCATAGCGCGCTGGCGGTACGCGACGGCAAGATTCTCTATGTCGGCAACGATGCCGGTGCCTCCAAATACATCGGCAAGTCCACGCAGGTCATCGACCTGAAAGGCCGCATGCTCATGCCGGGACTGGTGGATGGGCATATGCATCCGCTGCAAGGCGGCGCGCAACTCCTGCATTGCAATCTGCATTACGAGGCGCTGACGATCGAGCAGTTTCAATCCAAGATCCAGGATTGTCTGGACAAGACGCGCGATCAGGAGCCCGACGGTTGGATGGATGTGGTGGGCTGGTTTCAGACCAACATGCTGCCTGCCGGCGTCACCACCACGTATGCCACGTTGGATGCATTGAAGACGAAGCGCCCCGTGGTGGTGGAGTCCTCCTTCGGTCATACGGTACTGGCAAATTCTCGTGCCATCCAACTTGCCAAGATCACGGCCGCGACGCCCGATCCGTTGGGCGGCAAGATCGCGCGCGATGCCGCAGGCAATCCGACCGGCATTTTCGAGGACGCGGCCTTCACGCCGTTGTTGGAGTTGGTGCCGAAGCCGACAGCGGCGGACGATCTCGCCGCGGCGCGCGCCACTTTGCCGGTGCTGGCCAAACAGGGTGTGACCACCTTTCTAGACGCCATGGGCACGCCAGATGCGATGACCGCGTACACGGCGTTGAGCCGTGAAGGCGTGCTCAGCGTGCGCGCGCATTTTGCGCCGGTGATCTTGCCGCCCGATGGCCGCGACCCGGTCAAGGCCATCGCGACCGTCAAGGAACTCGCCGTGCGCTTCGATCAGGGGCCGCAAACGCCGCGCCCCGGCGTCACCGTGCGCAACACCAAGCTGTTCCTGGATGGCGTCATCACCTCGCCGGCGTTCACCGGCAATATGCTCACTCCGTACTGGATCAACGCGGGCGGCGATGCAAATCCGCACTGGGTGCCGGGTACGAATCGCGGTCCGGATGTGTATTTTCCGGCGCCGCTGCTCAGCACGCTGGTCATCGGGTTGAGTGAGGCGGGCCTGGAGCCGCATATGCATGCCGATGGCGAAGGCGCCGTGCGCGCCGGCCTCGATGCAGTGGAGTCCCTGCGTCGCAAGCATCCTGATGTGGATGTGCGCGCCGCCATCGCGCATGACGAGAGCGTCGATCCGGCCGATTATCCCCGCTATGCGAAGCTCAATGTCATTCCGGTGTTGTCCATGCAATGGGGCAAGCCTGCCTCGGACACAATCGATGGCGCTCGCGATTTTCTGGGCCCGGAGCGCTTTCGGCGGATGGAACCGTCGGGCTTTCTGCATGCTGCCGGCGCGCGGATCGCCTACGGCAGTGACTGGCCGGTCGATGCGCTGGACGAATGGTTTGCACTCAAGGTCGGCGTAACCCGCACCAATGGTCGTGACCCCGGCGCGAAATATGCCGGACGGCTCGGCGATGACCCCGGCTTGTCGCGCAAGACCGTGTTGCGCGCCATCACCCTGAATTCCTCGTACGAACTGCATCAGGAAGCGCTGACCGGGTCCTTGGAAGTGGGCAAATTCGCCGATTTCATCGTGCTTGACCGCAATTTCCTGCGCGTGCCGCCGGAGGACATCGCCAACATCAAGGTGCTGCGTACCGTGGTCGGGGGTAAGACCGTCTACGAGGCTGAATGACGCGCATTTAATCTGGGGGGTTGCGGATCGAGCCTACAATCGCGCCGTTGATCAACCCGGGAGTATTTGTCCATGAAAACGAAATTATTGATCGGCCTGCTGGCCGCACCTATGATCTTCGGTCTTGCGATGCCCAGCTACGCGAAGAAGAAAGCCGAGCCGGTGACCTGCGACGACGGCAGCACGTCGACCGCCAAGGGCCGTGGCGGATGCTCAGGTCACGGTGGCGTTAAGAAGGACGCCGCTGCTCCGGCTGCTGCTGTAGCGCTTGCCGCTGCTGCGGCACCGGCTGCTCCTGCTCCCGCCGCTGCTCCCGCTGCGAAGGCCGCGCCTGCTGCGACGGCGTCGTCAAGCAATGCGCAGGGTGCAACGGCGAAGTGCAAGGACGGCTCGTTCTCGCATTCCGCCAGCCACAAGGGTGCATGCTCGCGTCATGGCGGCGTGGGTGAATGGTTGAAGGAAGCGAAGTAATTTCGCTGCATTCAAGTTGAGTTGAAAAACGGGCGCCGCTCGGCGCCCGTTTTCTTCAGCGTGTGGCGACCGCGATGGCGGCGCCGGCCATCGCGGCACCGGTGCTGCGATTCATGATCGTGAGCGCACGCCTGCTTTTGAAGAGTTTGCGCGCACGTGCGCCGGCAATCGCATACGCGCATAGAACCGTCGGCAATACGATGGCAATGATCGCGGCGATTTCCAGATATCCGACCGCGTGCAGCGATTGCAGATCGACCACGGTTGGCAGCAACGCCAAAAGAAAATGATCGCCTTCGGATTGCCGAGCGTCAGCGCCAGACTGCTCAGAAAGGCGCGCCCATTGCTTTCGGCGGCAGGGGCGGTTGACGCCTCCACAGGCGCGGGTGTCGATGTCCACAATTTGTAGGCCAGATACAGCAGATACGCTGCGCCCGCATATTTGATGAGGAGAAACAGAGTCGCGGCAGTTTTGGCAATCGCCGCAAGACCGGTCACCGCCAGCGTAAACCAGATGAAATCACCCATCACGAAGCCGGCAATGAAGGCCGGTGCGCCGTGCAGACCGCGCGACATGGACCGTGCGAGAATGGCGGCGATTCCCGGACCAGGGGTGGCCACCGCGAGTGCGTACACCGCAATAAAAAGACCCAGGCCGTACAGGGACATGGAGGAATCCTCAAAAGGAACCGAACGGAATATCCGCGATCTAAGATCGCTGCAGTTAGCAATGCTATCAAAACATCGATTTTAGGGAGGAAAGAATGAGTTTCATTTTCAAAACGTCGGCGCGGTGTGTGTCGCTCGCGGGTTCAGTGCTGCTGCTGGCGCCGCTGGCACATGCGGACTGGACCGGCAAGGGCGAGGCGGGGTTGTTGATATCCCGCGGCAATGCCGATTCGACTTCTGCAAATGCCAAACTTGATTTGGCCAGGGAAAGCGGGGACTGGAAGAATGCCGCGTTTTTGGGCTTTCTGTACGGCAAAAACGCCACCTTCGCCACCGCGCAGCGGGTGGAAGCCAAGTGGCAGACGGACTACAAGCTCACCGATCGCGCGTTCTGGTTCACCGCCTTGCACGGTGAACAGGACAAGTTCAGCGGCTTCGCCTATCAGGCATCGCTGACGACGGGTGTGGGTTATAAGATCATCGACAACGAGGCGACCAAGCTGACCGGCACGGTCGGCGTCGGCTACCGGCGTCTACGCCTGGAGGATTTGAAGAAAGACGATGCGGGTGCAGTGATTTCGCGTGTCAAAGGTGATGCGACGGGCGATGCAGTGGGTGTTGCGGGTCTGGATTTCAGCCATGTGCTGACCAAGAACACCAAGGTGCTCAACAAGTTCCTAGTCGAAAGCGGTACCAACAACACGTCGGTGCAAAATGACTTGGCGCTGCAGGTCAGCATGACGGACGCGCTGGCGCTGAGCATCGGCTATGGCGTGCGTTACAACACCGATCCGCCGGTGGGATCGAAGAAATCCGATCAGCTGACCACCATCAACCTGGTCTACAACATCAAGTAGCTTGAAAGCCTGCGAGGGCGCGGTTCGCCGCGCCCTCATTTCACCAGCAGCGTTCGCAGCGCAGGCCACACGGTCTCCAGCAGCTTGGGCTGACCGGCGACGTTGGGGTGAATGCCATCGGCCTGCATCAGATTGCCGTTCAGCGCGACGTCATTCAGCAGGAATGGCACTAGCGGAATCTTGTAAAAGTGGGCGATGTCATCGAATACGGCATGGAACTGCTGCGTATATTTGGGACCGTAATTCGGCGGCATGCGCATTCCCACCAGCAGCACTTGAGCCTTCGATTCCACACCCAAGGTCACCATGCGCATCAAATTGGAGCGCATTTGCGCAATCGGCATCGCGCGCAAGCCGTCGTTGCCGCCCAATTCGATGATCACGATGGCCGGCCGGTGCACGGACAACGCTCGCGGCAGGCGCGCCAACCCACCCGCGGTCGTCTCGCCGCTGACGCTGGCATTGATGACGTCGTATCCGTACCCTTGAGTTTTCAGCTTTTGCTGCAATAAGGACACCCAGCCTTGCTCGGGGCGGATGCCGTACGCTGCGCTGATGCTGTCGCCAAACACCAGGATGGCCGGTGTCTTTGCGGCGGCCGAGGCGGGGATGCTGAAAGCCGCCGTCACCCACCATATCGCCACGCATACTAGTCGTTTCACATGAGCTCCTGATGCCAGACCCTATCGTCCTCGAAGCGCAGCATATCTCCAAAATCGTCGCCAGCCCTGAAGGCAGCTCTGAAGGCCCGCTGACCATTCTCGCCGATGTCAGCTTCAGGGTGCACGCCGGTGAGTCGCTCGCCATCGTCGGCGCGTCCGGTGCAGGCAAGTCGACGTTGCTGGCGCTGCTGGCCGGATTGGACTCCCCTTCGACAGGTCGGGTTCTGCTCGCCGGCAATGACCTGACCGCACTGGACGAAGACGGCCGGGCGGCGGTGCGCGGACGGCATGTGGGCTTCGTGTTTCAATCCTTCCATCTTGTACCGGCGCTCACGGCTGTCGAAAACGTCATGCTGCCGCTGGAACTCATCGGCCGTGTCGATGCGCGTAGCGCGGCCGCGCAAGTGCTCGAGCAGGTCGGCCTCGGGGCCCGCATGGCCCATTACCCGAAGCAGCTCTCCGGCGGCGAACAGCAGCGCGTCGCCATCGCGCGCGCGTTCGTAACCCGGCCGGCGGTGTTGTTCGCCGATGAACCCACCGGCAACCTCGATACCGCCACCGGACAGAAGATCACCGATCTATTGTTCGAGCTGAATCGCAGCACCGGCAGCACCCTCATTCTCGTCACCCACGATCGCACACTCGCGGCGCGCTGCAATCGCATCCTGGAATTGGATGCGGGACACACGGTGACCTGATGGCTGCTCTGCGCTTCGCACTGCGCAATTTATGGCGCGATCTGAAATCCGGCGAACTGTCGGTGTTGTTGCTGGCGCTGATGGTGGCGGTGCTCTCGCTCACAGCAGTGGGGTTTTTCACCAATCGCATTTCGCAAGCGGTGCGCGCGCAGGCCACCGAGGTGCTGGCAGCAGACCTGCGCGTCGAATCCTCGCATCCGTTGCCGGAAAGCTATTTCAAAACAGCCGAAGCCGGCACCTTGCGCACGGCTAAGCTTGCGCAATTGGCCACCGCCATCTTCTACGGTGAAGCCAGTCAACTCACCTCGCTGGTGGCGGTCAGCAGCGGCTATCCCCTGCGCGGCACGGTGCGTATCGCCGCCACTGCCTTTGGCAAAGCCTATCCGACGCACGATATCCCGAAGCCCGGCGAAGCCTGGGTGGATGCGCGCCTGATCGCGCAGCTCGATGTGGGTGTGGGTTCGAGCGTTCAGATCGGCGCCGCCAAATTTCGGATTGCGCAAATCTTGGACTACCGTCCGGATCAAGGTTCAGGGTTCGTCAGTCTCGCGCCGACGGTGCTGGTGAATCTCGCCGACATCGACGCGACACAACTAATCCAACCCGGCAGTCGCGTCACGTACGCGGGCCTGTTCGCCGGCACCCCTGCCGCCGTCGCCGGATTTCGCGACTGGCTTAAGGACAACAAACGCGCCGGTGATCGCATCGAAGAACTCGACGAGTCCAGCCGCCAGCTCAACGCCGCCATCGAACGCTCCAGCCGCTTCCTGAATCTCGCCAGTCTCGCTTCTGTGTTGCTGGCGGCGGTGGCGGTGGCGATGGGCGCGCGTCGTTACGTCAGCCGTCACATCGACGCAGTCGCACTGATGAAATGCATGGGCGCCTCGCAGCGCTTCATTCTCAGCATTTCCATCGTCGAGCTGCTGCTGGTGGGCGTGACTGCGGTGGTCCTGGGTTCCTTGCTCGGCTATCTGGCGCAAGAGGGGCTGGCGTGGCTGCTGCGCGATCTCATCCGCACCGAGCTCCCCGCCGCCTCGCCGCAGCCGATTCTGCTGGCGCTGGCCACGGTTGTCGCGATGCTGATCGGGTTCGCACTGCCGCCGTTGCTGCAATTGAAGAACACGCCACCGGCGCGCGTGCTGCGCAAGACCGTGAAGGCGCCGGCGTTGGCCTACGGCTTGAGCTACGTCATTGCACTCGCGGCATTGCTCGCCATCGTGTGGGTGATGGTGCGTGACACCGATCTGGTGTTCGGCTTGTTCTTCGGTGTGCTCGGCGCCGGCGTGGTGCTGGCACTCGCGGGCTTTGGTCTGGTGCGGCTCACGCGCAAATTGCGCGGCGGCGTGGGCGTGTCGTGGCGTTACGGCCTCGCCAATGTGTCGCGCCGCGGTGGCGAAAGCGTCGTGCAGATCGTTGCCTTCGGATTGGGATTGATGGTGCTGCTGCTGCTCGCGGTCGTGCGCAATGATCTGCTCAAGGACTGGCAGCGCAGTCTGCCGGCCGATGTTCCCAACAATTTTATGATCAATATCCGACCCGATGAACAGAAGCCGTTGCTTCAGTTCTTGCAGAATCACGGACTGGGTCAGCCGCAGCTGTTTCCAATGGTTCGCGCGCGCATCCTCAAGATCAACGGTGTCGCCGCGCAGGATCGTGCCGGTCTGGATGAGCGCGGCCACTCCTTCGTGGAGCGCGAACAAAACCTGACCTGGTCGGCGCAACTGCCGGCGGACAATCAGCTATTAGCGGGGCAGTGGTGGAGCGCGCAGGACACGGGCAAGCCGCTGGTGTCGATCTCCAGTGAATATCAGGAGACGCTGCATTTGCAGGTCGGGGATCGCATCGGCTTCGATATCGCGGGCGAAACCGTTGAGGCGCAGGTCGCCAGTGTGCGCAAAGTCCGCTGGGACAGTTTCCGCCCGAATTTCTTTTTGGTGTTTCCACCCGGCGTGTTGGATGGCGCTGCGGGAACCTACATGACCAGCGTGTACCTGAATGCTGACCAGCGACCGGCACTGGTCGGTTTGGTGCGGCAGTTCCCGAGCGTCTCAGTGCTCGACGTGGATGCGATTCTCAAGCAGATTCGCACCGTCATCGACCGCGCGTCCCTCGCCGTCCAATACGTGTTTCTGTTCACGCTGGCGGCCGGCGTGGTCGTGCTGCTGGCGGCGGTTCAATCCACGCGTGATGAACGACGCTATGAAAGCGCGATGCTGCGCACGCTGGGCGCGAGCCGGCGCGTGGTGCTGCAGGGCGTGGCCGCAGAGTTTTCGGCACTGGGTTTCTTATCCGGCGTGTTGGCAGCCACCGGCGCGAGCGGCATCGGCTGGTTGCTCGCCAAGCGTCTATTCTCGGTGGAGTATGCGTTTGACCCGTGGCTGTGGCTGCTGGGGCTGGTGTGCGGCACCGTGCTGGTGGGCGTGAGCGGCACGCTGGCGACGCGGCGCGTGGTGAATACGCCGCCCATCGTCACGCTGCGGCAGGAGTGAGTCCGGCCGTTACTGAACGTCGATGATCATCCACGCCATGCCGATGGGATCGCCGCGAAACGGCAGCCCATCGATGCGCATGCGATATTGCCCGGCCGACAGCCCCGACGTATTGAAGCTGAAGCGCAGGTCGCCGTTGGAATCTTTGTTCAAATAGTTGATGACCATCGCGCGTCCCTGGTCCTTCTTGTCCAGGGTCACCTTGAACTGCGTGAGCTTGGTGAAGCCCAAGCCGATTTTAAGATCGGCCATCGAGGGCGCGGTATGGCTGACGGTGACCCGCGCCTTGTCGATGCCCGGCACTCGGTCCGGATCGATCGTGTACGTGGCCAGATCGGCCGGTGGCAGCAATGCGCCGTTCTTGGCAATCGCGCGCGCGTCGTCGAGTTCGCCGCGCACCAATACATATTTTCCGAACAACACCAGAAACGCCACCAGACACACGAAGGCGAGCACGCCCAGTCCGATGTGAAAATACAAATTCTTCCACCAGGGTTCCTTGGGCTCGCCCAGGTCCTGTGGTTTGCCGGCGGCTTCCAGCAGCTTGAGGCTGGTCTGCGCGCGTTCGGCGATCTTCAATTCGTCGAGATATTGAGGATTCGCCCGGCACCAGTTTTCCAGATCGCGGGCGCCTTTCAGCGGCAGCTTGCTGGTCAGATACCGTTCTAGCAGCTGGTGGTCTTCGATAAACTTGCGATCGAAGCGGGGGGCCGGAGTCTCGGCCGTGGCGGTGGATTTTACGTTGGCATTCATGGACATCGGTTCCTTGAGCCTCTATGGTGCCGCGCGCGGACTAGACAATATGTGAAATGCTCCGCAGAAGCCACACCACGGGTTTAACCCCACCGTGGCGCAGCGCACGTTCTTGGCAAATGCCCCGGATTCGCGGGGTGTGTTGGAGATTGACGATGAGCAACAATGAACACAGCAGGTTGGGCAGTCTGGTGGTCGGTGGCGTTTTGGCTACGGCCTCAGTTTGCGCGGTGTCCGCACCGAGCGGCGACAGTGACACCGCCATTACCCTCTACAGCACTGCCCAACCGGGCGGCATTCCAGCTGAATACTATCGGCCGCTGCCGGGGCAGGGCGTCCCCAACGCCGGCGGCATTCCGGGCTATGCCATGGTCCGGCAAGACCGCAAAGTCGAGCTGGCGAATGGCCGCACGCAGCTGCGGTTCACCGACGTCGCAGCGCTCATCGACCCCACCACCGTGCAGTTCGCGTCGCTCACCGATCCGGACAACACGCGCGTGTTGGAACAGAATTTCCAATTCGATCTGGTGAGCACGGACAAGCTGCTGTCCAAATACGTCGATCGCAACGTGGTGGCGCAGCAGAGTCTCGGTAATCAAGTGTCGGACATCTCGGGTACGTTACTGTCCTCGATCGACGGTCTGGTTTTGCGCAGCAGCGACGGACAGATTCACGCGGTTCGCCAATACTCCACTCTGCGCTTTCCAGAACTTCCCGGCGGACTGATCACGCAACCCACCTTGCTGTGGGACATCGCCGCGAAGAAGGCAGGCGCACACAATGCGCGCGTCAGCTATCAGACCGGTGGCATGACCTGGTGGACCGACTACAACCTCACGTTTACACCCGGCGCCAATGCGAACTCGGGTTTCCTCGATGTGGGAGCGTGGGTGAGCATCATCAATCAATCCGGCGCCTCCTATGAGAACGCCAAACTCAAGCTGATTGCCGGCGATGTGCAACGCGCAGCGCCGCCGGCTTCACCACGAATGGAAATGGCTGTCATGGCCAAGTCCGGCCTCGCCGAAGACCGGGGCTTCGAGGAGAAATCATTCTTCGAATATCACCTCTACACGCTGGGCCGCCGCACCACGCTGCCCAACAATTCCACCAAACAGGTGGAACTGTTCGAGGCCGCCAAGCGCGTGCCGGCACGCAAGACCATGGTCTACTACGGCCAGGCCGGCATGTACTACGGCGGCGGCCTCATGACCGACCGCGATTACGGCAACAGCGGGTCGAAGAAGATCGACGTCTATCTGGAATTCAAAAACGAGGAGAAAGTCGGCCTGGGCGTGCCGCTTCCAAAGGGTCGCATCCGCGTTTCACAAATTGACACGGCCGATCAAAGTCTGGAGTTCATTGGCGAGGACGTCATCGACCACACACCCAAGAACGAACGGGTGCTGGTCAAGCTCGGCTCCGCCTTCGACGTGGTGGGTGAGCGCAAGCAGATCGACTTCGCTGTCGACACCAAGGGCAAGTGGATGGAAGAAGAAGTCGAGGTCAAGATCCGCAACCACAAGAGCGAACCCGTCGACGTGCTGGTGAAGGAGAACTTGTACCGCTGGACCAATTGGACTATCAAGACGTCCAATCACACTTACGAGAAGGACGACGCGCGCACGGTGTTCTTTCCCTTGAAGGTTGCTGCGGACGGACAGGCGACGGTGCGTTATCGGGTGCGATATATCTGGTAGTCCATCAAGGGCGACAGCGTCTGGGCTGTCGCCCTTGATTTTCAGCCGCGCAACGCGTGGCTAAGGTTCATATCAGAATTTGTAGTTGGCTCGGAAGTAGTAGCTCCGCCCGATCGGATCAGCGTAACGGCCGTCATACCCCTGTTGGTTGCCGCCGCCGGCATTTTGTAGCGACAGCGGCGGAGCCTTGTTTGACAGGTTCTTGATACCGAAGGTCAGGCTCACGGCTTTCGCGATGTCAAAGGCGGTCTGCCAGTCGATCGTCGTGTAGGCAGGCACTTTGAGGCAACAGAAATCCACATTGGCGCCAAAACCATTCGAGTTGCTGGGATCTGCCAGGAACACTGCACCGTCCCCGACATGGGAGATGTCCGTGTAGCCGGACTTGTAGTTCGCTGCCAGCGTGTTGAACCACCGCCCAGTCTGCAGGCTCAAGGTGAGCCGGGACACGGTCTTGAATACCACGGTGTTGTCCGGGCCGAAAATGCCCAGATCAGTGTTCTTCGGCAGGCCCGGGCCGTAGGTGTAATTCTGGGTCAGCATGTACGTGCCGGTCCACATCGCATTGAATCTGCCCCAAGATGTGCTGAGTCCATAGTTGAAATTCCAGTCGATACCCGAATAGTTGGCTTCGCCGCCGTTGAATGGAATCTGCTTGAGCGCGATGGTCGTAAACTGACCCACGGGGTCGAGGTAGGGACTGACGAACAGGTACGCATACTGTGTCGGGTTGGCGTAGGCGATCTGTTCGCTGATACCTGCAGACTGGATCTGATCCTTGATGTGAACGTTCCAGTAATCAAGTCCGAGCGACAGGCCCTTCACCGGATCGACGCGCGTGCCGAAGGTAAACTGTCTGGACTTCTCAGGCTTCAGCCCGTTGGCGCCGGAATCTCCGTTCGGTCCTGCGAGCAGATCGTACTGCGCGTTGCCAGGCAGGCAGCCCGGGGCACCCGGAATCGGACAGGAATAGCTGCCGGAGGTCGAGCCGCCGAAGGCCAGAGTGCCCGCGATATCGCTGATTTCCGGCACTTTGAAGCCTGTCCCGACCGAACCTCGGAACGCCAACATCTCGATCGGGTTGTAGCGGAACGAAACCTTGTACGTCGCCTGGCCGAAGCTATTGCCGAGGTCGCCCGATGGCAGCTGATCATAAAGACCCGTCGCCGGATTGGGCACGCTGGTGTTGAAGATCGTAGTGCTGTGTACCTTGGAGTAACTGTCGTAACGCGCCGAGGCTGTCACCGTCAGGTCGTCGCGAAACGGCAGCAGCCATTCTGCATACAAGCCCCAGTTGGTCCGGTCTCCCTCACTGTTCACCGCGCCTCCCGGGCCGCCGACGACCGCATCGGTGGTGTTGGGTTGCGTGACGGTACCGTTGCCGGATCGCACGATATCGCTGAAGTCGGTCTTGTTGCGGGCAAAGGCATACTCAGCGCCGATCGACACAATCGACGACCCGCCTTGCAGGTCGAAGACCGGGTGCTGCGCGTTGAGCTCCAGGCTGTTGAGCGTCGAATTGGTAGTCGAGAAATTGGTATGCAATACGGTGTTCTTGAGTGCGCTCTGCCCCGTTCCAAGGACCGGGTCGTAAGCACCTGTCGCCACAGCGGTCGCGAACAAGTCGAAGTCAAGATAACCGCCGACCGCCGTGTCGGTAAACTTGCCGCTGGAGGACACCACCGAAGCCTTCAATGCCCAACCCGCGACCGCAGTGTCGAAGCCCGCTGCGATGTGGCGCGTCTGATATCCAAAGTCATTGGCGCGGCCGCCGGCCGATACCGCGCGATAGCCCAGCGTCGCCTTGGCGTCGATTGCACATGGATTGGGCCCGACGACAGCGGCAGTCGGACTTGTGCAGCCCGTGCCATCACCCACCCAGGTGATGTTGTTCGCGGTCAGATAGGGCACCACGTAACCATTCCAAAGCGCCGGGAGTCTGGTCGGACTGAGGCCGAGTGGCTGCGCCGGCGGCGCGAACTGCGGGGTCGTGTCGAATCTGGACGCGACCACGTCAATCCAAAACTCGCTGTCCTCACCAACCTTGAACGTGCCTCTGATCAGTCCGGCGTCGCGTTTGAATGGCGCAACGTCTTGCACCGTCGCTGCGAAGTTGAAGCGACAGGTGGTGTCGGTCGGTGATCCGATCAGCACTGCCGCATTCGGATTTCCGCAGTTTCCATTCGCAGAGAAGTAGGGATTGAACGAAGCCACGCCGCTCGGCAGGATGATGTTGCCCGGCTCCGTGTTGGAGGTGCGCGTGTTCAACACGTAGTCGGTGCCGTCGGATGTGAACGGGAAGAATCCGCCGCGCCGCGAAACCGCGCGGTCACTCGCAAAAAGCTCATTTTGCACATCATGCGTGTAGGTGACGAGCAGGTTGTAGTCATCGGTCGCAAGGTCGCCAAAACCTTTGCTGAAACCTGCGCTCCAGCCGTTGCCGCCTTGGCTGTCCGAAACCGACGCGTGGTAGAAAACATTGCCGTCTGTATTGTTCTTCTTGAGGATGAAGTTCACCACGCCGGCGACCGCATCGGCGCCATACAGGGCGGAGGCGCCATCGGTAAGCACTTCAACGCGTTCCACAGCCTCCAGAGGAATGCTCTCGAGATTCACGGCCGAGCCGCCACCAAGCCCGCTGTTGAGGGGATATTGGGCCACGCGCTGGCCATCGAGCAGCACCACGGTGTACTTCGAACTCAGCGCATGCAACGCCGCGGTCGTTTGGCCGGCGCCGGCGCCGTTCACTCCATTCGAGGCGGCCAGGAATCCCTGTACTGCCGGGAGCTTCTGTATAAGGTCGCTTGCCGAGGTCAATCCGGTCTTTGCGATATCCTCCTGCGTCAGAATCGTCACCGGCACGGAGGAGTTATCGGCTCTTTGCGCGATGCTCGACCCGGTCACTACGATCTCTTGCAGCGTGTCATCGGCAGGCTTCGCGCTGTCAGCCGAAGAGGCAATGCCGGAGGACAGGTATCCCGTTGTCCCTATCAACATGGCACGAAGTATGTTCCGCCGACGGCTGCACTTTACTGACATCTTGGCCGCGATCAGCGCGGCATTATGTTCGAGTGTATTCACTTGTCTTCCCCATTTGATCCAGATTCGGCCTTGGACTGTGCCTCTTCGGGTGCAGGCGTCCAAAGTGACGATGGGGGCATCGTGTTTGCCGATTGGTTGGAGATGGCGACGGATCTCGCCTCTTGGCGCCGGGGTGCGGGGGTGTATCGGAAACCTCGATGACCCCATCGTCGTTTTGATGTACTCGCCTGCTTAGATCAGTATGCAAAGCTCGATTTTTTTAAGGAGCAACATCGATGCTAAAAGTATCTCTGATTCTGGCGATTCTCGCGGCTACCAGTATGTCCACGGCGGCCACATCGCCACCTCCTGCTGGCTGCAAGGCGGTCGAGTATCGCCAACTCGACTTTTGGCTGGGCGATTGGGATGCGTTTGAGCAAGGCGATGCCGCCACGTCGATCGCGCGGACTCATGTGGATCTCATTGCGGCGGGCTGCGCCATCCATGAACTCTATGAGCAGACCGACGGCTTGATCGGTGACAGCATCTTAAGTTTTGATGCCGTGCGCAAAGTGTGGCAACAGACCTGGGTCACCAACCGCGGCTCGCTGATGGTAATCGCAGGTCAGTTCAAGGACGGCGCTTTGACTCTTGAGGGAGAGATGCACCTCAGTGACGGCCGGTCACTACTTCAACGTGTAACCTGGAAAGCGGAAGAGCGCGGAGTGCGCGAGTCGTCGGTGATGTCAAAGGACGGCGGCAAGACGTGGGTGCCGGCGTTCGATGTCGTTTTCCAAAAACATCAATGAATAGCGGCGGAAGCCTGCTCGATGCAATGGATCATGTCCTCGAGCGGGGAAGCCTCGGCCGGTCGGTCATGTGTCGTCAATTCCAGAGCAATGGTGGGTAGCGGTTCCTGTACGCGCACATCCTGGAATTCGCCAAGGGCGAGTTCTTTGGCAACAGCGTAGCCGGGAAGTAGCCCGACATACTCGCCGCTGCGAACGCCAATTTTTACGCCATCAATACTTCCCGCCGATTCGAATCGCGGCTGCTCATCCGAAGTTGCGAACCAGGCACGCATCAGCGTATTGAAGGCGCCATCCGGATCGGGAAGCAAAAGCGGGCGGCGCGCCAGATCCCGCTTCTTAACCTTGAGTCCACCCAGTGTGTCTCTTGATGATACAAACAAACACAGCCGAGTCGGAGAAAGCATGCGACTCCCGCTGCCCTCCCGATCGAGCGCGCCCTTCGGCCCCTCGACGGTGATGGCTGCAGCGAGCTCACGACGGTGTACGCGCTTGCGCAGGTCGTCACACAGCCCAATCGTGATTTGCACGTCCAATCCCGGCCAGTGCGATCGAAACGCTGTCAATGCAGGCGGCAAAAGAAACGTGCTGGCCGATTCCACTGCGCCGAGACGAATCACGTTGCGGTGATCCGAGGTCACCGCTGCCAACGCCGCCTCCGACGCACCGATCAGTGCATGAGCATGGGGGAGCAAAGCGACCGCAGCGACCGTAAGCGCAGCCTCCTGGCCGGGCCGGCGTAGCGTTATCGGCGTGCCGATGAGTCGCTCCAGTGACAGCAACGTTTCCGAAACCGTGGATTGAGCCAAACCCAAAGCGCGCGCTGCGGCACTGACACCGCCATGATCGCTGACAGCAACCAATACGCGACAGTGCCGAATTTCCAGGTCGTTCGTCATCTGCAACCGATCGGCAAAACCGATACCCCCATCGTTACTTTGGATGCCTGCACCCGAAGAGGCAAAGTTCTTTGGGGAGTCTAGATCAAATGCGGAGAAAAGGTGAAGCCACTGCCACTCGATCGAAATACCGCGCTGATCGTGGTTGTTATGCAAAAAGGTTTCGATGATTCGTCGTGGGGTCCCCGCAACAACCCCGCCGCGGAATCGCGCGTCGCATCGCTGATACAGTATTGGCGCGAAGCGCTGGCCCCGGTTATACACGTACACCATTGCTCGAGCAGTCCGGCGGGCTGCTTTCGGCCGGCAACGTTAGGCAATGAGCCAAAAGCCCAAGCGCTTCCGCGTAGTGGTGAAATCGTCTACCGAAAATGGGTTAACAGTGCCTTTATTGGTACGACTCTCGAAGCGGACTTGCGGCAGAGCGGGATCGTGAATTTGGTCGTCGTTGGATTAACGACCAATCACTGTATTTCCACAACAGTCCGGATGGCCGGAAACCTGGGCTTTAAGACCTATGTCGTATCCGACGCGACAGCAGCGTTTGCACGCGCTGGCGCCGACGGCCGACCTCGACGGGCCGAGGACGTTCACAACGCGGCGCTTGGCGATCTGCACTTGGAGTTTGCTGAAGTTGTCGACACCGCTACCGTGCTGTTGGCGTCCCTGGGCAGCCACTGATCATCCGGAATCCACCGGGTTTCCTATGCCTGGTAGCAGTAGGCGCGTGCGGAAGTGCGCGGTCAAGGACTATCGCTTATCCTTGCTTATGGCCAAATCAGACACTGTTTCCCGCACCTGGACCTTCTACGCCAACGATTGGCACGAAGGCAACATCGCCCTGATGGGGCCCAGAACCCATGCCACTTGGCTTGGGTCCACGGTCTTCGATGGCGCTCGCGCCTTCGACGGCGTGACGCCGGACATCGAACGGCATTGCGCGCGGATCAATGATTCCGCACCGAAGATTGGACTAAAAGCAGTGGTGCCACTCGACACCTGGGTGGGTTTGGTTCGCGATGGCGTGAAGCGCTTCGGGCCGAATCCGGAGTTGTACATCCGTCCGATGTATTGGGCTGAGCACGGCGGCCCTCTCTCGGTGCCGCCGGATCCCGAATCGACACGCTGGTGTCTGACCCTGTATGAAACCCCGATGCCGGTGCCGGGAGATACGGCCATCACGCTGTCACCGTACCGTCGGCCCTCCATCGACACCATGCCGGTCGACGCCAAAGCGGGTTGCCTGTACCCGAACAACGCGCGGGCGTTGACAGAGGCGCACCGTCGGGGCTTCGGCAATTGCCTGCTGCGCGACATGCTCGGCAATATTGCCGAGCTTGGCACGGCCAATATCTTCATGGCCCGTGATGGCGTGGTGCACACGCCGATCGCGAACGGCACGTTCTTGAACGGCATTACGCGCCAGCGAGTGATCGGGCTGCTGCGTTCAGCCGGCGTGCAAGTTCAGGAATCAGTGCTGACGTATCAGGATTTCGAGCGCGCCGATGAAATCTGGAGCTGCGGAAACTATGCGAAGGTGGCGCCGGTCACGCGCATCGATGCGCGCACGCTGGCAGCCGGACCTTTGTATCGCAGGGCGCGCGAACTCTACTGGCAGTTCGCGCACTCGGGTCGCACATGAGCGAGTTTCCGGAGGACATCTACACCGAGCCCGAATCCGTCGATGTGAACACCCTGGCCAATCTGGGTCCGCTGACGGGCATGGCCGGTATCTGGGAAGGTGTACGGGGCCTGGATGTGAATCCGAAACCCGAAGGTCCGCGCAAGCAGACGGAGCCGTTTCATCATGTCGACTGCAACACGCTGACGCGCATCGCAGCGCCCACGCACAATCCGTTGGCGCGCGAGTGACAAGCCCGTCACTGTATTGAACAGTCAGTGGGCTTTGCGCGGATAGCGTGCCAATTCCAGTTGGGTGGCAGCGGCGCCCGCGGTATCGCCCGTCAATTGTTCGCTTTGCAGCAGGCCCCGTAGACTGCGCGTCCGCCCTGGTGCGCGGGCCAAGGCGTTGCGGAACGCGCGCTCCGCATCCGCCGGCTTCTGCGCACGCAACAGCTCCTCGCCGAGCAGTTCCCAACTGGGCAGCGCAACCATCGGCGGTCCAAATTCCATGGCCATCGCAGATTCCGCGTCCGCCGCTTTGCGTAAGCTGACGAGGCCGCCTTCTGTGTCTCCGGAACGTATTCGCGCAACCGCGGACATTTGATTGACGATCACATTGACGCTTTCGCGGTCGGTGCGCGCTTCGTCGCCTCCGGCGGCAAGTTGCGACAGCAAGGGGACCTGGCGTTGCGCGAGTGTGGCCACCGCGGCATTCAACTGCGGCAAGTCGCCGATTCGCAGCGCAGTGACCGCATCCGCGTAGGCTGCAAAAAAAGCCGGTGACTCGTTGCCGGAGCTTGACCCATTCAGTGACTCGATCGGCGATGCATTTCCCGTCTCCACCACCTGCAACCAGCGCATGTAGACATAGGAGCTGATCGCGCTTCGATCCGGATCGAAACTCGCTGGCGTGGTGGCAGGCAGCGCGGTGGCGCTTTGTCGGCACACCGCGATCATGTCTACGGCTGCCGCGCTTCTTCCCTCTTGAAGGTATCCATACATCAGCCAGGTCGGATAATGTCCACATCCTTTCGGCGCGTGCCCGTGATGCGACGTATAGGCATTGCCGGCGGCGATCGCCTGCAGATTGGCCGTGATCACGTCATCCCACATGCCCAGCGCCAGAAAAATGTGCGAGGTCATATGCAGCGCATGCGGTGCATCCGGCGCCAACGCGCCGTAGCGCTCCGCCGCCCGCCGCCCCAGCGGCGCGTGAATGGGGTCATCGTACGAATGGATCAGATAGTGCAGCACGCCGGGGTGACGCAGGTGAGACGGATAGACGACTTCCAGTAGTGCTGCCGCCTTCATATAGACGGCAAAGTCACGACCTGAATGGCACGTACCTAGCAACGAGAGTGCATAGAACGCCGTGGCATCGACATCGCTCGGGTACGTCGCATGGACAACTTGCATGGCGTCGGCGTAGCGAAAATCGCGTGCTTCCTTCGTGCCATCGCCGTAGAGAATCTCGAGGGCGCCCAGATACGCGCGCTCCCTCGCCGTGCCCGTTTTGGCGCGTCGCGCATCGGGCGTGGAACCGAGCTTGGAGAGCACCGCGCGCGCGGCAGGCAGATCCTGCTCCATCCAGATGCCGTGGTTGTGAGTCATAGCCTCACCCCAATAGGCCATCGCGAACGAGGGATCCGCGGTCTCCGCGCGGCGAAACGCCCCGGCGGCGCGCTCATACTCAAAGTCATGTAACAGTGCGAGCCCTTCGAGGAAGGGCGCCTGGGCAGCTTTGGAGCCAGAATTGGCGAAGGCGATGTCGCCGGCGCGGACCTGGACGTGCTTCGCGCCATGCGAATCGCTCGATTGACCCTGCCCCAGAACCGGCGCGAGCAATACGCATCCGACGGCGAGTAAGAGGACTGCAACACGCATCGACCATCTCCTTGCAGGCATCGGCGTGAATGCCTGCCGAATGACTTTACGATGCCACTCGTACTGCGTGTTTGTCCATGGGTCTGCGCGTGGCGGCGATTGCCTAAGCCCGTTAGACTCTCGCGTCAACAATACCGGAGGCAAAATGATCTTCGAAACAGTCGCGACGGGGGGATGTCGGTCCTATCTGATCGGGTGCGAGGAAAGCTGTGCTGCCGCACTCATTGATCCGGAACTGAGTCAGATCGACCGCTACAAGGCGTTGGCGGCGCGCGATGGCGTGCGCATTCACTACCTCATCGACACGCATACTCACGCAGATCATTTCTCAGCCACCCAACAGCTCGCACGCCAGCTCGAGGTGCCGGTGGTGATGCACAGCGCCAGTCCTGCGCCGTTCGTCGATCTTCGCCTCCGCGATGGTGACCTGCTCGCCCTCGGCAAGCTTCGATTGCAGGTCCTGCATACGCCGGGACACACGCAGGACTCCATGTCCCTGGTCATGGGAGACCGTGTTTTTACGGGTGACACATTGCTCATCGGTGCCACCGGACGCACCGATTTGCCCAGCGGCAACGCGGAAGCGCTTTTCGACAGCCTGTTCAGTGGCCTTCTTACACTCGATCCAGCGCTGATGGTCTTTCCGGCGCACGAGTACAAGAATCGACCTCACTCCACCATCGGGCAGGAAGTGGCGGAGAATCCGCGGCTGCAGAAGCGCGAACGCGGTGCTTTTGTCGACATGATGAAAAGCCTGAATCTCTCGATGCCCACGCACGTGACCGAGGCATTGCGCACCAACATGAGCGGCGGCAAGACCGTGGCTCAGATGTTGTCAGAAGCGGCCGCCATCGTCCCGTTCATGTCTCTCGGCGAACTCAAGCGTCGCCTGGATACGGGTAATGACGATCTGGTGTTGCTCGATGTTCGTGAGCGCGATGCCTATGAAGAAGGGCATATCCCCGGAGCGCGGCTCCTGCCACGCGGTCAGCTCGAATTGCGCGTCAATCAGGAGTTGACGGATCCGACACGACGAATTCTTTCCTACTGCGAGTTCGGCCGCATATCTACGCTGGCAGCCGCCACTTTGCGCCAGATGGGTTTCCAGGGTGCAGTGGCGCTCGACGGCGGTATGAAAGCGTGGCGAGAAGCAGGCTTTCAGATGAATGCTGGGAAAGACGCGTGAAGCAGATCATTCGGACTTGCGACGCGCCTAATTCGCCGCTGTTCAGTCAGGCAGTTCGGGTTGGCGATACCATCTACCTGTCGGGCATCGCCGGAATCGATCCGAAGACCAACCAACTGGCCGGGTCGACGATCCGGGAGCAGACGCGGCAGGCGATTATCAACTGCGAGAACATTCTGCGCGCCGCCGGTGCGACACTCGCTGATGTGATTGATGTCTTGGTACTGTTGACCCGGCCCGGCGCGTTAGTGATGAGGCTTTGAGGGCAGCAGCCCGGCGTGCACGCCGAACCTCCTCTCGAACCACTCAAAGAAACTGACAATTTCCGGTATTTTCTTCGTGTCGATAGTGGCAATCAAGGCGCGCGCGTCGTCGATCCTGCCGTTCTTGCCGAGCAGGTACAACAGCAGGCTAAGGGTGCCTACCGAACTCTTACCACCCTCGGTGGATATCGAATGCTCGACGATTTGCAATGCACCGGCGTAGTCGCGCTGTACGAGGCGGCTAAGCGCGAGCTCGAGCTCAAGGTCCGGCGTTTGCACGCCGCCCTGACGGGCGAGAGCAAAAGCATTCCGCTGCGCGTCCCGATCGGTGCCGAGCAGCCACAGCGGTAAGGCTTCAAGTCGGCTGTTCGCGAGTGCGCCGTCGATCGACTCCCACAGGAACGCCGGATCAACCGGCGGGTAAAGTCCTTGGGTAAAGTGATCCTTGATGAGGCCTTCGTAATGGAAGTACGGCGGTGCTTGCGCTGCGAGGCCCTGTGGCCACAATTGCGCGATGAATGCGCTGCTTGTAAATCGAACAAGCCGGTCGCGTTCGTCCATGATGTCTGCATAGAGCGGCACGCGGCCCGGATCGCGCACCAGCTCGCTTGAAATCCGCTGTGGATAATTGTCCGTCACTGCGGGTATGTTGGCCGAAAGCTTCGCGAGGTACGCTGCGTCACCCATAAACAACGCGCCCATCTGCTCTGGGAGCTCAAATCCAAGCGCTGCCAGTTCTCCTTTCACACGGTCGTCACGCCATTGCGCTGTAAAGGTGTCGATCGGCACGCGATCGTTAGCGCCGTGCCCACCCATCAGCATCCATTCGAGTCCCGCGCCGTCCCACAGTGTGCAGTCTTCGAACACATTGCAGAACGCTTTGATGATCGCGAGTGTGTCGAGTGGCTGTAGTTGGTGAACCGGAAGCCAGTAGGTGGTGCGGCCATTTGGCGTCAGATGATCGCGGATTGCCTGGAAGTATTCCTGCGTATAGAGATTCACGACGCCGGCGACCTTCGGAGGTGGTGGCTCTGAGGTGATCAAGTCGTACTTGCGCGAGTGCGTTCCGAGGAAGAAGCGTCCGTCCTCGATGTGGACGGTCACGCGCGGGTCGTGCAGCGGGCTATCGGCGTCGGCATAGACGGCAGAATTCATTTGCAGGATTTCGCGCGAGATGTCGACCACGTCGATGCGCCGCAGTCCGACTGAGTCAGTCAACGCCTTGGCGGTGGATCCCACGCCGTAGCTGATCAGCAGGGCGTCATGTGCCTCGGCCTGCAGCGCAAGCGGCAGGTATACGTACAGCTTCATGTAGCGTTTGGCGATGACCGACGTTGCTGACATCGAGTAGCCATTCGTCACGAGGCGGTAGAACACCGGCGCGCCGAAAACATCACGGCGATAGTAGCGCAGAGTCTCGGTGAGGCCTTCGCGCGTCGCGATCAGGGTGTGCTCCGGCAGTCCGCGTTCCACGATCCTGAAGAATGATCGCTCCATGAGGCCGAACGGGAACAACGCGAGTGACAGACCCGCGACTGCGATCGCGGCCCAGGCCGAGCGCGCGGCGAATTTGCCTTCCGCGGCGCTGACTGCAGGCACCAGCAACGCGGTGACGAAATAGGTAGCTGCAAGAGCGAATAGAGAGCGTTCCATGCCCAACGTCGGTAGCAGTACGAAGCCGGCGCCGAGGGAGCCGACCGTTGCTCCCAGCGTATTCCACAGCGCCACAACGCCGGTCGTTCGCATTGATCCACCGAGTTCCTGCTTGACGGCATGTGCGATCAACGTGAATGCCGCGCCGGAGAGCAGCGACACGGGCAGCATCAGGAACACTGCAAAGCCTGCAAACACGGACAACGTCGCACTTTCGCGAGATTGCTGGGCCGTGAACAGATCGAAGCCATAGTAAGTGGCCACGACCAGGAGGCCGCTGAGCGCCGTCACGTGTGGCAGCCAACGATGACAGTACTCGGATCTTCGCGCGAGCCTGCCTGCAGCAAGCCCGCCGAGCCCAATACCTGCGAGCACGATGGTCAACATCAGAGCGAAAGTGAGTCCGGTGCCCGTGTACGTCAGCAGCAGGAACCGAAACCACACGACCTCGAGCGCGAGCATGACTGCGCCTGACAGCAGCGCGACCAGCAGATATCGATACGCTCGTGCGGTAAATGAAGGAGAGGGCGTGGTAGCCGTCGGCGCAGTGGCCGGCACGGCTGCCAGGCGAAGCGCCAACGCGCCCGCCGTCAGATTCAGCAGCAACGCGATCAGGCCAGCGCTCGCGATACCGAAGAAGCGTACCAGTACGGCTTCGGTGCCAATCGCGCCGAGCATCGCGCCGAGCGTATTCCAGCCGTATAATTTGCCGACAGTCGCGCCGAACCGCGGATTCGATCGCGACAGTGCTTCGGTCAGGAGCGGCAATGTTGCGCCCATCGCCGTGGTTGGCAGGACCAGCAGCGCAAACGCGCTTCCCAGCCGAGCGACATTCAATAGCCAAGGTGTATCCGCGACAGCTGCGAATAGAGGACCGAGAGCGCCGGACAGTCGCGGCAGCGCGAGAACGACCAGAAAACTGCCGACACCGATGCCAAGTTCGAGCAGTGCGTATACCCTGATCGGCCGTTCAATCCGTGAATGGAACCGCGCGACCAGGCCGTTGCCTAGGGTGAGGCCACCCATGAATGCGGCGAGCACCAGGCTCGCGCTCCAAACACTGTTCCCCAGGGACAGACCCGCGAGCCGGAACCACAATGTTTCGAACGTAAGTCCAGCGATGCCGGATAAAAAGAAGATGGGGACCAGCGAAATTGGCATGAGCATTCCCTTGCGGTCGAACTCTGTAAACTTAGGTTCATTCTGCCCGTACCGCACCGAGGAGTACAACGCGAATGATGCAAAAGTTCAGTGCAATCATGTGGCTGCTTTTACTGGCATGTCCTTTCAACATTGCGCTCGTCCACATCAATTGGGGCATCTCGGGTGACACGGATTTCGACGCAACCCGCCACAGCCCGAGGGAAGGGATCTTCACCTGGGGGAGATGAAAAAGCACGACGGTGTCTGGCTGATCAGAGCAGCTCAGAATACAAACACAATCCCGCGCAAGTAGGAACTATACTCAAACCCTGATTCGACGCCTTTCACTTCGGAGAGTCGCTTCATGGAGCCAAACACGCTGAGGGACTTCGCGGCCCGCTATACTGCCGCCTGGTGCAGCCAGAACGCTGCAGGCGTCGCATCGTTCTTTGCGGAACAGGGATCTCTCACGATCAACGAGGGAACGCCTTCCGTCGGTCGCACCGCAATCACCAACGCTGCACAAAATTTCATGACTGCTTTTCCCGATCTCGTGATCAAGATGGATGGCGTCGATAAGGTGGGATCCGATATCACCTATCACTGGACGTTGACTGGGACCAATTCCGGCCCGGGTGGTGCCGGCAAATTTGTTCGGATCAGCGGCTTCGAGCAGTGGCGTTTCGGTTCTGACGGGCTGATTGCCGAGTCCAAAGGTCACTTTGATGCCGTGGAATATCAGCGTCAAGTGAACGCGGATGCATAGAGTCGCCGCGAACGCTCGAGGTTATGCGCTCTTCAAGCCCTGACGCAGTTGCATGAAGACGCCGAGGCGATCTGTGATCTGCCAGTGGCCCGTAAGGCGCTCTGCATCAAAGTAGTACACGGTGGCGCCGGACGTCTTAATAGGATTGCCGGTAGCGGGAAAGCCCGCAATGTCGCCTTGATGAGTAGCGGCCCATAGCCAGGTGATGAACACCTTGTCAGAGTCCGCATGGATGTCCTGCACAGTGAAGTGCTGGTCGGGGAATGGCGCCCGCGAAACCCTCACACGCTCTTTATACTGGGGTTGAGGCCGTAGGTCCAGCTCGCGCCGGGGTCGTGAACCAGCACGGTTCGAATCGATGCGAAAGTGCATGACACTATCGATGGAATTCCCTTCACGGTCCGATATTGCAGTTCTTCCGCGCTGAAGAATTCGTAACACAGCCCTGAGGTATGCAACATCAAGTCGTTGACGGTGATGTCGCGCTTCGGCGGACGGGTCCGAGGTTGGCCGGCGTCGTCGAAGCCTTCGAGAACCTGTAATTCGCCGATCTGCGGCGTGTATTTGCTGGCGCTGTCGCTTAAGTTTGATCTTGCCTTCCTCCACCAACTGCATGACGCAGGTGCCGGTCAGCGCTTTGGTGGTTGAAAACAAGGCTAAAACCGTGTCCAGAGTCATCGGCTGACTCTTGCCTAGCTCACGTGTACCCGCGACACCTTCGTAAACGTTCGCGTTGCGATCGGTGACCATGGCCACGACACCAGGCGCCCCGCCGGCCCGACCGGTCGTGTAGTCGAGGACCGCGTCCGCGGCCTGTCGGATGGATTGCGTCATTGCTATCTCCTGCGAGGAGTGCGCCGTCGCGCGAAGTACCACAGAGCTGCGCCAACGCCGATCGTGACAAGCCCCATCACCAGCCACTGCCCGGATGGGCCCTTCAACTCCGTGCAATCCGCGACACACGCTATCGGCTTGATGTGAACGAGGTCGGAGCCTTGCAACGCCCACAGCGTGCCGAGGGCGATCAGCCGCCATCCAACGAGTGTCAGCAGACGGTTGACAAGGGCTCATTGTAACCGAACGTCATGCTAGGCCAATCCGAGTACCAACGATGATGGTCGTTTTATGCGCAAGGACGGCACGCCGTATTCCGAGCCCTAGTTTGCCGACGCGAGGCAAATGACGCCAAGGACGATACACAACGCTCCGGTGATCCGGCTCCAGCCAGCCTGCTCTTTGAGCCATCGGCTGCCAAAGTAGGCGCCGACCAGCGTCGCGAGTTCGCGCGCCGGCGCCACGTGGCTGATCGGCGCGACGGTCATCGCCCACAGCACGAGGATATAACCCAGTGGCCCAAGCACGCCGACCACCAGGGCTGGTCGACCAAATTCGCGGATTTCCTGGCGCAGCACTGTGCGATTGGCTAAGGCGCGCGGCGCCAAAACCAAAGCGCGAAAGAAATTGCTGCAATAGTCGACCAGAATGGGCGAGATCAACAGATATTTGACCGCCCACCCGTCATTCAACGTGTACGCGGCGATACAGGCGCCAGTAAGCAGGCCCCACAAGATTCCGGCGCGCGGCGAGTGCCGCCGTTGCCGCCCGAGATCTGCAACCAGTGCGATGCCGCAGACCACCATGAGAACGCCGAGAAGGGCCAACCAGCCGGGTCGCTCTCCCAACAACAACGTGGCGCCGGCGAAGGACAGTAGCGGTCCGGTGCCGCGGGCGATGGGATATACCAACGACAGATCAGCGGCGCGATATCCCGCCTGGAGCGCGAGCGAATAGGCTAGGTGCAGCACGGAAGTACCAAACAGCGCGAGCCAGGCCTGCGAGCCGAGGTGCCAGGTAGAGTGCATCAAGACCCAAATTGCTGGCCCGGCCCAAATCAGCAGAGAGGCGATGGAGTAAAGCCAGATGAAATGTTCCGATCGAGCCGCCTTCTTCGCCACCAGATTCCAGCTCGCATGAGTACACGCGGCGAGCAATACAGCGAGCAATGCGGCTAGGGGCATTCAATCATCCAAGAGGAAGGATTGAGGCATCGTAAGCGGAGTTCGTGTCATTCGTCACGCGCCGGTGATCTTAATGGGTCGAAGTTGGAAATAGTTATGTCAGTGTGATAACCTACATACGTGGGCGCGCCTCATGATCCAAGCCTGGATACGCTGCTGGAGCTCGATGGCCAAGTCCTCGTCGTCGACCCAGAGGGTGGTCATTGGGTAAGATTTGTAGTGACTCGCGTTCCGGCATCATCTGAAAAGCCCCACGGACTTGACTATTCGTTGACTCTGCATGGTCCAGACGGAGAAAGATTAGTCGGCTTTGACAATGCGCATCCAGTGTTCAAGCAAGAGTTCGGTGATCCGCAGGATCACCTACATAGATTGAGGACAATTCGGACCTACGAATATCGCGACGCAGCGGGCCTGCTGACGGATTTTTGGAATACTGTCGATTCGGTGTTACGCGAGAGAGGAATCATCAAGTGAAAACTTTAAGGGTTGGAATTTCGACATATGCGGAAATGAAAGCGCGCACCGTTGCCATTTCGCGGGGCTTAAATCGAGTCGCCGATGAGCCAAAAGTCTGGTTTACCTCGACAGAATCTTTCGCGAAGGTACTGTCTGCCGGGAATCGGGAATTGCTACGCATCATTGTGGAGGCGGCTCCGGCTTCCCTCGAAGAACTGTCTCAGCTAACAGGCAGGGCGAAATCCAATTTATCTCGAACTTTAAAGACTATGGCGGCATATGGGCTCGTCCGACTCGAGGCCGGTGAGCGGGGTCGAATTGCGCCAAAAGTCCTCTGCGATAAAGTTGAATTGGAACTACCGATTGCGCAATCGCGCAAAATCTCGTGATGGATCATCGATCTCGGCTCTATCCCATCAACGACGACGATCTCGATGTCGAGCTGGTGTCGCGTGCCAACCTGGCAGTCGCGCTTATCGAATCCTCAAATCCAATTGCGCGACATCCAAACCGGCCTCGCGATAAAACTTTCGGCACAGATCCAGAGCGCTGAATCCGTCCTCATAAGCGCCAAATGAACCGTTGACCGGCTTGTCCAGATAGACGAGCGCGCCATCGACAACGAAAAAGATGATGGCCGGTTCCGGTGAATCGTCGGTGATGACCAGCGTGTGTGCTTCGCCGGCAGGCTCGAAGATGAAGGTGCCGGGCGTTGCAATCCAGTCATGTTCCAGGTACCGCCAGTGACCGCGCAGGGTGAAGCCATGAACAGTGCCCGTATGGTAATGCACGCCAATTCTGGAGCCAGGCAGCCCCTTCAAGATAACGGTGAAACCGCCTGTCGTGACGTTGAATCGGCAGATCTGGATCCAGACGCCGTCTGCATACGGTATCCACGGTGCGTCATTCTCGAGGTTCATATCGACGACGTAATGTCCGCGGTCCGTTTGACTCGGTTGAAGTCCGTCGTCCGAGGTGCTGAAGGTGGCAATGGGCATGGATACCCCTTGAGTTGTTATTGGTGTCGGCGATCGTCCGCTGAAAGCTTGATGAAATCAATGAACGCTCGCAACGGCGCAGGCACCAGGCGTCGCCCGGGGTAGTAAAGAAACGGTCCTGAGAATTGCTGCCACCAGTGCTGCAGCACGGGGTGCAATTCACCGCTGTCGAAGCGTCGCCGCAACCAATCGTCGGTCGCTCACCTGCGCGAGAATTTGGCGGCTGACAAATTAACGCTCTCGCGGCAAACCATGGCGGTGTTGGACGGAATCGCTGCATGAGCTCAACTACTGAACGTAGTTCGCGAAGTTACTGCGGTAGGGATACCGCGAACGCAGCCGCATCGATCATGCTGCCGATCGAAAGATTCTTCGTGACGATTCGCATCGCACTGTGAGATGTCGGATGCCAATCCGGCACGTTGAAGAAGTCGTTGAGCCTGGCTTGTGTGTAGGACACTTTGCTGCGGGGCACATGCAATAGCTTAACGTCGTCGAATATCGGATGTGCGGGCACTTCTGCGATTATTGGAAACACCCAGGCAGGAATGTTCGTTGAGTCTGCGGCGTTCGCGGATGCACTAGGTGTGCCGGCAACGAAACCGAGGACGACTACTGCAAGAACGGTGTGCCAGGTAGCCGCCATTTGCAGTAACCGCTCGTTGATCGGTGATTTCGCGATGTGACCCTCCACGCCTCTTAATGCGTCACCGTCGCTCCGCCTGCTTTCCCACGAACGCGATGAAGCCTTCGATGAACTTGCGAACGCTCTCCCGTGTTGCTGCATCGGTCAGTTCCGCGCTCGGCGAAAACAGACTGCCGGCGCGCGAGACCATCAAGCGATTGCCAAACCACGGCTGTGTCCCCAAGGTGCGCAGCACCGGCAACCAGGCGTTCTGACTGAGAATGGTGCCGAACCCACCCGGGGAGGCGCCCATGATGGCGACCGGTCGACCGCCGAACACGCGGCCGATGTCGGAGGAAGGCCGGCTCAGCCAATCGATGGCATTCTTCAATACGCCGGGAATTGAGTTGTTGTACTCCGGTGTCGAGATGAGCAGGCCATCGCCAGAGGCGATCAAGTCCTTGAGTGCGCCGACGGCCGCGGGAACGCCGTCGCGTGCTTCCACATCGCCGTCGTACAACGGAATGTCGCGGATTGAGCCGATGACGATTTCATGTCCTTGAGGGGCGAGTTCCACTGCAGCGCGCAGCAGCCCGCTATTGATGGATCCGCTGCGCAGACTTCCTGATATTCCGACGAGTTTCACGATAGCGGTTCCTATAGGTCTGTGCGTGTCTACAGGAGGAATGGTGGGCCTATTTTCGGTCGGAATCAATTGGTGCACAATTGATGCGCTGTCAGCCCAAACGAGGACAAAGGTATGGTCAAGAGTAAAGGTACCGGTCGGGCCGACAGTGGCATGGAGCACTTCGGCTACAAGGAATCGCTTGATCGCAGCATCGGCGCGTTCGGCAGCTTCGCTGCCGGCGTCAGCTATATCTCGATTCTCACCGGGACTTTCCAGCTGTTCTACTTCGGCTTCGGCACTGCAGGTCCGGCCTACCTGTGGTCCTGGCCGCTGGTGCTCATTGGTCAGTTGGCAGTCGCCCTGTGCTTCATGGAACTGGCCGCCAAATATCCCATCGCCGGGTCCGTCTATAACTGGTCCAAGCTGCTGGGCAGTCGGATCGTCGGTTGGTCTTCAGGTTGGCTGATGCTCACCGCGTCGATCGTCACCCTGTCTGCCGTGGTGCTTGCGTTGCAACTCAACCTGCCGCGCCTGTGGAGCGGCTTCCAGATCATCGGCGACGGCAATGGTACCTACGACTTCGCAACGAACGCGGTAGTCCTCGGTACCGTCTTGATCGTGTTCACCACCGTGGTCAATGCGCTGGGCGTACGACTGATGGCGATGATCAACAGCGCGGGCGTCTTTATCGAGTTGATCGCGGCGTGTCTCATCGCGATCATTCTGGCAGTCAATACCAAGCGAGGTCCGGAAGTTTTTTTCTCCTTCGCCGGGTATGGTGCCGACAAGAGCGGCGGCTTTCTGAGCGCGTTCCTGGTGGCGTCGCTGGCCTCCGGATACGTCATGTACGGCTTTGACACCGCCAGTTCACTGGGTGAGGAGACGTTGGAGCCTCGACGTACTGCGCCGCGAGCCATTCTGCGCGCGATCCTGGCCTCGTTTGTGATTGGCGGTGCAATCCTCGTTTTCGCAGTCATGTCAGCGCCCAATTTGAATGATCCGAAAATCGGCAGCAGCAGCGGCGGCCTCCAATACATTGTCGAGCAAGTGATGTGGGGTCCGCTGGGCAAGATATTTCTGGTTTGCATCGTGATTGCGGTGACGGTGTGCTCGCTGGCCGTGCACACGGCGGCTATCCGATTGACTTTCGCCATGGCACGCGACAACGCACTACCGTTCGGGGAGAAACTCGCGCGGGTGAATCCCAAGACGCAGACGCCCATTATTCCTGCCATCGCGATCGGCGTGATTGCCGAGCTGATCCTGGTCGTCAACATCGGCCAGCCGAAAATCTTCACGGTACTGACCTCGATTGCGATCATCATGATCTATCTGGCGTACTTGATGGTGACAGGCCCGCTTTTGAAGAAGCGCCTGCAAGGGCAATGGCCCCCCGCAGATCTCGCCGCCGGCGATTACTTCACGATGGGCAAGTGGGGAATGGCAGTCAATATCGTTGCGGTGGTGTGGGGCGTGGCGATGGCACTCAATTTGGCCTGGCCGCGCGAAGCGATCTATGGCTTGCCCTGGTACAACACCTGGGGTGCGTTCGTCTACATCGGCGCAATTCTCGGAGCGGGATTGTCGTGGTACGCACTCAAAGGCCGCCATCACATTGGTACGCTCGCCTCGCACGCAGTGAGCACGACCAACCGTCTATCGTAGCTGCGAGTCTCGAACGGCCTTGGCTTGCGACACAGCCGTTTGGTAGTCCG
The DNA here is from genome assembly GCA_031394735.1 of Pseudomonadota bacterium. Classification (GTDB taxonomy): domain Bacteria; phylum Pseudomonadota; class Gammaproteobacteria; order Steroidobacterales; family Steroidobacteraceae; genus TMP-86. The sequence goes on along the minus strand of JANMXI010000217.1, from coordinate 46,226 downwards.
AATCCGCTTTGTCCTTACAGGCTTGCTGCGCTGATTGCTCAAGTGTCATGCATTTTTCATTCGCAACCTTTTGGTTTCCTTCCGCCCGGGTCATCGCGATGTCAAAGACGCCGGTAATCTTGGCGCGGGCAACGTCCTTCGAGTCCGCGCCCATGATTTTGACCGCGCTCTTGACGCCATTCTTCGCCTCGAGCTTCGCCTTCGCGACTTCCTGTTGCGCCTCCAACTGCACCGCCGCAACATCCGGCACAGCCACCGGAAGGGGCTTTTTTTGGCAGCCACCGCAGACGGCGAACATCGCAAACACCGCGGCCGTCGCTGTCAGCCGACTGAAAGTTAAAGGGTCCATATCGCCTCCGCTGGTAATTCGTTTTATCATCGGCCGGAATGCTGGGTCAGCCAGTCAATCACCGTGGTGTACCAAAGTTTTGAGTTCTGTGCCTTCAGAATCCAGTGCCCCTCATCTGGGAATACCACCAACTTCGATTCCACTGCCTGCCGTTGCAAGGCTGCGTACAACTCGAGCGACTGAAAGTAGGGCACTCGAAAGTCCTTGTCGCCGGTGGTAATCAGCATCGGCGTATTGAACTTCCCGAGCGCTGAGGCATAAGCGGATGGCGACCACTTTGCGTAGCCTGCCGAAGTTCCCCACGGCGTGCCGCCTTGTTCAAACTCCAGGAACGCGTGAATGTCCGTGGCGTACATGGAGGTGAGATTAAAAACACCCGAGTGACTTACTATCGTCTTGAATCGTCCGGTATGCGTCGCCAGCCAGTTGGCCATGTAGCCTCCGTACGATGCGCCGGCAGCGACGACGCGGTCGCCATCGAGGTAACCGTATCGCTGCAGTGTCGCATCGATGCCGGTCATGATGTCTTCGTAAGGTACTCCGCCCCACTGTTGCACCACCTCATTAGTGAATTTTTGTCCGTATCCTGTTGAACCGCGGCGATTGATCATGAGAACGCCGAACCCTACGGCTGTAAACATCTGCGGATTCCAGCGGTATCCCCAGGAGTCACCCCACATCGTCTCCGGTCCGCCGTGCAGCAGCACGAGCAATGGATATTTGCGCGTTGAGTTCAAGCCCGAGGGGGGTAGATACATTGCCTGTACCGAAGTCGTGTCGCGGCTCTTGAACCAGAAGGGCTCGACTGTTGACAGCGCGACGCTGCTCAGGCGCGAGTCGGCGTGGTGCGTGAGCTGTATTGGTTTGGATTTCTCATCCGACAGGAAAAAGATTTCCGCCGGTGCGGAAAGGCCGGATCGCGCGAATGCCAGCGCACGGCCGGAAACTGACGCGGACAGTTCCCCAACGAATCCATTCACGAGCAGCTTGGGCATCGCTCCTTTGGCAGTGGATAACGCGTACAGCGGTGATTGCGTTTCGTTCTCTGCGATGAAGTAAAACGCTGTGCCTCGAGACGTCCAGACGAAGCCAGCGACGCTACGATCAAATCCTAACGTTTGATCGGCGTTGGCGCCGGACGCGATGGAATGAATCATCAGCCGCCAGTGCGAGCCGACAAAGTTGCTGCCGTTGAGCTGAGAACGGTAGGCGATGGAGGTCCCGTCAGGCGAGTATGCCGGCGTACGGTTGTTACTCGGCCCGCTCGTGATCTGCCGCGGGGGGCCGCCGTCGAGAGAAACCACGAACAGCTGTAGGAAGCTCTGTCCGTTGGGCTCGCGCCCCGATTGCGCCGAAAAGCAGACCTCCTTTGAATCCGGCGAAACAGCGATGTCGGCGGCATCCACCGAATTGTCAATTGAGAGGCGCGGAGGAATGTCGAAATCATGCCCAGGGGTCAGATCCCTTGGCGCACCCGATCCGTCTGTCGCGATCGCGAACAGATGGCTGCGGAAGCCATCCGTCCACTGAATCGCGCTATGAACCGGCCAGTGGTCGTAAATTCGCGCAGCTTTGCCGGCAGCACGTCGCTCGGCACTTGTCTTGAGACAGTCATCATTTCGGCAATCCGGATCGACGATGGCGCTGACGATGAGGGTGGCGCCATCGGGCGCCCATCGGAGTGTTTCCACATCCACTGGCATGTGGGTGATCGCGAGCGCCTCCCCGCCGTCGAGGGAGAGTGCATACACCTGCCATTTGCCATCGCGTCGCGACAAGAACGCGATGCGCCTCCCATCCGGAGACCAACGAGCTGCACGATCCTTTCCGGAATACGTGAGCTGCGTTGAAACGCCGCGCTTCGCGTCCACGATCCAGAGATTGCTCTCGGTTTCATTCGTGCCGACGTTTGGCGTCGCGACCGAATAGGCAACCGAGCGGCCGTCAGGCGCGAGTTGCGCATCCGATACTCTGGGCACGCTAAGGAGGTCGTCTACGGTTAAGGGATGACGGACTTCTGCGGCGATGGAGGAGCTGGAGGCGAAGCAAAGAAACGCCAGTAGGACGGACAGGGAGATGCGTACATGGATTTTCATGCGTCAAGCGTAGCGCAAGAATCGCCATCATGCGATCTGCGCTCCTGAGAACTGGGTTACGCAGAATTGCGGACTAGACCGGCCGCTTCTGGTCAGCAATTACCCTTACCGCTTCTCTGGCGCATACCGCGCCCATCTTCCCGCAATGCAGGCGAAGAAATCCCTCTCGGACCGGAGATGATTGCGTACGCCGAACATCGTGCGTGATTCTCGAATTGGGGGCCGCTGACCGGTATCGATGAAAACGAAGTCATGCGGGACCATGGAGGTCACCTCCATTTCCGGGTGACCGATCACTGTTACATTGTCAATTTCCGCAGGACAGGTTCGTAGTGGATGGTCCGGTCGTGTGGCCCAGACCAAAAGCGTATAAGTCCCCTTTGCTTTGTTGTCCGCTTTGGTGCACCAGGCCGCAAGCATGACTTTTGGTGGGTCAAGCGACTCGTAGCGATAATCGAACGGCGCGGCCTCATCGGATCTCTCATCCGTCACGAAGCTGGCGATGGGGTCGCAATGGTGGGCTTTAGCAACATCCTCAACGGCTGGCGGCAGAACCAATATTCCTTGACCCAATGCAGGTGCCGATACCACTCCCGCCAAGAGCATTGCCAAGACTCTCATCCAATCCCCCCAATAGTGAAGAATCTCAGCAGTCATGTCCTTATCGATGCTCCATATCAAGGCGATGGAATTCAGCTATTCGTTGGACTTTTTTCGATACTTCGCATTTAGGATACTCTCGGAAACGCGCCGAAGGCGAATCGCTGGGCAGCCAGTCGATGTTTGAGTCGTTCTGGTCTATTGCAGAAACATGGGCAAGAACATGCGATTCCTTGCCAGAGTATTTTTATTTCTCGGTGCAGTTGCGCTGCTCGCGGCGATCTCTTGGCTGTGCTCTTTTGCACGCAGTTTTGCCGAATACGCGTGCGCAGCGGCACTCTTGGTTGTAGGGGTGGTCGTTGCGGGTCTGGGATTCCATTTTGATCGCAAGGCACCCTCGGAACCTTTGGATGTGGAACAAACAGCTAGATTGGCTAGGTTTCCCGACCATTGAGAGAACTTGATCTGATCGAGAAAGCAATGCGCGAGGAACAGGATCGACTACGCCCCAGGCCGTGAATTTTACTTCTGGAAAAGCGGCGATTTAAACTGAAATGGTTTGATAGGAACGCCGTTGGGCCGGTATCGACCAGCTTTGGACAATGGACAACCCCAATAGTGTTCTCGTAAGCTGCCATCGCGTTCGACACTCCAAAAAAGGATTGTATGTGGAGCACAATAGTTCGCGGCACGCGGCATGAGGGACTTGCCGCGGCGATCTCGCGGAATAGCGCAATTCTCTATGCGGTCGGTCGCCGTACGAAGTAGGCTGCCACATAGCTGACATTCGCGGCGCGCGGTAGACTGATGTGATTCGGGGCCAAGATAGGACGCAGGAACTTAACGAAGATTGACCCATGACGGTGAGAGAGTGGTATCGACGGAAGATTAATGTCCTGATGTGGCCTTTCTGGATTTTCTTGGGCCTCACCGGGCTTTGGGCAGGGATCTCACGCGATCATATGGTGCTATGGAAGTTTGTGGTCCTGTACTGCCTGATCGCTGGCTTTCTCCTCAGCATGCTTTGGATAGTCCGGATTCGATGCCCGAGATGTAGCCAGCCGCTGGGTATTCCAAACTTACGCGATTGGAATGAAGTGTTCCTGCCCTTCGATGGTCCGTGCCCGCATTGCAGTCTTAAGTTTGACGCGAAACTGCCAGGCAATCGCTGACGATCGCTGACCTATAGTCGATGCGGCTCTTGATTGCTTGGAAGCAGACACTCGCGTCCGGGGGCTTAGGGTCAATAGCGTAGTTCCACTAAACGGCTTAACCGGTTCGGTCTCTGCCAATCCCGTGAGGTGGACGGGTCGCTGGGCATCGCGGAATTCGTGCGAAAATCACGATAGATGTGGTACTCCGCCATTCGGCCAGCCTTGTTTGCTCTCGATCCTGAGCGTGCCCACAGACTTGCATTGGAAGCTCTGCGGCTAGCAGGACGCCGCTCCCTTCGGCTGCCCGCGACGACACCCTTCCTTTGCATGGGTCTGCGTTTTCCAAATCGTGTAGGCCTGGCCGCTGGGTTTGACAAGAACGCGGTCGCGATCGATGGCCTTGGATCCCTGGGTTTCGGTTTCATCGAAATCGGCACAGTAACGCCACGCCCGCAGACTGGGCAGTCTCGTCCGCGTCTCTTTCGTCTACCCGCGGAAGGTGCGTTGCTCAATCGTCTTGGATTCCCCAATGAGGGAGTTGTAAAGGTTGCGGCACGTCTGCGTCACAATCGCTTCCGCGGCATTGTCGGAGTCAACATCGGCAAGAATGCCAATACGCCTGCTTCGCATGCCATCGATGACTATGTCGCCTGCCTGCGCGCAGTTCGCGGCGTCGCCGACTATGTTGCGATCAATATCTCCTCACCCAATACAGCCGGACTGCGCGACTTGCATGCCAGAGAGCGCCTTGAACCCTTGCTCGCGGCTTTGTTGGAAGAGAGAACGCGCGGGGGTGTCGGGCCGCAAGCCGGTCCTCCACTAGTCTTGAAGATATCGCCTGACCTGGGTGCTGAAGACTTGCACGATGTCGCCGTTCTTCTGAGGACCCTTCCCGTGGATGGTGTCATCGCGACGAATACCACAGTAAGCAGAGAGGGCGTCTTATCCACTTTCACCTCCCAGGCCGGAGGCATCAGTGGCCGGCCCTTGCACGCATTGTCTCTGCGTGTCATCGGCGAGCTGCGCGCGCAACTCGGTCCCAGCTTTCCGATCATTGGAGTCGGAGGAATCGACACGCCGGACGCGGCAGTGCGTCTACGCACCGCCGGCGCTGACTTGGTTCAGCTCTATACAGGGCTCGTGTATCGCGGGCCGACTTTGATTCCCCAGTGTGTGCGCGCGCTCAACCGGTCTTCGTAGAGCAGTCACGCTTGTACCGCGCTCCCGCTTAGCGGTCGTTTCTGTTCTTTTGTAAGATTGCGGTTCCGACGTCGATCCAGGACATTCATGGCATTCGCGATAAAAGCCGCAGTTGTCGATCCACGGGCAAGGTTGTTCACCTTCACCGCCCACAAGACAATGTATGGCGGCAAGCAGATTGCTGAAGGCGACACGGTTTTCATATTCGCGAGCGAGAACGAGGGTGGTCAAGGACTCACCGCTCGCGGTGTCGTCACTCACGCCGACGCCATTCGGAAGAAGCGCGGTATAGCGCGCCAAACGCCGCGCGTCAGCGTAACCGTCAAACGAACCGCGCTGGCGAAGCGGCCAAATGGGACGCCGCGAGCTCAAACATCTTACCGATTGGAATGATGGGCAGCCCGGGACTGAACTCAATTTCAAATTCTATCGGCAGGCAACCAACAAAATCATCGGGATCACCGACGGAGCCGTGGTGTTCCTCAATAGGTGCTTCTAGTGGAGAAAAATATGGCAAGTAGAACCGCCGTCATTTTGGGGGCGTCAGGCTCAGTTGGACAAGCCCTGCTCGCCGAAGTAGTGCGCTGTGGCGGTTTCAGCCGAATTCTCATCATCACTCGGCGGCCGCTCAATTTGCAATTGGGCGCGCAGGTGGAAGAGTGGCTCGTGCAAGATATGGAGCCAAATAACCTGAGCCAAGCGGTTGTCGACGCACTGCGCGAGGCTGGCGGCGATGTGATTGGGTTCAGTATTTTGGGAGTGGGCGCTGGCACCGCCAAACTTTCCTTGGAAGAGCACCGAGCCGTTGATGTCGAGCTCAATGCTGCATTTGCCCGAGGCCTTAAGGCATCAGGAAAAGTGCAACACCTGGCCTTTATGTCGGCAATCGGTGCCGATCTCAACGCCAAAACTACTGGTCCTGGTGCGGCGGGCATGGCTCGCTATTCTCGCGTCAAAGGGGAGGCTGAAGCGGCCGTTAAGACTCAGGGTCCCGCTGTCGTGAGCATCTTTCGTCCGGCCATGATTATCGGCTCTCAACATACTCCATGGCTGCTTTCAGCTGTTCTGCCGTTCTTTACGCCGCTGACACCGGCAAAGTTTCGTTCTATTCGGACGACGGAGATCGCCCAAGCGATGGTTGCCGCCGCCTTGCACCCTCCAGCACAATGTGCGATTTACAATTACCCTGAAATGATGAAGCTGATTGCCAGCAGATAACCATTCCAACGGCCGCCGTGTTGTCGGGCTTCAAACGGCGCGGATTCGGCTTAACGTGACGCCGGCTCCGCACCTCGCTACTCTATGCTCAACTCCAAAAAGGGGATTGCTTATGGGACGCTTCGAGCAAATCATAGTCGCGGGCTCTTTGGCGGTGTTGACGGCTGCAACACATAGTGCAACCGCGCCAGACCATGCAAGTCAGACCCACGGTCAGTCGAGCACAATGGACATGGGGATATCCGTGCCCACAACGCTGGCTGGTTGGTCGAAGGGAGCCCGCCTTTACGACGGCCTCGGGACCTATCACCGCAAGATAAGCACGCGCTCGCCAGAAGCCCAACGGTATTTCGACCAGGGCATGCGCTTTCTCTGGGCATTCAATCACGATGAATCGACACGATCATTTGCGCACGCACTTGAACTCGATCCCGCCTGCGCAATCTGCGCATGGGGTGTCGCACTGACGGTTGGTCCGAACTACAACATGCTCATGCTGGCGGAGCCGCGAGCCAAGGTTGCACTGGAGGCGACGCAGCGCGCTCAAAGTTTGGCCGGTTCCGCAACGCCGTTTGAACAAGCGCTCATCGCCACTCTGGCGAAGCGCTATCCGAACGCGAAGCCGCTTGATCCCCAGACTGCCGGGCCGATCCTTAGCGCACATGCTGCCGCCATGCGCGCTGTGGCACATCGCTTTCCGGATGACCTTGATGTGCAGACGCTGTATGCCGAGTCGATGATGAACATTCATGCTTGGAAGCTCTGGGCCCCCGACGGTACACCGGCCGAAGGAACGCCAAAGATTGTCGCCACCTTGGAGCGCGTGCTTAAAGCAGATCCGCATCACATGGGCGCTAATCACTATTACATCCACGCGATGGAAGCATCTCCTCATCCGGAAAAAGCGCTTGCCGCCGCGGCCAGTGTCGGCTCCGTTGCGCCGGCGGCGGGACATCTCCTGCATATGCCGGCGCACATCATGCAGCGAGTCGGTCGCTACGAGGAAGCTGCGGAAGCGAACCGCAAAGGCGCTGCCGCCGATGCCAGTTACCTGGCGAAGACGAATCCGATCGATTACTACCCGACCATGTACGCCAGCCACAATTTTCAATTTCTGGCTTTTTCGACTGCGGCGGAGGGCCGCGATGCCGAGACCATGGATGCGGTGCGTCGTTCGCGCGCGAGCGTGTCGGACAAATTGCTCAAAGAAATGCCCGGCGCAGATTGGTATGTCGCGGAGTTGTATACGGCGCCGGTCCGCTTTGGACACTGGGATGTTCTGCTCAAGGAGCAGGCTCCGTCGCCCGAGCTGCCGGGTCTCACGGGCGGGTATTTGTATGCAACCACGGTTGCGCTTGCCGCCACGAACCGGATTGCGGAGGCCCACGAACGATTGGCGAAACTCGACTCGATGATCGCCGGTTTGTCCGCAGATGTGCCTGCCGGGCAAAACGTCCTTCGGGATGTGCTGGCCGTCGCGCGTCTCGTCGCTGCGGCGAGGATCAGCTCCGCCGAGGGACGTCGTGAAGACACGCTTCGGGATCTGCGCGAGGCGGTGCGCCTCGAGGATGCTTTGGCGTACGACGAGCCCGCAGAATGGTTCTTCCCGGTGCGTCATGTGCTCGGGATGGAACTGCTGCGCGATGGAAAGGCGCAGGACGCCGAAAGCGTCTACCGCGAGGATCTTGTTCGTCATCCCGGCAGCGGCTGGTCCCTTTACGGTCTGATGCAAGCTCTCAAGGCGGAGGGGCGTAGCGCTGACGCAAGCGCTGTCGAAGTGCAGTTTCGTGAAGCGTGGCGGCACGCCACCATTTCAATCAGCGCGTCAGCGTTCTGAAGACGCATCATCGCGGACAGGCCTAGTCTCTAAAACGCCACCATTGAGCAGAGATGGGAAAGTCAAGGATTTGTATTCGCGCAGCAATTTATTGGGCGATAGCACCTAGCAATTGATTCGAACGATCGCTGTTGGCGTGTTTTACATGTCCGAAAGCCAGCGATGAGCGCTCCGGCGCCGCACTTCACAAAACTTTACGCCCCGGACAACGACGCGCAATCCCAGCCGTCCAGACTGCAGGCCGTGTCTCCCACAAACTATTTAGGAAGGACTGCCATGACCCCGACTACCGACTCTTCTCCTCAACCGCCCGTCGCCCCCGCGCGGCGCCGCTTATTTGACCGCCACACCTTGCTCGCCTTTGCCGCCGGCATTGCCGTGACCGTCGGCGCCGGCGTGTCCGCCAGTGCCATCGCCATGGGCGGCTGGCATCACGGTTCCGTGATGGACGGCACCCACAGCGTCGCCGAAGTGAACGCGCACGTCGATCACGTGCTCAAGCATTTCTACGTCGAAGTGGATGCCACCGAAACCCAGAAGGCGCAGATCGGTCCGCTCGTGAAGCAGGCCGTAGACGATCTGCTGCCGCTGCACACTCAGGTCCGTGCGACCCGGGCACAGGCTGAGCTGGCGCTCACTCAGACCACGGTCGACCGTGCCTCGCTGGAGTCCGTGCGCCAGCAGCACTTGCAACTGGCGGAACAGGCCTCCAAGCGACTCTCGCAGTTGATCGGCGACGTGGGCGAAGTACTCACCCCGGCGCAGCGCCAGTCCTTGGTCAAGCACCTGGATCGGATGCACGCCATGCCGGCGACCTGAGGCGCGCACTGTGGAGGCTCCCCCTGGCACCAGCCGTCGGGAGCCTCTACAGTCATTCTCCCCATGAGCGAGCGCCTGTTACTGGTTGAAGACGACGTCCGCCTGGCCGGGATGCTGTGCGAGTATCTTAGCCAGGCGGGTTTTCGCATGACCCACGCGATCAGCGGCGCCGCCGCCCTCGAGCAGCTCGGCCACGGTGGTTTCGACGCCATCATTCTGGATCTCATGCTTCCCGACATGGACGGCCTTGACGTCTGCCGCCAGGTGCGCGCCCGCTATGACACGCCCGTGCTCATGTTGACGGGGCGCGGCGAGCCGATCGACCGCATCGTCGGTCTCGAACTCGGCGCGGATGACTATCTGCCAAAGCCCTTCGAACCGCGCGAACTCCTGGCTCGGCTGCGCGCCATTCTGCGACGCCGCGGAGGCGACCGCACCGCCGCTGACGCGCCGCTGCAATTCGGCCGACTCGAGATCGACATAGCCGCACGCGCCGTGCGACTCGACGGGCGAGACTGCGATCTCACCGGCCACCAGTTTGACTTGCTGCTGGCGCTAGCGCAGCGCGCCGGACGCATCCTGTCCCGCGAAGCGTTGCTCGATCTCGTCAAGGGCGAGCCGTTGGAAGCATTCGACCGTTCGATCGACGTGCACATGTCGCGCATCCGCGCGGCCATCGAGGACGACCCGAAGAAGCCGCGGCGCGTGATCACCGTGCGAGGCGCAGGCTACGTGTTCGCCAAGGCGCAGGACTGATGCTGCGGCTTTACCTGCGCTTCTATCTGGCGCTCATCGCCAGCTTGTTCCTGTTCGTGATCGCAACCGCAGCGCTCTGGCACTTCACCGGCGACTCGGCGGAACAGGCCGGCGTCACCCTGGGCAGGCTGGTGCAGAATATATTGCCGCCCGCCGCGGCGCCCGCCGCGGATCAGCAGGCCGCGCTCGGCCGGCTCGCCGAGGGACTCAAGGGGAACGTCACGCTGTTCGATCCCAACGGCACCGCGGTTGCGGCCATCGGTCGGCCCATGCCCTTTCCCGGCGAACGGCATCACGATGCCGTCGGCATGTTCCGCTGGGACCATGCGCCCATCTCCTACGTTCGGCTCAACGACGGGCGCTGGTTGGTGGCGAGCGTGCCCATGGGCGACGCGCGCGCGCGCGCCGCCTTTCATTTGATGCTGGTGCTACTCGCCGTCGCGATCGGCGTCGCAGCGTTTCCCATCGTGCGCCAGATCAGCCGGCGGCTCGAACGGCTGCAAAAAGGCGTCGAGTCGCTTGGCGCCGGCGATCTCGCGGCCCGCGTCGCCGTCGAGGGTCACGACGAAGTGGCTCGGCTCGCCACCAGTTTCAACCGCGCGGCGACGCAGATCGAGCAGCTGGTGAACAGCCACAAGTCCCTGCTCGCCAACACCTCGCACGAATTGCGCACGCCGCTGGCGCGCATCCGCCTCGCTGTCGAACTGATGAAGGACTCTGTCGACGCGGAGCGCAAGCAGGGCTTGGAGCATGACATTGCCGAGCTGGACCGGCTGGTCGACGAGATCCTACTGGCGAGCCGCTTGGATAGCGTGGCCGCAATCGCGGACGACGAACTCGACCTGCTGGCTCTCGCCGCCGAGGAGTGCGCGCGCTACGACGAGGCGCAGCTCGAAGGCAGCGTCACCCCGCTGCGCGGCGACGCACGGCTGCTGCGTCGATTGTTGAGCAATCTCCTCGAGAACGCGCGACGCCACGGCGCTCCTCCCACCCGCCTGCGTATTACGGCGGATGCCGGCACGGCAACACTCAGCGTGGAGGACGCCGGTCCGGGCGTGCCGCCGGCGGAATTCGACAAGGTGTTCGAGCCGTTCTACCGCCCAGCCAGCTCGCGCAACGCCGCCGGCACCGGCTTGGGGCTCGCGCTGGTGCGGCAGATCGCGCGCCGCCACGGCGGCGACGCTCGCTGCATCGTGTTGGATGGGAGTGCCGGCGGAGCGCGCAGCGCCTTCGTAATCACTCTGCCTCGCAGTTGAGTCTACGGCGACATCATTCGTTATCATGGCGAGACCGGCCACGATGGCCTCAGTCGCGGGACTCAATGACCATGCATGATCTGAAGCTCGCGGGTTCCAAACTCGCTTTCGCGCTTTTGTTGTGGACTCCTTTGTTCGCGCTCGACTCGCCAGCGGCGGAGGCGGTCGGGGCCAAGACGGAGCCCGTCCTTAAATCCCTGCGCAGCCAGTCGGCCGTAAAAACGGTGCTGGAACAGATTCGCAGCGAAGACGAGCGCACCCTCAAGGAGCAGATCGAGATCGCCGAAACGCCGGCGCCGTCGCACAAAGAACAGGTGCGCGCGGATGACTATGTGCGTCGCCTGCGCGGATTGGGATTGAGCAAAATTGCCATCGACAGTGAAGGCAACGTGATCGCTCAGCGTCCTGGCACCCGTCGCGGCGGACCGACGTTGGTGCTGTCGGCGCACTTGGACACTGTGTTCTCAGCAGACACTGACGTCAAAGTTCGCAAAGTCGGCAATCGTTACCATGGTGCAGGCATAACGGACGATGCGCGCGGTCTCGCCGTGCTGTTGTCGGTGCTGAGATCGATGCAGGCGAACAAGCTGCGCACCCAAGGCGACGTTTTGTTCGTGGCAACGGTCGGTGAAGAGGGCCTTGGCAATCTGCGTGGTGTGAAGGCACTGTTCCGCGATCGCACCGATATCGACGGCTTCATTTCCGTCGACGGCACCGAGGGACCTGACTTGGCTCCTGGAGAATCCGAAGTCGTCACCCGCGCCGTAGGCAGCCGCCGCTGGCAACTGACCTTCCTGGGCCCAGGCGGTCACAGCTACGAGAACTTCGGAACGCCCAGCGCGGTGCATGCCCTGGGCCGCGCGATCAGCACGATCTCAGACCTGAAGCCGACCGCCGAACCAAAAACGACGTTTACAGTGGCTCTTGTCTCGGGCGGCACTGCCATCAACGCCATTGCGGAGAAGGCGCAGCTACAGGTCGACATGCGGTCGGAATCGCCCACCGCGCTTGCCGCTATCGAAGAACAGATATTGGCGGCGGCGGATCGCGCTGGCGTGGACGAAGGTAAGCGTTGGGGCGCTGAGCCCATCCGCGTCGAACGAACTCTGTTGGGCGATCGACCGGCCGGCGCGGGAAGCAGCGACAATGCGGTGGCCTCCACCTGGATCGGCGCAATCGTCGCGCTCGGTCAGAAGCCCCCGGCCACCGTCGCGCGTAGCACCGACTCAAACGTGCCTTTGGGTCTTGGCGTCCCGGCTATCACTGCGTCGGGCGGCGGCGTTGGCGACAAGGCGCATTCGCTCGACGAGTGGTACGAGCCGGTAAGCGCCTGGCGGGGGCCGCAAGGCCTGCTGTTGACGACGCTGGGTCTGGTTGGCCTCGAGGGCGGGCCAAAGCCTTTGCTGGCGAAAAGGAAAAAATAAGTATCCCGTCGGGCAGGCATTCTGCGGCAACGTGCTCTCAAACATTTGTTCCAGCGTTACACGTTCCATAACGAACCTAAGTTGGACACGCTAGGGGTATGAACAATGTTTGAATTCGGAATGTGGCGATTCTAAGTGCTGCTCGCACTCGCTACAGTTGGGTTGCTTTCTGTGGTCGCAGGCCAGGACCTTGTGGCTGCAATGCTCGATTGGCGTGTACGTGGATTTGCTAAGGCGGTCCCTGAAGGACTCGGGAACCGGCGCAAGCTGCACGCGCGGTTCGCACGTTCTTAATCAGTTACTGCTGACGATTCGAATCGATCTAAACCGACCGGTGACTCCTTTTACCGGAGATGCGCTGAACACGACCCGGTCCTTACCAGAAGCCTTTGCTTCATACAGGGCGGCATCCGCTCGGGCGTAGATATTCTTCCAGGCGGCATCGTGTGGCTGGCTCAGCGCCAGACCAAAACTGCAGGTCACGCGAACAGGCCCCTTCGCGCAGTGGATGGTTTCGAGGTTGATCTGACCACGGATTCGCTCTGCGAGCTGAGTCAAGGATTCCTCGTTCAAGTCTCCGAAGCACAGGACAGCGAATTCTTCACCGCCTAGCCGAGCACCGATGTCTTCCCGGTCGCGTAATTGGTCTTTCAATATACGACCGGTCGCTCTAAGTACGTCGTCACCGACATCATGTCCGTAGGTGTCGTTGACCATTTTGAAATTGTCGAGATCAATCAGAATCAGTCCATAGGGAACACCCGAAGTCTGGCAACGTGCTGCTGCTTCCTCGCTGTGCTGGCTGAAAACGCGGCGGTTGGCGATGCCGGTCAGGTAATCCGTCGTACTGTCGTGATGAAGCTTTGAGTTCAACGCTTCCATTTCAGAATGCGCGGCCCGCAATCGAGTGATGTCCGCCACAAACACGTAGAACCCGCGTATCTCGCCGGATTCGTCCAGGTCAGGAATGTAGCGTGCCTCCGTGAATGAGACGCTGCCGTCTGCCTTTTTCAATGTCCGTTCAAACTGCTGCTCATGGCCTTCGAGTGCCATGCAAACGTGCGGCTCGTTCTTTCGAAATAGTGCCTCGCCCAACACTTCTTGCATTGTCATCCCGATCATCTTCTCGGGATCGACATTGAACCACAGTCGGTAGGCATTGTTGGCGAACTCGCAGCGAAGGTCGCGATTCCAGTAGCCGATCATGGCTGGAATTGAATTGGCGATCGCGCGTGTGCGTCGTTCGCTGCGACGTTGCGCTCGTTCAAATTCTAGGGATTTCTTCACCTGGGAGAGCAGTGTCTGATTTCGTTCCCGTAGAGCCTTCGTTTGCTTCGCCACTTCATTGGCCAATGTATCCCGGGTGCGTACAAGTTCCGCCTCGGAAGCCTTTCGCTTCGAAATGTCCTCGATCACGGCGATCATATAGTCCGGTTCTCCGTACGAGTCGCGCTTGAGCGAGACGGACAGATCCACCCATAGCAACGAACCGTCTTTTCGAATGAATCGCTTTTCCATCTGGTAGCGGTGGATATCGCCTGCGATGATCTGTTGAAACAGTCGAGCGTTTTCCGGTATGTCGTCCGCAAATGTGATATCGAACATCGTGACGACACCGAGTTCTTCTTGGCTGTAGCCCAGCAGTTCACAGGTCCGCTGGTTAAATCGGATCATGTGACCATCTGGTGCCGTGTGGACGATACCCACTGCGGCTTGCTCGAAAGTGTCCCGGAAAAGCGCCTCGCGTTCGGTCGCGTGCTTCAAAACCGATTCGGTTCGTGACGTGAGTTCCTTCGCGTGAACGGTTTCTTCAACAATCTTGGCGAATTTGGTCAGCTTGCGCAGATCCTCGTCCGAGAATCGGCGGCACTTGACATCGATTGCGCACAAGGTGCCGATCGGTTGAAGATCCAGAGTGAACAGGGGAACGCCCATATAGGCCCGAATGTGCGGAGCGCCGGTGACAAGCGGGTTGCCGGCAAATCGTGGATCTGCGGTCGCATCGTTGATTACCAGTGGTTTGCGGTCGAATACCACGTGACCGCAAAAGGACACTTCCCGTGAGGTTTCAGTCGCGTCCAGTCCGACACAGGACTTAAACCATTGGCGATTGGAGTCGACCAGGGATACCAGCAGGATGGGTACATCCAGTGCTTCGGCGGCGAGATGCGTAATGCGGTCAAAGGATTCTGACGGGGCCGTATCCAGCAGTCCGAGACGATATAGCGCCAACAGACGTGCGGGCTCGTCTGCAGGAATCCCCGGCGCCTGCATTCTGGGCGGGGTTGGTTTCGGTATTTTCGACATGCTCGGGTAGTCGGCCGAACACCGCGAAACTGTAGGGAATCGATGCTTCCTGGCGGACCTATCAGGCCGACCCAGGAGGTTCTTGAAGTTCCAGAGGTTACTACTTCCGAATCACAAGACGCTTGACATAATCAGCCGAGCAAATCGTTCATCTGATACACCAGAATGCGGACTGCTGCCATAGTCGGCCGTGGGTCAGCTTTCCCCCTTCGCGGACTACACCAACCCTGGAACTGTTGAATTCAGCTTTTGGCGACCGCTCTCATTGCCAGTAAAGTGCCAGATTCTGGCTGAACGGCGACTTTGCCCGCCAAGACGCAGCCACAGTTCCCTACCTCGAGTAAGACCGGTCAGTCAACCGCGGAAAGTCGGCGCCGCCAAGCTGACAATCGTACCGCCCTGGCCGGAGGTTGAAGTAGGATTCCAATTCGAGCGTCAACGAACCAAACCTGGACCTGACATGAGCGGCGACTTCAAGCCCAGCACACGCAAGCTGATAGAAATACTGGGATGGGAGACGGAGCAATTCAAGTCAGTTGAGGATGAGAAGTATCTGATCCATCGGATAGTGATCGACATTGGCAACCGGACCTACCGCGCTGTCGGCGAAGAGAGATATAGAAATGAAGTCTGGCCAGTCGATCCGCTCCTTACAGCCGCTTTGAGAGAGGCCCTCCAAGAGCACAGCGACGGGTACTCGGGTGAAGATCTCGCATTTGCGCTAATGCGCGCAGGCGCGAAAGACCAGGATGTTCTCAAGAGGCTGCATCCTACGGACGGATTGCTCTACCGTTGGATTGAGCAAGGACTGACCGCATCGGATGTTGCTGAGGTCTTTCGCGAGGCAGGCTTGATCAAGGCATTCGCTCCGGTGGATCTGGCCCGCATCGATGGTTGGATTACGAGGCCCATCACAGCGCTCAACAAATTCGACACAATCCTCCACGCCCTATTTGACCACGAAAACCGGCTGGTGCAAGCATGCGTGCGAGATCCAGGATTTGAATTGCATCACGATGAGCTGTTAACGCAATTGCTCGCAAGTGCAGATCCGTGCGTCAAGATCGATCAGGTTTCGCAATCGAGCAGCCCATCAGAAAAGCTGATTGATGTCACGGAATTGACTCAGCTCACAATGCAGGTCTTCGACAGCACAAGGACACTCCGAGTCGGAGACGATCCTCAGCTTTCGCAAGAGGGGGTGCGTATTTATCAGCGCGACGGGCGCGCCGTCGTGCGGTTCAAATATGCGGGAAAGTCCCACGGGTTCTTTGTTGAATCAAAAGGTACATGGATGGACGTTCCCTCGGTGCTCAAAGGCGTTGACGACTTTATGAAGGATCTTGGGCGTCCGGACAGGGTGTTTCAATTGGCCACGATGCGAGGGGACAGCGGAGAGTGGCCTCTGTTCTTGGTTGCTGACCCAGCGCGCTTCGAACCGGCAGCCGGGCGTCTAGCGCTTCCGGTAAGCAGGGCGAACTGAAAGGCCGTTCGGGTTTTGTGGCGTCTATCTTGGCGCGTACCGTGCATCGCTCGTTTCAGGACTGCCCGTAATGCGAGGCTACTCGGGGTCACGATTGTCCCTTGTGCGGCATCGGCAGGATTGCAAGTGTTGAATTCCGCGGGATGAGGGCTCTCGGGACGCCGCCCCGTCTCAGTCCGGCCAAGACCGGAAGTGCAATAGATCGAAGCGGATCGTCCGAAGCTGCCGTTCAACTCGGACGCCGATGCCTTCGCGAGGTACTTTACTCGACAATAACCTCAGGGTAAGCCGGCAATACGCTTAGGATCAGTCGCCCGCAGTCGACCGAAAGGCTGACGGTGGTGCTGGCAAAGGAACTACGTGCCACTAACCAAGTCGAACCGCGTAATAGCCCTCCAATCGGCGGCGCACATTACAGGTACAAGTCATGAATCAGTCATCGCGTTTTACTCGAGGTCGAAATGTCATTGCCGCGTTATTGGCGGGGAGTGCTTTGGTATTTTGTACGGTCGCAATAGCATACCCTGGCGAAGAACTTGCCAAGGACACAAAGATTGATATTCAGGCTGCACGCGACATTGCGCTGAAAGCGCGTCCAGGCAAGATTACCGATGAAGAACTTGAGAAGGAAAAGGGCGGCAGTGGCTTGCGCTATTCCTTTGATATCAAAGTTGGCTCCAAGACGTACGAGGTCGGTGTCGATGCCATAACTGGCAAGCTGTTGGAGAATAAGCGAGAAGGAAAGCATCCGGATTGAACTTCGGACTGGCGGGTCAAATTGATTTTGACTCGGTAGGGGCGCTTGGTGCTAGACCTGGTCTGCCGCTGGATCGGCGGCAATGCCTACCGAAAGTCTACCGGTCGACTGACCATGAGAAGATAACTCCGCGTTTTCGCCACGATCAGCGCAGGGTCAATCTGCGACTGTCGGAAAAGGATCTGAACCGATTTGCTAGTATCCCCAAATGGGCTGTTCGGACCAAACAATCGGACCGTCCGCGGTCAAAACCTGCCCTGCTGTCACTGTTTTGTAGCACGATTGCCGTAGCCACCAGACTTCCTGCCTTTAGTAACTCGAACTGTGCACCAAAGGTCACCCCATGTCCGAAGCATTTGATGCGATTGTTATCGGCGCCGGCCAGTCCGGACCTGCGCTCGCTGTGCGCTGCGGCAAGGAAGGCCTGAAGACTGCGATCATTGAGCGCCACTACTTCGGTGGCACCTGCGTCAACAACGGTTGCATTCCGACGAAAACACTCGTCGCCAGCGCGCGGGCGGCATATGTCGCGCGGCACGCGGGCGACTACGGCGTGCTGATCGATGCGCCGGTGCGCATCGATATGATGCGGGTCAAGACGCGAAAGGATGCGATCGTCCAGCAGTCGCGCGCCGGGGTTCGCGCCTGGCTTGATGGCGCGCGCAACGTCACCGTGATCGAAGGGCATGCGCAATTTGTTGGGCCGCAGCGCGTACGCGTTGGCGAGCGTGAACTGGAGGCGCCGCGCATTTTCCTCAACGTCGGCGGTCGCGCCGCGGTTCCCGAATTGCCTGGTATTACCGACGTACCGTTCCTGAACAATGAACGCATCATGCACCTCGATATGCTGCCCGAACACCTGGTCATCATCGGCGGCAGCTACATCGGACTGGAATTCGCGCAGATGTTCCGCCGCTTCGGTAGCCGTGTCACCGTGGTGGAAACCGGTCCGCGTTTGATCGGGCGCGAGGACGAGGACATCTCGGAGGCGATCCGCGCGATTCTCGCCGCTGAAGGCATCGAGTTCCGTCTCAACGCGAGTTGCATCGCGCTTGAGTCCCGCGGCGAAAGCGTTGCGATCAGAGTGGACTGCAGCAACGGGCCGCCGTTGGTGGAGGGCTCACACCTGCTGGTGGCCACGGGCCGTGTTCCGAACACGCACGATCTGGGCCTGGACACCGTTGGCGTCCGCACTGACGCGCGCGGCTACATCAATGTCGACGAAGGGCTCGCGACCGGTGTCACTGGGGTCTACGCAATCGGCGACTGCAATGGCCGCGGTGCCTTCACTCACACAAGCTGGAACGACTACGAAATTCTCGCCGCCAACCTGTTCGACGGCGGCACACGCAGAGTCGGCGAGCGCATCCCGGCTTATGCGCTGTTCGTCGATCCGCCGCTCGGGCGTGTGGGAATGACGGATGCGCAAATCCGCGCATCCGGCCGCAAGGCGCTCGCCGCAAAGATGATGATGACGCGCGTCGGTCGGGCGCGCGAGATGGGCGAGACCGCCGGCTTCATGAAGATTGCCGTCGACGCTGACACCCAGCAAATCCTGGGAGCGGCTATCCTCGGCGTGCACGGTGACGAGGTGATCCACTCGATCATCGAAGTAATGACAGCGCGTCTGCCCTATACGGTGATCAACCGCGGCTTGCACATTCATCCGACGGTGTCGGAACTTTTGCCGACGCTGCTCGAGGGACTGGTGCCAATGGTGTGAGCCGAAGCGATTCTGGTTCAGTACTCTGGAAAGTGATTGGCATGCCGCGAAGCGGACGTCTACGAAGAAAGGCTTTGCCGCGCACTATACTCACCGCGGCCTGTCGAGCGCCACGGAGACGAGTGCCGTCGCGCCAGTGCCCTTCAGACACATACTGCGGCAGCGCGGGCTATGGGGAACGGCCGCGGGACTCTTTTGCCTCAACTATAGCTACTATTTTGTCCTCTCATGGCTGCCGCTCATGCTCGTCAAATCACGCGGCTTCAGTGTGAAGCAGATGGCGGTCATTGGTGCCGTCGTCTATTGCATTCACGCCCTGTCGTGCGCGCTGATCGGTGCTGCATCCGACCGATTGATTCGTCACGGCACATAGCCGAATCGTGTCCGCAAAGGAATCATGGTCGCGGGGTCGATCGGTGGGGCAGCAACCATCGCTTTAACTGCCATCGCGGATCCACGCACGACCATTTTCCTGCTGGGCGTGTACGGATTCTTCAGTGGCTTCACGACACCGATGATCTTTGCCATCACGCAAACCCTTGCGGGCGCGCGAGCCGCAGGTCAGTGGTTTGGAATGCAGGGCGTCGCCGGCCAGCTTGCGGGCGTCTTTGCGCCGATCATCACGGGAGTGATTGTTGACCGCACCGGGCAATTCGCCTGGGCATTCACGATTGCCGCGGGAGTTCTGCTAGCCGGCGCGTTTGCCTGGGCCTTTATCGTGCCGCGAGTCGAGCCAATTCGCTGGCCTGACGATGCCCCCGCGCCGCATTAGTACGCTTTCGCATACGTCGTCAGCGCAATACGCCTCGCGCGGTCATTGACCGTGAGTACCAGCAGAAGAGAGCCAGCAGCCCTGCGATGACTGCACTGGTGATCGCCATCTGTTGACCCATGATGGCGCCGCCGTTGGTGAGAACGTAGGTGTAAAGCAAGCTGATGAGGAACGCCGCCAGCGACGTCACAAAAACGGGAAACGCCGACTTTCGACGTAGTAGCAAGAGAACTGACGCCAGGAACGCTCCGAAGACACCGACGGCCCACACCACCGTCATCCAACTCGGCATCGCTTGATAGTGAGCGATCTGATCCGGCGTCATTCCCACGCTGGCCTGATACTTTGCGCCCTGTGCCATGCTCATCACGAAGTCGAACACGCCGACGGAGTTGAATAAAGCGGCGAACGCGCCGATCAGCCAAATGTGCCAGGGTGTCTTTCCTAGCGATTCTGTCATCGTAGTCTCCCAAGATTGACCTTTATTGCCGCACGTTATCACAGGGAACGTGCGGTAAGTGCGCTGCACGCACGTTAAGCTTCGCATCGCTGCAGATGAATGACGAACTGAAGTTCAGTGCGTCAGTTTACGGCCTGGGCGCAGGGCTTGCCGGTGAACACCGCCAATTGATCGGCAAACGCACGTTTGAAGGCGGGCCGCGCTTCGCCACGGGCGACATAGGCCAGGAGATTCGAATATTTTTCCAGTAGTCCCGAGCCGTTCAACCTGCGCAGCACCGTCACCATTAATAAATCGCAGGCGCTAAACGCACCGTCGAGCCAGTCGGCCTTGCCGAGGCGATTGGAAAGTTCGCCCAGCCGTACTCGGACGCGATCCTCGAGGAAGGCCAAGCGCTCCGCATGCCAGGTCTTGTCGTGCTCGATGAGAATTGCCATTCCACGATCATTGATCGGCGGCTCCACCGAGTTAAGCGCAGCAAACATCCACGTGATGGCACGCGCCCGCGCATTCGCATCCTCAGGCAGCAAGCCTGCATGGCGCTTTGCGATATGGAACACGATCGCACCCGACTCGAACAGGGCGAGATCGCCTTCTTCATAGGTCGGAATCTGCCCAAACGGATGAAGCGCGCGATGCGCGGGCTCCTTCATCTCGCTGAACGAAACAAGACGAACTTCGTAAGGCTGGCCGACTTCTTCAAGTGCCCAGCGAACGCGCATGTCCCGCGCCAATCCTCTACCGCGATCAGGTGAGCGTTCAAAGGCGGTGATGGTGGGTTTCATGGTGAGAGTAATGATGATTCTCTTTTGCTGATGTCTCGTTGAGCGCCGGCGCAATGCGCATTCCTGTAGCCTATCAAAGGAATTCGTCTGCGTCTTTGCCGCGAAATGACAGGGTGCGTGGCAATCGGTCGGGCGACAGTGGGTAAGAGGTAGTACAGTCAGCCGCGACCAACAATAATAAAGGGAACTCACTGCATGGAATCGAAACGCTGGGGCCCAAACGCGCAGGTGCTCGTCGCACTTGTGTCAGGCGTCCTGATTGGACTAGGTCTTTCTCTGACGCACAACTCAACGTGGATTGCGGCCGGAGCCAGCGTCGAGACGATCGGCAACTTATGGATCAATGCCATCCGGATGACGGTGATTCCGTTGGTGATCTCGTTGCTGTTCGTCAGCATGACCGCCTTCCCTGATGTCCGGTCGGCAGGGCGAACTGGCGCACACGCCATGATGATCTTCGTTGCCTTGCTGGGCGTAAGTACGGCATTCGCGGCGCTGACGGTGCCCTCTCTTTTCGCGGTGACGAGCACAGGTCCGGTAGCGACGGACCTGGCGTCCTCGGCGGGTGTTTCGTCCGTGGTTCAGCAGGCGCAACAGCTACCCACCTTCGCGCAATGGCTTGCGGACGTCGTGCCGGCAAACCCGATACGAGCAGCGGCCGAGGGCACGATGCTGCCACTGGTCATTTTCTCGATCGCCTTTGGCTTGGCGGCCACCCATATCAGCGCCGAACTACGGGCACCGCTGGTGATGTTCTTTCAAGGCGTCAGTGAGTCCATGCAGACCCTGGTGCGATGGTTGGTCAAGCTTGCTCCGGTGGGCGTGTTCTGCCTCATTGTGCCGTTGGCAGCTCACATTGGCCCCTCTGCCGTCGGCGAATTCGGCTACTACGTGATCGTACTGTCGGCTCTGCTTTGCATCCTTTCTCTGGTGCTGTGGATCATCGCGGCTGTGTTTGGCAGGGTCTCCCTGCGGCGATTTGCCGTGGCTGTGTTTCCGGCTCTGAGCATCGCGTTCAGCTCGCGCTCCTCGCTTGCCTCATTGCCGGCGATGATCGAAGGCGCCGAACGAACGCTGCCGTGCCCACCCGTCATCGCGGGATTTGCTCTCCCGCTGGCAGTCTCCGTTTTCAAGGTGACTGCGCCGGTCGTGTGGCTCTCGTGCGCGTGCTTTGTCGCGCGGCTGTACGGGATCCATCTGAGCGCTGCCGACATGGGTCAGATTCTCGCGCTGTCGTTCCTGCTGAGCTTTTGCACACCAGGCATTCCAATGGGCAGCCTGCTGATGCTCGCGCCGCTTTTTTTGAGCGTGGGCCTCCCCGCCGCGGGCATCGGGATTTTGATCGCAATCGATTTGATTCCCGACATCTTCAAGACCATCGCGAACGTCATGGGCGATATGACGGCCACGGCCTTGCTGTCGCGAGGGGTTCGTGGCGGCGGCCCAGACTGAGCCCTGCGAGTTAAGCTGATCGCCGGAAAGCCGCCGTTCACCGCGACTGGGCAGCGGTGCATCGGGATGCATCGCTGGAAGCCGTGTCTCCTATTGACCATGGCGATTCATCTGGCGCAGAGTCGACGCACGCGTGGATGCAGGAGGGTTGAAAATGAATAGTGCCAAAGTGGCAAGCATTTTCGGCATTTTCTTTTTGCCTCTCGCAGTACCCTTTACCTTGAGCGTAGCAAACGGTCAGGAAACTGCGGGTGAGATGCACGCGCACCTTAGCGGAGTGTCGTGCGACGATGTACTGCCAGGCCAGAAGCGGCCGGATTTCGGTTGCTTTAATGTCGCGTCGGAAAAAAACCTGCAATTCCCGATGCGGCGCGTGTATTGGTATATTCGCACATTTGCAAATCGTGCGGCTGCAGATTCAGCCAGGAGCGCAACCGGGATCGTCCTTGAAGAAGACGGTCGAGTGTGGCTGTCGGAATTTGGATCACGCGATCTCATCGTCAAGGGCGGGCAAGCGGTCGCAACAGTAGGCCCAATGGAGCTGCCGCCGGCGCAGTCGTACACAGCAGTTCTCTCGTACGCGGTGATGCGCCCGGGCGACCAATCCAGGGTCCACACGCACCCGGGTCCCGAGGGTTGGTACATGATTGTGGGTGAGCAGTGTTTGGAGACTCCCTCTGGCGCCATTCGGGCGAAAGCCGGTGGGACAATGACTGTGCAGCCGGACGTACCGATGCAGCTCAAGATCACAGGCACTGAAGTAAGAAAATCTCTGGTCTTGGTGATCCATGATTCGTCTCAGGCACGAGGAATCGTTTCGCAATGGATTCCGACGGGCGCATGTCTTCAGTAAGGCCCGTTCCACTCAATGTCAATAAGTGGCTGCTCGTAACGCTGAGCACTGAATGACGCGCGAAATGTTTGAAAAGTAAAGTAGCAGACTCCATTTTCCTCGTCCGGCGCGCAAAATAAATTCCACTGATACCGGGCTCGCGTTCCCTATAATCCGCGCTCGTTTTTTCGTCGAGTGCCTGGCTCATGCTATTCAAGAATCTGATCTTTCATCGATTGCCTGACCCGTGGACCACGAGCGCCGCCGAGTTGGAGACCCAGCTTGCGACCCGCACGCTGCAGCCGTGTGGTCCGTTCGACATGAC
The DNA here is from genome assembly GCA_031394735.1 of Pseudomonadota bacterium. GTDB lineage: Bacteria > Pseudomonadota > Gammaproteobacteria > Steroidobacterales > Steroidobacteraceae > TMP-86. The sequence goes on along the minus strand of JANMXI010000217.1, from coordinate 22,621 downwards.
GAGCCGTGGCTGGCTACCGGTAACTTCTGGTGGCCGGTTGGTGCACACAGTCAATCAACATCACATGATCGCATTGGGGACCGACGAGAAATTGCTGCCGGGGTCCATCATTCGGCAAATTGCGCAGGAACGTGCCGAGATCCAAGCGCAAGAGCAGGGGTTCCCGGTGGGACGTAAACAGATGCGTGATCTGCGCAATCGAGTTGCCGATGAGCTGCGCGCTCGCGCCCTTACACGACGGCGGGTGACACGCGCCTGGATAGATCCAACCGCCGGGTGGTTCGCCGTCGATGCGTCGAGCCTGCCGCGCGCCGAAGCCGTGGTTGAAACCTTGCGCGAGACCCTGGGCAGCTTTGCGCCCACCGCCATTCAGACCGATCGTTCCCCACACGCCGCCAGGACCGCCTGGTTGATGCTCGGCGAGGCACCCGCTCAGTTTTCGATCGATGATGATCTGGAGCTACAGAGTGCCGATAAGAACAAGGCCGTGATCCGCTACCTGCGTCACCCTCTGGAAGCGAAGGAAATTCGTGGCCATCTGAGCGCGGGAAAATATCCGACGCGGCTGGGACTGACCTGGAACGATCGATTGTCATTCGTCCTCACCGACAAACTGCAGATCAAGCGACTCGATTTTCTCGAGATGGGCAAGGATGACACGCAAGGCGACACCGTGGACCCTGCGGAACAGTTCGACATTGATTTTGCGGTCATGGCCGGCGAACTCGCGATCTTTCTAAAAGACCTGACCGGCGTATTGGCCGTTGAGTCTGCCAATTCGGGCGACTGGCAGGCCCGCAGCAAGGTGGCTTGACCTTCGATAGGCCTGCAAGCCATCATTTAGTCGTTGTGGCAGGCAAAGTGTCGGAACTGGGCGGGCAGAGCAACTTTTCCCTGGAGCTCTCGAATGGGCGAACTGATTCTCACCACCTTCGATTGGGTTCCGGAAATGCCTCGAGGCTTCGTGCGTGATCTACGGGTGCGTTGGGCACTGGAAGAGGCCGGATTGCCCTATCGCGTTGTGAGCACGCCGTTTCGTAACCGGAACGTCGAGCATTTCTCGCACCAACCCTTCGGGCAAGTGCCGTGGCTGACGGATGGAGACATTACGATCTTCGAAAGTGGCGCAATACTGCTTCATTTGGCAGAGCGCAGTAATGCATTGATGCCTGCCGATCCGCGCATTCGCAGCGAGATTAAGGAATGGCTATTTGCGGCACTCAATTCAGTCGAGGCGGCTAGTCTGCCCTGGTCCATATTGGTTTTCACGGGTGAAGCGCGTGACTCGTCGGCATGGAAAGTATTCGACGGGTTCCTCAAGTCGTCCCGGCTCGGACACTTGGAGCCTGTGATCGCACGGCGCGAGTGGTTAGCGGGGACCTTTTCCGTCGCCGACATACTAATGGCGGACGTCCTGCGCCTCGTCGATCGGTTCGACGGGCTGGAAGCATATCCAGCCTGCCGTGAGTATGTCGCCCGCGCCACGGCTCGCCCGTCCTTCGTGAAGGCACACGCAGATCAAATGGCGCATTTTGCTGCGGCAGACTGAGCAAATCCGACGTCGGAATCCGACCATCGCGAAGAACCGTGCGACAATGCCCATCAACGGCCACCTGTCGCCGATCCTAAATCACTGGACGACGAAATGAATCACCTTCGAAGTTTTGCGCTGGCCATAACCTATGCCGCGATCAGCCTCACCGGATGCGGCGGTGATCGTGGCAGAGACGGCCCACCGCCCCTAGTCACCACGCAAATACAAAGCGATGCAGGTTTCGATGGTGATATTGAACAAACTTCCCCCATTTCATTCACGATAACCCAAGGAATGTCACCCACCGTGCAAAGTGTGTTTGCGGGTATCGATCCTGTAGTTCGCACAGAGTTTCGCGCCTTCCTGGACTTTCCCCTGTCAGGGGTAGGTGGCGTCCCTGGTGACGCGACGGTTGATTCTGCGTTCCTCGATGTTCACATCAATAGTTTGCAACCGACCATGGGCAGCATCCCTCTGTTGATCGAGTTGGTGGACATACAACCGCCGACACTGATCGAAACCGATTTCGACCGTTCGGTCCAGCTACCTCTCGCATCTTTGTTGGTGTCTCCACCCATCTCGCAGTCTGACGTCGGTACCAATGTTTCCATTGACGTAACTCCACTGATGATCGAAGCGCAGCGTTTGGGGCTCGTGGATTTCCAAGTGCGCATCCTGGAAGACCTGGGATCAAACATTCCGATCTTGGTTGAGATCAACGACACGACAGGGGCGGATCGAGGTTCATTGGGGCCGCTGCTCACAGTCACTTACTTCTAGCGTGGCGGCCTTCAGTTACCAACCAGGGGGATCACCGTGACCACTCGCCGTACCTTTCTAACCCAGGCCGCTGTCGGTGCGCTTGCACTGTCGACCACATCAAGGGTCATTGGCGCCGCAGCCAATGCGACTCCTACCGCCATCAGTCCGGCATTGCTGAAGCGCGCCGAGTCGTTGCTCGCGCAGGCACCCCTGATCGACACTCACAACGATCTGCCGACTTCACTCCTCGAAGTCAGTGCGGGCGACCTGTCAAAGCTCGATCTGTCGGTCCGCCAGCCGACATTGTGCGCCGACGTTCCGTCGCTCCGCGCGGGTCGTGTGGGCGCGCAATACTGGTCAGTGTTCGTGGAATCGGCGACGCAGAAAACGCACATCTCACTTCACGAGGCGTTGCGCGAGTTCGACGTTGCGTTGCGCGTGATGAAGAGCCAGGCGGCCTTCGAACAGGCGCGCACGGCCGACGATATCGAACGCATTCACCGCGCCGGAAAGATCGCCTGCCTGATGGGCGTCGAAGGTGGCCATATGATCGAAAACTCGCCGGCGGCGCTGCGCGTGTTCCACGAACTCGGCGCTCGCTACATGACGTTGACCCATTGGGATAACATTGACTGGGCGGATGCGGCCACGGACCGGGTTCAGAATTTCGGATTGAACGGCCTTGGGCGACAGGTGGTGCGCGAGATGAACCGGCTCGGCATGTTTGCGGACTTGTCGCATGTCAGTGCGGACACGATGCGCGATGCGCTGAAGGTCACGCGGGCGCCGGTGATCTTCTCGCACTCGAATGCCTTTGCGCTCAATCCGCATCCGCGCAATGTGCCGGATGAGGTGTTGCGGCTGCTCACCGCCAATGGCGGCGTCATCCATGTAAATTTCATCCGCCCCTTCGCCTCGCGCGATGGCCAGGCCTGGGATGACCGGCGTTCTGCAGCGCTGCGCCAATTGCGCAGTCAATTGACCGATGAAGCGTCCATCAAGAGCGCCATCGAGACCTGGGAAAAGTCAGTCGGCCCGCCGGTGGCGACGATTGGAGATGTCGCGGACCACATCGACCACATCCGAAAAGTGGCGGGTGTCGATCACGTCGGCATCGGCGCGGACTTCTACCATGCTGAAACCAGCGACATGGTGACGGGCCTCGGCGATGTCACGCGCTACCCGTATTTGTTCGCGGAGCTATTGCGTCGAGGGTATTCCGATGACGACGTGCTGAAAATCGCAGGCCGCAACCATCTGCGGGCCATGCGTGCGATGGAGAAGGTGGCGGCCGATCTTCAGCGCACTGAAGTACCTTTGATCACCGAGGGCGTGAAGCACTGAGACGCACGTGGGGCTCAGCGCGAAAACACGACTCCATGCGGATTCGCCGTTCCCTTCCAGCCGTGCGGCCATTCGCGTTCCTCAAAGCTGAAACCGGGCTTGCCGTCGGCATCGTGGAAGGCCGTGTCCATCGCCAGCTCGCCCGTCGCCTGGTCGAGTTTCACCAGAAACAGTCGGTGATCGCTGCCGTAGCCGGTCACGACGAGTCGCTGCGCTTTCGCATCCCAACTGGTCCAGTGAGGAACGAACGCATCGTTAATTGCCAATCGCGACACCTCCACAGGCTTTGATGGATTGGCAATGTCGAGCACGATCAACCCGTGAGTTAGGCGAACGCTTTGAATCAGATAGTGACCAACGATGGTGGGAACGCCGCAACCTCCGCCGGGAAACACGTGGACGAGCTTCGAGGAGGGATGCGACGTCTCGACCTCGGTAATGCGTTCAATACCGCAAGCGAGCGTCTGTACGAAGATGGATCCGTCGGGTCCACGCCGAGGTTCCTCGGGATTGATTTCGCCATAGCGTCGGCCACCGGTGTCCAAGTACTGCGTTTTGAGTAACTTCAGGTCGGACAGCCGCCACACCTGAAACGTATGGCCGTTGGCATCTTCAACGTGCATGGACGAATTGGTCACGACGACGCGGTCGAGTTCCGGGAGCACGACCAAGCTGTAGGGCATTAACAGCGCATCGGGAAATGCGCGATCCGCCGTGCTTGATGAACGAATCACCTGACCGCGATCGTCGATCTCGACCAGTCCGCCGGTGATGCCCATGTGCACGGCACCCTCAGAATGATGCATATGCTGGAAGGTGGTTAGCACATGGCCATTGGGCAGCCGGAGAAAGGAATGCGGGTGACTGAATCCGCCCATGTCGGTGAAGCTCGTGGCAACGGTTGGGTGCAGTGGGTTGTTCAAATCGAAAATGAAGGTGTGCCCGGCCAGGTGATCATTCGCGAACAGCATTCCGCTGTCGGGCATCGTGTATTCGGTGTGATGAACCTGCATGCTCTTCTGATCCGTCGCGGTGGTCGTCACCAGTTTCCCGTACGTTGCTGAAGCGGGGTCCGCGTCGATCACGGCGAGAAAGTCATTGCCCTTGCCGGCGACGTCGCCGGCCCAGGCGAAGAGGTAATGGCCAGGTGTCGTGGGCTTTTCTTCCGCCAGCAGCGGTGTGTTGAAAAGGAGCAGCGCCAGCGCGGTTCCAATGGCCGTTCTTGTCATCGTATTCCCGGGTGTCGGTATCAAGGGCTGCAATTCTAGGGCAATTGCGCCCAGGCATCGACTCGATAGGTCACGCCAATCCGATGACTCTCCGCCGGCGCAATCGTCACCTGGTTCTCCAACGCATTTGCGCTCTCAACACAAACCATCTGCCGCCAACTGCCGCTGCTGGCGGGTGCGACACCCAGGTCCGCAAAGCGCGAGGCCCGGTCGTATCCCGGATTCCACACCACGGTGGAGCGGCTGCCGGTCTTGGCAATATGGATGCGGCGCCTGAGCGAGGAGTCGACGAGAGTGCAGGGCGATTCGGTGTCGACGAACACGCGATCAACTACCTCACCGAAGGTGATCGCGCCGGCTTGTTGTCGGCGCTGGCCACCGGTCACCTTGTCGGTGAAGGTGACGCCGTCGAGTCCCACGACTTGGGCCGAGTCGATATCACCTACATTGAAATACGTGTGCAGCGCCTCGCCGACTACAAACGGCGCGAGACCGGTGTTGGTGGTGACCAGCGCGAGCTCGAGAGTTTCACCCACGATGATCTCGTACTCCAAGCGGAACGAATGCGGCCACCGCGCGCGACTTGCGTCGTCGTCCGTCAGGCACAGCCGCAGTTGACTGGCGCCGTCATCACGTTGAACCAGACCCTGGGTCTGCCAGAGGACGGAACGCGCAAAGCCGTGCCCGGGTTGCGAGGGGTCGGTGTCATGCGGACCGAACCAGGGCCAACAAAGAGGAATGCCGCCGCGGAGGGACTTCCCCGGTGCATATTGCGCGGCTGCAGCCATGAAGATGACGGGCTTGGTTTGCGATCGAGGTTGCCAATGCGTCAGATGTGCGCCCTGTAAACAGACGGTAGCCGTGGCGAAGTCATTGGCGATATCGGCAAACAGCAGTCCGCCGGGTCCTTCGTGAAACGATTTCGTCAGCATGAAGTGACCTGCGTCACTTACGCTGACTCAGTCGGTGCAGCAGCAAGGCGACACGCTTGGTCTGCAGCGGCAGGCGGCTCAAGTCCGCGGTCTCCAGCGCGGTGTGCGACCCTTCACCGGCGAGCCCCATGCCATCGAGCGCATCGATGAACGGCGCGATGAAAGACACGTCGCCGGCGCCGCGCAGCATCGGATCCAGTGCCTGCATCGGCGGCGAACCGAGGGATTTGTTCACGACGTTGAGCTCCGTCAACAGCGCGACATTGCCCGGCGTCGCGGCCATGGGCGGATAGCCTTGCTCGATCGCCAGCGTCGCCTGCGTGCCGGGCAGGTTGGCGGCGACGATGGCCTTCATCTTGTCCTCGACGCGCGTCAGTTGATCGGGTGAGAGCACGCGCAGATCACCGATGGCCAAGGCTTCGCCGGGAACGATGTTGCCTTTGCCGGTCACGCTGGCATTGCCATTGGGCTGCAGATTGATCTGCGAGCCGGCGAGAACCAATCCGACGCTATAAGTCATATTGGGTTCGCGCAGCGTGTCATGAAACTGCGCCAGGATCCGGCTCATCTCGAACGCGGCGCCATCACCGGTGTCCTTGGTGAAGATGCTGCCCGAATGCGCCGCTTTGCCTTTGACGTTCAGACGCCATTGAGTGGCGCCACGGCGCGCCGTGCTGGCGTACTCCAATCCGTCGTGCACCACGACGCCTTCGAACGACAATGCGATGTCGGCGTTCTTCGCCGCGGCGATCATGTCCTTACGTGAGCTTTCCAGTGGATCGCCGGCCGCTTCCTCGTCACCGGAAACGAACACGCTGATGTTGGCGTCTTTTAGCAGGCCCGCGCTTTGCAGCGCTTTCAGGCCGGCGATCATCACCACCAATCCGCCCTTCATGTCATTGACGCCGGGTCCTTTGACGAGGTTGCCATTGCGTTCGAAGCGCTGAAACGGGTGCGTGGGCTCGAACACGGTGTCCATGTGACCGATGAGCAGCAGTCGTTTGCTGCCGGGGCGGCCGCGATGCTCGGCCAGCAGCGAGGGCGCGCGTTTCACCGCGTCTTCATTGACGAGGGTGGTCTTGAACCCCAGGTTTTGGAATTGTTCTTCGAGCGCTTTGCCGACGGCGGTCACGCCGGCGATGTTGAACGTGCCGGAGTTCATATTGACCAGGGTTTCCAGTAGCGACTCGGCGGCGGCATTGCCCTTGTCGACTGCGCTCACGATCTTCGTCTCGGGTGCGGCTAGCGTCTGCGCGAAGCCTGCATTGCCTGCCAGGAGTGCGCCGGCGGCGAGTATCCGAATCATCAACGAATATTTCATTATTCAAATCCCCTTGATCGCAAATTCGTAACTGCCATAGTGCATGTAGTCGGCCCAATCACAGGAACCGGTTTTGCGCACCGTCGCGCGGGCGCGGTTGATCGCATACCCCAGCGCATTGCCGGCCACGATGCCCGAGTACAGCGCAGTTGAAAATGCCAGCGCGGCATCATCGCCCACCGGCCAGTAAGTTCCCAGATAATTTGCCACGCCGCCGCGCAGGAAGCTCTCGGCCAGACCGTCGGTGGCTGCCAATGAGCGGCGGATCCGATGGCCGGGCCTGGCGCTGCGCAACCGCCCCGATTCGCAGGCGTTGAAGAACACCAGCGATGGCAGGCTTTGCAGCGTGGCCAGGTCGCTGCCGCTGAGAATGTCGCCGTTGGCGCAGTAGATGCCGCTGCGCTGCGGCTCGCGCTCATCGAAATGCGCGTGCCCGGCGTAATGCAGCACATCGAAGGCGCCGGAGCGGAAGTCATTCAACAATCGAGCACGCGTTGCCTGCGCGCCTTGCACGACATGCAGGCGAATGTCGGCGCGGCCGGCGAACACGCGCATCAATCGCTGCGCTTCGGTTTGCGCGCCGGGCAGATCCTGCGTGGGGTTTGCGACCAGCAGGACTTCCAACGTCTCGCCCAGTCGGCGAGTCTCGCTCCAGCGTGCCACCGACAGATTTTCGGCAGCATAGCGGCGCGACAGGCCAGCGGTCATCGCCGGGGTCCACGCGCCGAGGCTCAAGGTTTCCCAGGGGAGTTGCGACATGGCGGCGTCGTGCACCACGGCGAGGTGACTGGCCTTGGATTGCAGCAGCGCATCGCGCATGTCCTGATGCAACATCAGCGCGCCGAGCCGTTCGCCGTAGCGCTTCAGATCGCGTTCGTTGAAATCTCCGCCGTTCAGGTCGTCCAGCAGCGCTTCCAGATCGTGCCGATGGACTTCCTGGCGACTGCTCAACACGGCGGCCTTTGCGCCGGAGCTGAGCAGCGCGCTGCGCACAGTAAATCGGTCGTCCGCGAGATCACCGGGCTCCTGTGACAGGATGAGATACGCGGTTGGCGGCGTGGGGATGGCAGGGACAGACGCGACAGTGGGTTTGCCCACAACCTCTTGTGGCATCGCGCGCAGACGCGTCTCGGTGATCGTGGCATCAACGTTGGCGAAGATCTCGCCGCGGGCCAGAGTCCGCAGCGCCTTGCGCAATTGTTGCAGTCGTCGTTGGTCGTAAACGCAGAAGGTGATGCGCCGGAGGTCATAGCCAGGCTCCGACGCTTCGAGCGCCCGAAAGTATCCGCGCAATTGATTGCTCAGCGCATCGGCGATGCTGAGGCCGGAGCCGGTGCCGAACAGCACGGTGACGAAATCGTGTACGCGGGTTCGTGCCAGCGTGCGCACGACGTTCTCACTGACAAAGGATTGCATCTGCGCATCGAAGCGGTCGAAGTCGCCCATGCCGGCGAAGATCACCGATTTGGCGCGCAGCTTACGGCTGCCGGCGGGCATCGCAAAAATCTGGCCTGCGTCGCCGGAGAACATGCGGCGAGCCGTGAACTCCCGGATGGCGCCATTCAGCCGCTGGTCCACGGCCATGGCCGCGCCGCCGGGCGTCACGTTGCGAAAAATGCCCAATACCAGCGCGCTGCCGTCGGCATCGGCGATGTTGCCGTAGGCTATGCGCAGTTCAATCTTGTGTCGGGGCTTGGGTGCGGCCTTGGTGAGATTGTTGCCGCTGAACTGGCCCATCAATCGTTCGCGACCGGCCGAATCGAGTTTGCGCCAGTCGATCTTGGCGTGGAATTGCGTGCGCAATTCTTGATCCGTGATCGTACGGCCGCGGCGACGGCTGGGGGTCCAGCGCTGCGGCAGGCCCTTGCTGCTTCCTCGTTTGAGCAATTCGAGCGTGCAGTGAATGACCTGCGAATTGTTGGTGAGGCTGCCGTGAATCTCGGCGACGTAGTAGGCGGGCACATCGGGCAGCAAGGCGGAGGCCAGCGGCACGGTGCCGTCACCGGCTTGCTTCAGTTCGTAGGCGAAACCGCCGTCGTCGGGGCGGATGCCGACGATGGTGTCCTGACCGATGCCGACGATCTGGTGATAGCGTGCATCGGGTGGCGCGAACATCTCGCGCACCTTGATCGCCTGCTTCAACAATGCGGCGTCGGGACGCGACTGAGCCTTGGGCCAGACCTGGGGGTCGTAAATATCCACCGCGGCCTTGGCATTCCGCGCGGGCAACAGCTGATACAAGCCGGGAAAGGTGCTGAACACCGACTTCGCCAGAAACTCCACCGAGTGCTTCAGGTCGAGCATGGAGATCTTGCGCACGGCGGGGTAGGTGCCACACAGCGCCTGCACGGGTGCGTAGGTGCCGGCGTTGGGCACGCCGACGAGCACCACGCGGCGGACGCAACGCTTGGGCAGCAGGCTCAATGCGGCTCGCGTCACCAGACCGCCCATGCTGTGCGCGACGATGGAAACAGGCTGATCCTCTTTGAGAATGCGTTCGGCTAATTGCGCGCCGAGTTCACTCAAGTCCAGCCGCCAGTCGTACGCGTGCAAGCTCGCATCGAAGCCGGCGATGTCGAGCATCAGCTTGATCTTGGCGTAGGTGAACAGCATCACGCCGAGTGGCTTCAAGTTGGCGCCGCGCGGCAGCGCAAGCTGCGTCAACTGGCCGGCGGCAATGCGCAGCGGATCAATCCACAATACCTTGGATTTGAACGCGGCCGTCTTCGCTCGACCCAGCTTCGAGCCCATGATACCGGGGAGTACCAGCACGCGGTGGGGCGGGGCAGCGCCGCGTCGCTTGGAGCGTAGCGTGTGGACTGCGGCGGCTTGCTGTGCAAGCGCAGTCAGGTCGGTGTAGGCATCCAGACCGAAGAATTCGCGCAAAGACTCTTCATGCTGGCCGGTTTCCAGCGCGCGCAGCACCGCTGCGTCGTCCGCATGAAAGGCCCATTCGTGGTCGGGGGCGTTGCGTGTCATTTCATCGCCCGTTCGATGACGTCGCACACGGCGTCAATTGCCGCCGCACGCGTGGTGGACTTGCGCCAGATGGCGCCTACCGTGCGCTTGGGCTGCGGATTCGCGAACTTCAAAGTCGTCAGCCCGCGCTGTGAACCGAACGGCGGCTCCACCGCAAGCTGCGGCAGCAAGGTTACGCCCAGGCCCGCCACCACCATCTGTCGCAGCGTCTCGAGGCTGGTGGCGCGGAAGTTCTCGGCCTCGCGGATATCGACGCGGCTGCACACTTCGAGCGCGTGATCGCGCATGCAGTGGCCGTCTTCCAGTAGCAGCACGGTCTGATCTTGCAGGTCCTCGACCTTGACGCGGGTGCGCTTCGCCAAGGCATGTTCTTCAGGAACCGCCAGCAGGAAATTCTCGTCATACAGCACGCGTGTGCGCATGCCGTCGTCTGGAACGGGAAGGGCGAGTATGCCCACATCCAGTTCGCCATCCTGCAGTTTCTTCAACAAGGCTTCGGTCTGATGCTCATATAGCATCAGGCTGATCTTCGGCAGGGCCTTGCGGATCTTCTGCGTGATCCGCGGCAGCAGGTAGGGCCCGATGGTGGGAATCAGCGCCACCTTGAGCTTGCCGGTCAACGGGTCCGCGCTGGCGCGTGCCAGTTCCAGGATCTCCTCGCTCTCCTGCAGCATGTGCCGTCCGCGCGCCGCCACCTGCTTGCCGATCTCGGTCAACTTGACGTTGTTGGGCTGGCGCTCTACCAGCTGCACGCCGAGGGTCTGCTCCAGCTTCTTCAACTGCGCCGACAGCGTCGGCTGGCTGACAAAGCAGCTTTCCGCCGCCTTGCCGAAATGCCCTGTGTCCGCGATGGCCACCAGGTATTTGAGATCTTTCAGATTGATCATGGGTTGATAGAGATTATCAATGGAATCTGCGGAGGCAATCAATTTCGCCAATCTGCGACGCGGCGTAAGATACCCGCCAAGACCGATCCTGTAGGAGTGCCTGGTTATGACGTTGAAATCACGAGCCGCGGACGATATCGAGGAAAAGAACGCCTTTTACATCCCCGGCATCATCGCGTTGCTGATGGGCCTGATCACCCTGGCCGTCATCGGCAACTTCATCTGGCAGAACCTGCTCGGGGACCCGGGCAACCCACCGATATTCAAGATCGGCGCCGCCGTCGTCACCTTCTGGATCATGACCCGCGGCATGGCGGTGCTGGAGCCCAAACAGGCCGTGGTGCTGACCTTCTTCGGCAAATACGCCGGCACCATCCGCCGCGATGGCTTCTGGTGGTTCAACCCGCTGGTCCGGCGCCACCGGATGTCCTTGCGGGTGGTGAACATGACCACGCCGACCTTGAAGGTGAACGACTTTTCGGGGAATCCGATCGAAGTGGCTGCGGTGGTCGTCTGGTGCGTGGAAGACACGGCGCGCGCGTCGTTTGCCGTGGAGAACTACCAGGGTTTCATCGCGCAGCAGGCCGAATCCGCGCTACGGCAGGTGGCGGGCACGCATCCTTACGATGCGGATGACAAGAGCAAGAGCCTGCGGGGCAACGTGGAGGCCGTGTCGACGGAACTGAAAGACACGATTGGGGATCATGTGGCGATTGCGGGGGTGGAGATCATCGATGCGCGGTTGGCTCACCTTGCTTATGCGCCTGAGATTGCTGGCGTGATGCTGCGGAGGCAGCAGGCGCAGGCGGTGTTGGCGGCCAGACGGGTGATTGTGGAGGGGACCGTATCACTGGTTCAGCTGGCCATCGAGGATTTGACCAAGAATGAGGTGGTGCAATTGAACCAGGATCAGAAGGCGTTACTGGTAACCAATCTGATGACGGTACTGGTGTCGGATAAGGATGTGTCGCCGGTGGTGCAGATGTCGGCGCCGGTGGGGTGAGCTACGCGCTTCAAATCTGTATGAACGCACTCAAATAGGAGATTGGCGACCACCCGCTCGAGGTTCATTCTCACGCCCCCAAGTTGAATTCAAATTAAAGCCAAGGAGGGCATATGAATCACTCAAGTCTTGCAGGGCTTCAGAAAGGTCAGGGAATGACCGAATACGTCATCATCGTGGCGCTCATCGCCATCGCCGCCATTGCGGTGTATCAATTCTTTGGAAACACCGTACGGGACCAGACGGCTGCGATCGCGCAGGAGCTGGCCGGTGGCAACGGCACCGCGGCCCAAGCCAACGCACAAGCAGCGGCCACGTCGGCTGAAACCGATGCGAACACGCGCCGCAATTTGAGTAATTACACCGGCAACGCCGCGCGGTAACGATCGTGTTTTTGCGTCAATCCGGGCAAGTGCTACCTCTGGCGGTCGTCTGCCTGTTCATTTGCGCGTTGTTCATGTACTTCGCCGTGTCGAGCGGGCAATTGGTGGATGAGAAGATCCGCATCGCCAATGCCGCCGACGCGGCGGCGTACAGCGCTGCAACGGTGGAAGCGCGTGCACTGAATTATTCAGCGTACGCCACACGCGCCATCATCGCCAATCAAGTGGCGCTTGCGCAGGCTTTGTCGCTCGCCTCGTGGACCAACTACTTCGCGGACCTGTGGGTCAACCTGGATCATGCGTCAGGGCGTCTCGGCGACCTGATTCCACCCAACGATCTGCTCCGCTGGGGACAACTGCAGGCGGTGTTGGTGGGCGAGGCGTATGCAACCGCGTACGGCGGTGTGGATCCACGTGAAATCGCTCAGTACGTCAACTACGGTGCCGCGGCCGCAGTCACCGCCGCCGACCTTGCAAGCCAGGGATTGGAACTCTCGGAAACCCTTGTCCGACAGTCGGTTCGTCAGCATCCCCTTGGAGCTGAGGTCGCGAAGACCACAGACGAGAATATACAAGTGTCCATTGTTCCGGTTACCCACGAATTCGACTCGTTTATCAAGCGCTATGGCGGCAACGATCGGGGCCGGCTTGCCGACGTGGTCCGTCGTTCGCGTGACGATTTCTCAAAGCAACGACAGTGGACGTTGCGCAATCTTCTCGGCTTTCTGGGTTCCAAGCGACTGGAGAGAACCGGGGGAACTGATCTTCAGGATTTCGACCATTGGGCGGCGGTCGATGACCTGACCTACCGCGACAATGGGGGTCTGTTCAGCGGCAGCACGGAGGACACGGTGGCTCGCGGATGGGCAACTGTTGGCTCATCCCCCCAGAGTGGCTCTACTTCTACACAGTATTTCATGCCGGCGTTGTTCAGCGGGTTGCCTTCCGTGTACGACGTCAGCGATTCGAGCAGCGAGCGGCCGACCACGGGCTTGAGCATCTTTGCATCAAAACCGCGCGCATCAACTCTGACGGCGGGGGCAGCGGCCAAGGTGCAACCCAGTGGGCGGTTGGCGGTATTCGACGGACGCTCTCCGGGGAATGTCGTTGCCGCTTTGTCCAGAGCCGAGGTCTTTTTCGAACGACCCGACGAGCGCGCGGACCGCCGCGTAGAACGGGGCAGCCTGTTCGACCCCTACTGGCGCGTCAGACTCGTCTCGCCCATGCCCGCAGATCGTCTCTACGCGGCATTTCGGCAGGACGGCGTGGTGTTGCCATGAGCGCACATCTCAAATCCACGCATTGTGGGCAGGCGATGGCGGAGTTCTGCGTCCTTTTGGCGGCATTGTCGCCTCTGCTACTGCTGATTCCACTATTGGGCCGTGATCTGGACTTGATTCATACAGCCGAAATCGCCAGTCGCTACGTCGCCTTCGAATCAATCGCGCACGATCCTCTGAATGGGCGCCTGAACGACGATCAGATTGCAGCTGACGTAGCACGACGCTTTTTCAGTCGATCAGATGTGCCGATCCACACAGCGGAGCCACCCAGCGATGCCTTGTCTGAGCGCAATGGTCTATGGGTGGACCATCGCGCTCAGCCGCTACTTCCGGATTTGCGCAACAACATCAGTGTCATCACTCGAGCCGCTACGCGCGATCCCTTTCCTGCCGCCCGGCATTGGTGGCGCGACGGTTTCGACTTGCGGTCCCGCAATCTGATAACCGGCACTGTAACTGTTCGTCCAGTGCTGTTGCCGGCGATTGCGCGAAGGACAGCCCTGTTGGTTGACGACTGGAGCGCCTTGGGTGCTCGCGATGTCCAATTGCGCATCGAGAATGCGGGTGTTTCTGTCTATCCCAGCGGGCAACTGGACCCGCTGCTCAAAGTCGTCGGCCAATTGCCGCGCCTTCTGACGGACGAACCAATGAAGCCCGGTCTCAAAGAATGGGAAGTCGTGCCATGCGATCGCTTGGAAAGTGGGTGTGTGCCATGAGCGTTGTGTCCCTGACGTTATTCGCCGCCATTGGCTACGGAATGAATGAAGCTCCGGCGCCGATTGATTCGACCCCGGGTTCCTTCGATCGAGACCTGATCGTCAACGAAATCCCGACTCACATTCGGGAATGGCGCTTGAATCTGGGTATGGAAGAGAGTGCAGACTTCTATCGTCGCTACCTTGGCGAGCACCATGTGGAGTTCAAGGTGGATCGAGGTCTGGTTCTCGCCGCGCCTCGCGCACAGCGCTTCGTGACGGTCGAACTTCAATCGTTGAACTCGCGCGTGACGCGGGCGAGGGTAAGCGAGGCGAATCTCAGCGACGCCGGCCGTGGCACAAGTGCGGTGCCGTTGCCTCCTGATGCGCAGCTCCTGACACGCGTTGGAACTCGCGATGGAGAGTCATCCACCCAAAGCATCATGGCCCATTCTCCCGTGGGTCTCGGGCCGAATGCCGACTTCTTTAAGCGCCGGCTTTCGAGACTGGGATTGCGGCTCACCGATCGCCATGTAGTCGACGCCGACGGGCGCCAAGGCGAGATCCTGGCGTTCACGGGCCCGACTCGCTCGGTGGAAATTGTCATGACACGCGAACGCGGGCGAACTTGGATCTCGGTCATATCGACAGGATCAAAGCCGTGAGTCCGGTGGGCCGGCCAACCCGGTGCGATGGGCAATCCAGCGTCGAGTATCTGGTGGGCTGCATGGTGGTTCTCGCGTTGTTGACACTCGATTCAGGATCGGGCGATTCGGTCGTGACCCTGCTGATTGACTCGGTGCGTCTCGCCTACGCGCGGTTTGCGTCGGCAATCTCGATTCCATAGCTCAAACATACCCAAGGAAGGGAATGGTCGTGAAGATATCGCCACGTTGGATCGTGCTCGGAGCCGCCGTTGTATTCGGTACTGGAGCAGGCTTCGGCGCCGACTACTACATCGCGGATCGTGTCGCCGCCGTCGAATCCGGCAAGGCGAAGGTCGAGCTTGTCAAACAGGTGGTCGCCAACCAGGACATGCCGCGGGGCACCCGATTGAATGCTGATACAGTTTCCATCCGCTCCATCCCAAAAGAGTGGGCGTACGCGGATGCTCTGACTCCGGATCAGTTGAGTCGATTCGACAACGCCGCCCTCGATGTGCCGGCGCGACGCGGGCAACCCATTTTGTGGGCGCAGTTGGCTTCCCAAGGTCCGCGCTCGCTGTCGGATCGTATTGAGCCGGGACGCCGCGCAGTCACCGTTCCCGTCGATGACATCAGTTCGGTGTCCGGTCTCGTGACGCCGGGTGATCGCATCGACTTGCTCGTATCCGTCAAACGCAACGCACAAACCACGCTCCTGCCGTTGTTGCAGCGTGCACTCGTGTTGGCGACGGGAATGCGCACCGACGCCCGACCAGTGCAGGATTCCGCAGCAGATTCCCGCAACTACAACACGATGACTTTGGATGTGAGTCCCGAGGATGCGCGCCGTATTTTTGCGGCGCGCGAGCTTGGCCACCTCACGGCGGTGCTCCGAACGCCCACTGACGAAGACGATATTCAAATGTTGAAGGAGGATGCACAAAGCATTCTGGGCCTTGTTCCAGCCTCGCAGAAGCGTCTGTCGGTACAAGTCATCTATGCCGACCGGCTTAAGGCCTTGCCATGAAGGCGGTTCATAAGATTGCTGCCGCATGCCTGATGTGTCTCGCCGGCTACGCGTCCGCGGAGCCAGGCTCTGCAGAAATCGAATTGTATGTAGGCGAAACAACGGTCATGCCGCGACCGCACGTCAAGCGTGTCGTCGTTGGTCGGAGCAGTGTCATCAGCGCATCGGCGCTTGCCAATGGCGACGTCATCATCGTTGCGCGCGGCCCGGGCCGAACCTCCCTCAACCTCCTGGACGATGCCGGAACCCCGGAGCGCTGGTCCATTCATGTCGTGCCGCTCGACATGCAGCGTCTTGCGCATGAAATCGAGGGATTCATCGGGCAAATGCCCAACGTCTCGGTCAGGGCGCTCGGCGACAAGATCCTGGTTGATGGAACCGATTTGAGCGAAGCGCAGCTTTTCAAGCTGGGCGAGCTGTCGAAGCACTATCCGCAGGTGGTCAATCTTGCCGCGTTTCAGAAGGATCGTGCCTGGGAAAAAATGGTGTTGATCGACGTGCGCGTCATCGAAGTCGCTCGAAATCACACGCAGGACTTCGGCATTCGCTGGCAGTCGACTTTGCCCGGTCCGCAGGTGGAACCATTCAAGGGCCGGATCGGAGTCGCCAGTTCCATCGCCTCGACCATCAGCATCCTGGAAACCCAGGGTGAAGCTGTCGTCCTGGCCGATCCACAGCTGGCCGCTCGCAGCGGCAAGAAAGCGAGCTTCCTGGTGGGTGGCGAGATTCCATTTCAGGCCATCAATCAAGACGGCTCCGCCCAAATCACCTTCAAGAAATTTGGAGTTGAATTGGAGATCACCCCGATCGCGATGGAATCGGGGGCGATTCTCTCGTCCGTTCGCGCGATGGTGAGCGAGCCCGATGCCAGTTTGAACCCGCTCTCCGGTGTTCCGGGTTTGCGCTCCCGTGAGGCCGATACTTGGTTCAATGTGAAGTCGGGTGAAACCATGGTCATTGCTGGCTTGCTACAGCGGGGCAAAGGCAACACCACCGACAGTGTGCCTGGGCTGGGACGCCTGCCCATCTTGGGTCATCTGTTCAAAGGTCGTAAGTCCGAGCGACGAGATACCGAACTCGTCATCTTCGTTACCGCGCGGATTGTCGAACCCGGCGATGCAGAAGCCAACGCGCGGCGTGACATGCTGCGTGATGAAGCGGCGCGGACTCTGGAGACGCCATGAACACCGAGGCGAGCGTACCTGCGCGATGGCGCATTCATGTCCATGAGCTGCTTCTGCTGACCATCGACCTGCGTCGGCGCGACCTCACCCGGATGTCAGATTCCGAGCTGCGCGTCGAAACACAGCGACTCGTCCTCGAAATTGTCGAGGGACTGTCGGAACTCCCGGCGACTGTCGATCGAGATGCTCTGGCAAACGTGGTTCTCGACGAGGCCATTGGGTTGGGTCCGCTGGAGCACCTGCTTCGCGATGATTCGGTCAGCGAGGTGATGGTCAATCGTTGCGATGAGATATTCGTCGAACGGGCGGGGCGCATCGAGCGACACCCGTACGCATTCTCCAGCGATCGGGCAGTACATGGCGTGATCGAGCGCATCGTGGCGCCGCTCGGCCGTCGGATCGACGAATCCTCGCCCATGGTGGATGCGCGGCTGAAGGACGGATCGCGAGTCAATGCCATCATTCCACCCCTGGCATTGAAGGGACCCTCCTTAACCATTCGCAAGTTTGCCCGCAAGCGTCTGCGCATTGAGGATCTGATTGCGCTCGACACGCTGTCCGTGCCGATGGCAGCGTTTCTGGAATTGTGTGTCTCCCATCGGCAAAACATCGTCGTGTCAGGCGGTACAGGGTCGGGAAAGACCACTTTTCTGAATGTCTTGTCGGCCTGCATACCGTCCGCGGAGCGCATCATCACCATTGAAGACGCGGCGGAATTGCAGCTGGACCACCCCAATCTCGTGTCACTGGAGGCCAGGCCCGCGAATGCGGAAGGACGCGGCTTTGTCAGCATTCGAGATCTGGTCAGAAACTCGTTGCGTATGCGGCCCGACCGTATCGTCGTGGGTGAATGCCGTGGGGGCGAAGCCTTGGACATGCTGCAGGCCATGAACACCGGGCACGAGGGATCGCTGACGACGCTGCATGCCAACTCACCCCGAGATGCCCTGATGAGACTGGAGACTTTGGTACTGATGGCCGGCGACGCGCTTCCGCTTGCCGCCATACGGGACCAGATCGCCTCAGCCGTAGACATCATCGTGCAACAGACTCGATTTGCCTGTGGTTCGCGCAAGATCACGAGCATTACCGAGGTATGCGGCATGGAAGGCGGCCGCATTCAATTGCAGGAGATTTTTCGATTTCAGCGCGCGGGCCGCCGTAGTGATGGCCGGGTCGCGGGCGCGTTCGAAGCCTGCGATTGCATACCCTCCTTCTATGAGTCGCTCCGCGACCGCGGCGAGTCTGTAGACCTTGATTGCTTCCAGCGGGTGAACGCATGATTCTACTACCTTGGGTAGTCACTCTTCTGGCGGCGGTTGCAGCTGCGCTGGTTGTTGTGATCGTTATCGAACAAGGCGTCCAGCGACTCGCCAAGCACCGTGAGGCAACCACCGCTCGTGCGCGGATGTCGCTTCTGGAATTGTTTGTCTTTTTGGATCCACAACTGCTCTATGTAGTAGCGGCCTTCTTTTCAGTCGCCGTCGTATTTGCAATGCTGTTCGCGACGCACAACCTTGTCATCGCGATCGTCTGCGGCGTCAGTGCTGCGTTGTTCCCCGCCATCGCCATTCTGATCTTGCGCCGTCGTAGACGCAGTTCCCTGCAGCGACAATTTCCGGATGCTTTGCTGATGCTGGCCGGTGCCCTGCGTGCGGGAAGTTCTCTGAGTACCGCCATTCAACAGATCGGGGCCGAACTGCCGGTGCCAACCAGCCAGGAATTTGCGATTGTCCTGCGAGAACAACGGCTGGGCGTATCGTTGGACGTGGCCTTGGAGAATCTTGCAGCGCGCATCAACCTTCAAAGCGTTGCGCTTGCGGTGTCGGCAATGCGAATTGCCTATGACTCCGGTGGTGGCCTTGCTGAGGCGCTGGAACGATCGGCGGCGACGTTACGCAATCAGCTCGCCATCGAATCAAAGATCCGAGCACTCACGTCTCAGGGAAAGCTACAGGCCGTGATTGTCGGTCTTCTTCCGATCGTCCTGTTGCTCATTCTCATGCGCATGGAGCCGGCAGAGATGTCGCAGTTGTTCGTGACCCGTGCCGGGATTGCAACGCTTGCAGTGATGGGCGTTTTCGAATTTCTCGGCGTGTATGTCATTCGACGCATCGTGAGCATCGACGTATGAGTGCCCTGTTTCAAGGGTTGGGATGGATCGCCCTCGCCGCTGCTGCAGCGGCCGGCACTTCGGCCGCGCTCGTTGCCGGCTTGATCGGTCAATTCGTGTCAGAACTGCCGGTCGAGGACCGACAGTATCGCGATGCTCCTCCCGTCGCCTTTCGGCTGGCTTGGTTGCCTGTTCGATTGCTGGCAGCGCATCTTGGATCCCATTTGCCCGAGCGTTTTAGGGCGTACTTGACCGGCCGATTGCGGTTGGCGGGGCTGGACTATGCGCTGACGGCAGATCAGTTTATGGGATTCACGATTCTTTGCACGGCGGTGTCGGTGGCGGTGGCCTGGTTTGTCTCCGGTGCCTGGCACCTGAACCCGCTTCCCGGCGTGTTGGTGGCGGCAATCGGCGGTGTGATCGGACCGATGTTGTGGCTGCGAGACCGGATTGACGTGCGACATCGCGGCGTCCAGAAGGCGCTTCCGTATGCCCTTGATCTCATTACCTTGTGCGTCGAGGCGGGACTCACTTTGCAGAGTGCCCTGGGACATGCAGTGGCCAAAGGGCCTCCTGGACCCCTTCGCGATGAAATGGCGCGAGTTCTACGAGACCGTCGCGCTGGAAAGACCCGTATAGAGGCTTTACGCGACATGTCGACTCGCATGCGAGATCCTGCGATCGGGAACCTAGTCAGCGCGTTGATTCAGTCCGAAACGCTTGGCATGAATCTCGGTCCCGTCTTACGCGCTCAGGCGGAGCAACGCCGAATGGAGCGATTTTCGCGGGCCGAAAAGCTGGCCATGGAAGCGCCGGTCAAGATGCTCTTTCCGCTGATCGCATTCATTTTTCCATGCACGTTCATCGTTCTTGGATTTCCAATCGCAATCAAATTCCTAAGGATGGGATTATGAGCAGACAGCCTATCAACGTCTATCCGGCTCGAACCGTACTGGCGCGAACTCGCGGCCTCATATTCATGACCCCACTGCCACCCTCGAGTGCCATGCACATCAAGCCGTGCTGGTGTGTTCATACCGGCCTGTTGCGATCCCCCATCGATATTGTTTTTCTCGATGCTGATAACAAAGTGATGAAGATCGCGGAGTCGGTGCCCCCGTGGCGGGTCGCCGCAAAAAAGGGCGCAGTCAGCGTTCTGGAATTTGCGCAAGGTGATGTGCGGCGGCTGCAGTTGCTGGTCGGCGATGCGTTGCTGTTGGCGGATCGTCATGCGAAATCTTGAACGCTACGCTCGCGGCGCCACGCTGGTGGAGTTTGCCATCGTCATTCCACTGCTGTTGTTTGTCTTCCTGGGCGCTGTTCAAACGGCGCTCGCGTTTCACGCCAAGAGCAATCTTAATTACGCAGCATTCGAGGCGGCCCGAACTGGTGGTGTGGAACATGCGAAACCGTCCGCCATGTTCGCAGCCTTTGAACGCGCGCTCGTGCCCTACTATGGCGGTGGCGCCAACAGTTCCGAGCTCGCAAAAACGTTGGCGCTCGTCCGGGCCGACTTTGCGACAGGCGCCGCGCGGCTGGAAATCTTGTCGCCGACGTCGAAGAGCTTCGATGACTTCAACAGTCCGGAGCTGTCTTCACGCTTCGGCGGTGGTGTCCGGGTCATTCCCAACACCAATCTTCTGATGCTGCGTTGTCCGCGCGATCGGCCAAGTTGCCCCGGTGACCCAACGACAAATTCTTCCGGACAGAGCCTGCAGGACGCCAATCTGCTGGCGCTCCGCATTACCTATGGAATACCACTCTCCAAGCAAGTTCCGCTCGCAGGTCGCTTTTACGTGAAAGCGTTGGAACTCGCCGCCTTTGGAGCCGACGACGAATTCGTCGCTGGGCTTCTGGACGAAGGACGCATCCCAATTGTTGCGCGTGCCGTATTGCGAATGTCCAGTGAGCCTTTCGAACAGGCGACGGTGACGGTGAGCAACAACATGGCAGGTGGTGGCGCTGGAAGCGGAACGGGGCCTGGCAATGGATCCGGCGCTGAAAGTGGCGGGGGCGCGGGCAGTGACGGAACCGGAGAGGGAAGCCCGGGTCCGGGTGAGCACTGTCAAGCGGGCGATCCGCATTGTGATCCAAACTGCGGCATCAGACTGTGCTGCATTGGTTTGAAATTTCCAACGTGACCTAAGGATGGGTACACATGAACATACGCTGTGCAGGAAGCACGCTGAGATCGGCCGTCGTTGCTGTTGGCCTCGCAGGGCTTACAGTCCTCATCGGGAATCACTCGTTTGCCCAAAGTCGTCCGACTTGTGGGCCTAGCCCAGTTGGTGCTACCTGTGGTGGCGCGGGTCCTGCCAGTCTGGGAAACACGAGCGGCACCGATCAGGGAGCCGGCAACCCCATCAACCTCATCACCGGCAACAAATATCAGCGCGAGACTGATATGGCGCCGCTACCAGGTGAACTCGGTCTGGAGATCGTTCGGCATTACAACTCTTTGGACCGCGCACCGGGATCCATCGGCTTTGGTTGGCGCCTGTCCTACGACACTGAAATCGTAGCGGGGCGCGACACGGTCCAAGTAACCGAAGCCGACGGCGGCCGGATCATTTTTACGCGCGATCCGCGGCGCCGAAGCTTGTGTGTGACTCAAGATCCCTCAAATGGAACCGTGGAGTTACTGTCGAATCGCGGAGCGGTTACGGGCTTTCTGTGGACATGGCCGAACGGTCGACAGCTACGGTTCAATGCAGCCGGAAAGCTGGACAGCATTTCCAATCGTCACGGCAACCTGCTGACCCTTTCGAGGGATACCCGGGGTGAATTGCTCAGCGTGACGGACCCGCTCGGTCGAATGCTGCGGATTCAGTACAGCGATTTGGGAAATGTCAGCCAAAGAGTCATTGCGGCGATTGACTCTCCCATCGGACGCTTTACCTATGTGCACTCGGCGGATCAAAACCTTCCCACGTTCGGCAATCTCATCGGCGTCACATTGTCTGACCGGCGCACCGTCAGGGACTATCACTATGAGGAGCCGTACCAAAGTGGCAATCCGCACGCGCTGACGGGCATTTCAGTGCGGTTTGCCGGCGAGACCGGCAAGTCTCAACGCTTGTCCACCTATGCCTATCGGCCTGGTGGCCGTGGCATGTGGTCCATGCGTGGAGCCGGTCTGGACATGATCGCGGTGGCGCAAGGTCCGGCCGGCACGGTGTTGGTCAATTCCCGCGGGGAGCGCACGTCCTATACGTTCGCCATCATTGGCGGTGAGCATCGACTGTTGAGTGCAAGTGGGCCGGGATGCCAACGCTGCAGTGAAGTGAACGTTCGTCATACC
>JANMXI010000216.1:0-2804 GCA_031394735.1 Pseudomonadota bacterium | reverse complement strand
AAAGGCGATTGGCGGAAGCAGCCGAACGCCGATCCTGAGCAGTTCAACGTCACATCGCGCCTAAAGAATGTGGGCCTGACTCTGTCAACGATGACGTTCAAGGAGACGGGCGTTGACCTTGAACGGATGACCAAGAAGCTTCAGGAGTTCCGCCTAGACGGTGAGGCTGCAGCCGCGAAGCGTTTTAACTTGAAGATGGAAATTGCTGAACCGAAGATGACTAAGGCAGATCGAGGCTGGCACCTGCAGTACTTTGGGAAAGACAACACTGGCCGGCACTTTCGGTATTACGGCATCGTGGTGCCTGGAAAGTTGATGAATATCTACACTGAGTCGACGAGCGCCAATTTTGAACAGCTTGAAGAAATACTGCAGGAAGTCTTTGCGGGGCTTCAGTTTTGAGCTCTAAACATGTCAATCGACGCGGACCCAAAACAGCAAGAAGCGGCTTCGCCGCATGTGTTGTGCCCCGGTCATCTCCGACGTTGAACCAAACCGCTAACGCGGTGGCTGAACTGGTGACTGTCGCCATGTTTCGGGGCTGAGTAGTCGGTCGGATTCGGAGATCGACAAATGGGTGCGACGGTGCATACGATGCTACGCATGGAAACAATGGGGCAGCGCGGGTTACCGCGAACTCAAAAAACGCGGGGTCAGCGTTCGTGAGGCCTGGAACACCAGCAAGAGCGCACACGGCCCAGGGCTGCTGAGTCAAACGCCAGCGTTGAATCTGGCGCTGTCTGCAAAGTTGTTTCGTCAAATGGGGCTGCCCGAACTGGCACCAGCCAGAGCAGCATGAGATCAACGTCGTTTCGAGGAACCGCCGGATACGTGACCCGTATGTCCGGTGGTGTAGGAGGGGCCGTGAGGCTTCTTCCTATCCCGATTCATGATCGGTCGCTATTAAATAAATAGCTTCTCACGCCCATAAATCGAGCGATGCAGGCCGATTTGATCGAAAAAAATGGACGTTTTCGGCAGCATTCCGCCTGTTTTGCGCTTTGGGCGGCTTGCGGGGAGCCCTCACCCCAGCCCTCTCCCGAAGGGCGAGGGAGTAAGAGGGGCGGGTGGCGTGGGCTTACCTTCCACCACCACTCAACCCTCCACCCACCCCGGCAGATTCGGTTAGTAGCGCGTAGATCGTCTCTCGCCCACCGTTTGCAGCACCTCCCAGCCGGCCAGCTGGATCAGGTCACGTGCGGCAGTAATCTTGTGGATCACAGGAGCAGCGCCGCGGGGCTTCCGCACAGCCTCGTCAGCGTCAAGTCCGCGTCGAAGTGGCACGCTGCCTCGCCGAGCCCATCCAGCATGTCGTAGCGGAATGTTTTTTACTGTTTCTGCCAAGTCCAGGGGGTGTGCTCACTTTGCGTTTTGCTTTTCAAGGCGGGTCGTTTGCATTGTTCGCGCCGGATAGTGGCGCTATCAGAAATAACACCATTGAGCTATCGGCACGCACCCGCTAAAGCAGGTTCGATTTAGCGGGTAAGGTGACACCGCCCGTTCTGCACGGTGGGGCGGCGGCGCCGATAAGGCGCCGCTATGACCATGCTTTCAATTCAGCCAACAAATTCAAGGACATACGCATGAACAAAAATATTGGGAAGCGGACTTTTCCGCAAGGGACGGCCGTTGTGGCGGTTATGGGAGCGGTGCTGATATCAGGCTGCGGGGACAGCGGTAAGTCTCCCCAGGAGGTCAACGCCTTGCCAGCGGGCGTCACCGACGTCAGCCTGAAAGCCTACCGGGCGACGACCGTCGGAACCGGCAGCACCGCCGCGACGCAGGATTTGCTGACCGGCGGCTTGGGCAAAACCGGCTTGATCAGCACCGGCGCGGTACCGGCTTATGCCGACCCGGCCAACCCCACCGCGGACGAGTTGCGCCGCAATGCCGTCCAGTCCAACTACCGCGGTCTGGTCGATACCACGGCCAATGGCGGATTCGGCGTCCTGTATGGCCCGAACATCGATCTGGCAGGCAACAACACCCTGGGCGAGGGGATGGTCCCCGGACTGGAAGCAATCGGAATTCTGGACGATGCAGCGGGCCGCAAACGCGTGACCATGGCAATCCAGATTCCGGACAGCTTCGATGTGAACGCGCCGTGCATCGTGCTGGCGCCGTCTTCTGGATCGCGCGGGGTTTACGGCGCTATCGGCACCGCGGCCGACTGGGGCCTGAAGCGCGGCTGCGCGGTCGCGCTGACCGACGCCGGCAAGGGCCTGGGGCTGTACGACCTGACCGACGACACGGTTCACAAGACCGACGGCACGCGCGCGACGCGCACGGCGGCGGGTGCTTCGAGCAATTTCGCCGCCAATATCACCGACGCCGCCCGAAGCGCTTTCAATGCGGCCTTTCCGAACCGGGTCGCGCTCAAGCATGCGCATTCGCAGCTCAACCCCGAGAAAGACTGGGGCAATGACACGCTGGCCGCTGCGACTTACGCGCTGTATGTGCTCAACCAACAGTACGCGCCAGTCGTTGACGTGAGCGGCGCCAGGGCCGTTCGCTTCACAGCGGCCAACACCCTTGTCATCGCCGCGTCTGCCTCCAATGGCGGCACCTCCGTGCTGCGCGCAGCCGAGCAGGACACGGCCGGATTGATCGACGGCGTGGTGGCGACTGAACCCGGCGCCCAGCCCAACTCGCTGGACGGTTACGGCGTCCAGGTCGGCGGAACGCCGGTGGCGGCTTTCGGCAAGCCGTTGTTCGACTATTTCACGTTGGCCAATCTGTACCAGCCCTGCGCCGCGCTGGCACCCTCGGTCACGATGACGGAAGTCTCGTTCTTCAATTACATC
>JANMXI010000215.1:0-2087 GCA_031394735.1 Pseudomonadota bacterium | reverse complement strand
TTAACGCGACGCTTCGCATCGACAATTTGCAGGAGCCCTGGCGTGGGATCTTGGTGGTACTGATCGTCTTGTTCTTGCTGCAACTTCTGGGACAGCCGTTCGCCATCTGGAGAACGTTCTGGCTGGAAGCTCGTTTCGGGTTCAATCGGATGACGCCCGACATATATATGCTGGATTTCTGCAAGCGGCAGGTGTTGGGACTCGCCCTCGGTGTCCCGGCCTTGGTGATCATCCTCCTGTTGATGGATCGGGGCGGGGTCTGGTGGTGGATTTGGGCATCGCTGGTCGTTGCTGCGGTCTCGATCGGAATCACGTGGGCGTCGCCCCGTTTTATCGCGCCGCTTTTTAACCGCTTTTCGCCGCTGGCGGATCCCGTGCTCGAGCGGCGCGTGACGGGGTTGTTCGACCGCTGTGGATTCTCCTCCCGCGGCGTGTTCGTCATGGACGGATCGCGTCGGTCCGCGCACGGCAATGCCAATTTCACCGGCATCGGGCGTAACAAAGTGGTCGTATTGTTCGATACCTTACTGAACAAAATTGACGGCGAAGAAATTGTGGCCGTCCTTGCGCACGAGCTTGGGCATTTCCGATTGCATCATGTGCATGAGCGACTCGCTGCGTCCGCGATCGGAACAGCCGTCGGATTCGCCTCGCTGAATTGGTTGATGAATCAGCCGGGCGTAGTCGAAGCTGTCGGCCTCCCGGAACCGTCGGCGCCAATGGCGCTGCTGTTGCTCATCCTGATCGGCCCGGTCTTCGCATTCTTTGCGACGCCACTTCGTACTGGGTGGTACAGGCGGCAAGAATGGGCCGCAGACGCATACGCGTCACGTCACGCGGATGCTGGCAAGCTCGTCACGGCACTCGTGAAGTTGTATCGGGACAACGCGTCGACGCTGACGCCGGATCGGATTTACTCTCGATTTTATGACTCGCACCCGAGCGCGATCGAACGCATCGAGCGGTTGAGGGCATTCGCTGGGACGGAATGAGGAGAACCTGATCGCGCGGTGTTTGACTCGGATTAGTCAACTATCGCAGAACG
Organism: Pseudomonadota bacterium; assembly: GCA_031394735.1. Classification (GTDB taxonomy): domain Bacteria; phylum Pseudomonadota; class Gammaproteobacteria; order Steroidobacterales; family Steroidobacteraceae; genus TMP-86. The sequence continues at coordinate 1,042 of JANMXI010000215.1, read as the reverse complement.
GCGAATTGCCAATTCTGTGGTCGAAGCATATCTTGCGGAAATTGAGTGGGTACCCGAAATACGCGGACTGCGAGAGCAGCCAAATACAAGCGATGGTCAGCGGGAGTCACTTTTCGCGGTTTGAGACATCTGCCATTCGGGCAGATGCTTTCGAATAAATTGCCTCATTCCGCGTGATTCAGGTTCACTCCCTAAGCACCTGCAATCTGCGAATTTTCACGTTTCCCATCTGGGTCGATGACGAACCCACCAGCGTTACCGGTGGACACGCTGGTGGACACCGAGTGGACACTTTCGCGTGCAATCCCCTGCAACCGAATGCTCCGGGATGCATCATCAATCACATGAATTCCACCAACTGCCCGGTCTCAGGACGAGGTGCTTGCTATTCCTGCCGCGAACGCCGCTGATGTCCTGATCCAAGGCTGAGGCCCGCAACCAACATCGACAACGCCAGAATAATGAGAGCCACTTCGGGAATCGATATCCTAAAGGCACTGATCCCGAGTAGCAGCCCGTGCCCCGTCATCTGGGCCACAAGCAAATTCCCGACGTGTCCACGATTTAGGGTTGGCTGGCAGTTTGCTCGGGAAACAACCCCGGCATCCAGCGTGATGCGAGCGCGGCCGGAAAAGCCAGGCGTAGTGAGGCGCGCGTGCTTTCCGATACCAGCACACCGCGGTCGGTGAGCGCAGAAACCACGCGGCGCGCCTGGCGGTCGCCGGTGCCGACGATGCCGGCGGCGTCGCCGCGCGGCAGGTCACCGCGGTAGAGCACGGCTTCGAGAATGGCGCCGGATTTCGACGGCAGTCGGTCGAGGCGGATCTCTTCTTCGGTCCACAGCAGGATACGGGTGCGTAGGGAATCCGGCTGCATCAGTCCTTCCATGAACGTGACCTGGTCGAGGCAGGTCGCCAGATAAAACCGCGTGAATTCCGCCAGCGCTTCCTCGCTGAGGTTGCCGCGGCCGTCGAGATCATCGCGGCGGGTCTGGTCGCAGGCGGCAAGGTGACCTTTGTAGGCCGCGACGTTGCGCGCCAGG